>NZ_JBSGHB010000004.1:0-342478 GCF_053604195.1 Actinokineospora sp. NPDC004072 | reverse complement strand
GGGGCGGCCTGCTTGGCGGTCAGGACCCGGTGAGCGGCTTGACTGGCGGGCAGAGCCCGGTGGGCGGCCTGCTTGGCGGTCAGGACCCGGTGAGCGGCTTGACTGGCGGGCAGAGCCCGGTGGGCGGCCTGCTTGGCGGTCAGGACCCGGTGAGCGGGCTGACCGGTGGGGACGTCGTGGGCGGGCTGACCGGGCGCACCGGGCTCCCGCTGGCCGACGGCCTGCCCGGCCGGGTCACCGCCGACATCGAGAACCCGCTGGCCGCCTCGGGTGAGAGCGTCGACCTCACCGGCGCCTCCCGCGCCGACCGCTCGGCGGGCACCCCGCTGGACGGCCTGCTCGGGGGCCTGGGCGCGCTGACCGACGGCCTGCCCGCCAACGGGCTGGGCCGGGCGGGCTCGCCGCCCGTGGGCAACCCGCTGGACGACCTGACCGAGGGCCTCACCGACGCCCTCCCGCTCTCCGGCGTGGGCCGCGCCGACGGCCCGGTGATGCCCAACCCGGTCGAGGAGCTGAGCAACGGCATCCAGTCGGCCCTGTCCGCCCTCGTGGGCCTGGACAGCAACCCGCTGCAGAACCTGGCAGGCAACGTCGGCAACCCCGTCGACCTCCTGACGGGCCTCAACGGCGTCGGCCGCTCCGACCTGCCCACCGACACCCCGCTCGACGCCCTCGGCGCGGTCGACCCCGTCGACGCCCTGACCAGCCTGCCGACCGACGGCCTGGTCAACCAGGGCCGCTCGGGCCTGCCGACCGGCAACCCGCTGGAGGGCCTGGGTGTCGAGAACCCGCTCGACGCGCTGACCGGCCTGACCAACCAGGGCCGCGCGGACCTGCCGACCGGCAACCCCCTGGAGGGCCTCGGGGTCGAGAACCCGCTGGAGGGCCTCGGCGTCGAGAACCCGATCAACGGGCTGACCAACCTCGGCCGCACCGGCAACCCGCTGGGCGCGGCGCTCATGGGTCCGTCGGTGCTCGGCGAGGTGCTCGGCCTCGGCGGTCTCCCCGGCGGCATCCCGGGGGGTCTCCAGCAGCGGTCCGACCTGCCCGTGTCCGCCCCCGTCGACGGCCTCAACACCCAGGTGTCCAACCCGGCGGACGACGTCACCGAGCTGCTCGGCCTGGACGGGGGGCTGCTGCCCACCGACGGCCTGCTGGACGGCCTCACCGGCGAGGGCTCCCCGCTGGGCGACCTCGGCGACCTGCTCGCCCTGCCCGGCGCCCCCGCGGGCCGGGCGAACACCCCGCCCGTCGCCGACCCGCTGGGCGTCACCGCGGTCACCGACCTGCTCGGCGGCGACGCCCTCGGCGCGCTGACCGGCGGCCTGGGGCGGGCCGACCGCAACGCCGACCCCGTGGGCGGCCTGCTGGACGAGACGAGCCCGCTGGGCGACCTGGCCGGCCTGCTCGGCCTCGGCCGCACCGGCTTCCCCCTGGTCGACGGCGCTCTGGCCGGGGCGGCAGGCGGGTCGGGCCGCGCGGACCTGCCCTCGATCGACAACCCGCTGGACGGGATCGCGGGCGAGCCGCTGGCCGGGCTCGACGAGCTGGTCGACGTCAACGGCCTGACCGGCAGGCACCCGGTGTCGGGCGCGCTGCCCGCGACCGCCGAGGCCGTGCGGCCCGTTGAGGAGACGATCAACCTGTTCGAGGCGGTGGACAACGTCACCCAGGTGGCAGGCGTGACCGGGGCCGCGCCCCGCAGCGGCGGGGGCCTCGGCCTGTTCCAGGGCGACCCGCAGCAGCTGATGGACGCCCAGCAGTACCCCGACTCGCTCGCAGGCGGGTTCGAGTTCGCCCTCGCACAGATGACGGGGAACGGCGTGGACCTCAAGCGCACCCCGGTCGCCGGGCTGGTCGGCCCCGAGCAGCGCTCCAGCGACCCCATGGCGACGCTGGTCAACGGCATCGCCACCGCCGCGACGATGGGCGTGATGAGCGACCCGCTGGCGACGACCGACTCCCTCGACGGCGCGAGCGTCGGCGGTGACCAGCTCAGCGAGATGACGCTCACCCTGCCCCGCTTCGACGACACGATGACCGACGTGCTCTACGTGCTCGGCGCGCAGGGCGGCCCGATGGACGAGTTCACCAAGGACCTGCACCTCAACCAGGTGCCCGGCGCCGACGGCCTGGCCGTCATGGGGCCCGACCCGCTGGCCGACACCGCCGTCCTGGCGGGCCCGCGCAGCCTGGACAACCTGGAGGGGGCCTTCTCCGGCCACCTCGTGCAGCTCCCGCCCGCCGACCACCTGCCGGTGCGGACCCCCGCGCTGCCGGGTCTGGACGGCCGGTCCGACCTGCAGACCGCGGCTGGCTCCTCCCTGGCCGACACGCGGTCGAGGCTGACCAAGCTGGTCGGCGGCAACCCGATCGGCTGACCACCGATCCGCAGCGGACGGGCCCGGGGGCATCCCCCGGGCCCGTCCGGCGTTTCTCAGCCGAACTGCCAGGAGCGCTTGGCCAGGCCGCGCCAGAACCCGTCGATCACGCTGCGCCCGTCGGTGCCGCCCGCCGCGCCCGCGGCCACGAACAGCGGCGCGAAATGCTCGGTGCGCGGGTGCGCCAGCCGGGCCGCGGGGGCCTTGCGCTCGAAGTCGACGAGGGCGTCGAGGTCGCCCGCGGCCAGGGCGCGGTGGCCCCAGTCGTCGAACTCGCTGGACCACGACGGCGTGCTGGGCGCGTTGATGGCGGCGAGGTTGTGGGTGAAGAAGCCGCTGCCGATGATCAGCACGCCCTCCTCGCGCAGCGGCGCCAGCCTCGCCCCGAGCGCGACCAGCTCGGCCGGGTCCAGCGTGGGCATGGAGATCTGCAGCACCGGGATGTCGGCGTCGGGGTACATCTCGACCAGCGGGACGTAGGCGCCGTGGTCGAGGCCGCGCGCGGGGTCGTCGGCGGTGCCCCCGATCAGCTTGCGCACCTTGGCCGCCAGCTCCGGCGCGCCCGGCGCGGGGTAGGTGACCCGGTAGTACTTCTCCGGGAAGCCCCAGAAGTCGTAGGTCAGCGGGACGGTCTCGGTGGCCCCGATCATGACCG
Source organism: Actinokineospora sp. NPDC004072 (assembly GCF_053604195.1). Taxonomy (NCBI): domain Bacteria; kingdom Bacillati; phylum Actinomycetota; class Actinomycetes; order Pseudonocardiales; family Pseudonocardiaceae; genus Actinokineospora; species Actinokineospora sp. NPDC004072. The sequence continues at coordinate 339,442 of NZ_JBSGHB010000004.1, read as the reverse complement.
GCGCGGCCTCCCAGTGCGCCGACACGACCAGGATCGCGCTCGGCCGGTCCAGCGCGGCCGACCACTGCGCGAGCTCCCGCGTCCAGACGTCGTCATCGGCCAGCGGCGGCGCGCCGTGGCTGAGGTAGAGGACGGGCTGCATGGCGACCCCTCCACGTAGGTTGAATATTAAACAATCTACCCAACCCCCGAGGTGGACGGGTTTATTCCTGATGACGCGCTGATGACGCGCTGACACGCGATGGCCCCGCTCCGCCGACGCCGGCATGGTGGGAGCCAAGTTGCGGCCGCGACGACACTCCACAAGCTTCTCAACGAAGGGGACTCGCGTGAGCGACCTGAAGGAACTCGTCGACCGCTACATCCAGCTGTGGAACACCACCGACGCCGACACCCGCGGCGCCCTGGCCACCGACCTGTGCACCGCCGACGCCGTCTTCGTGGACCCGTTCATGGAGGTCCAGGGCCCGGACGCGATCAACGCGGGCATCGGCGCCGTGGTCGGCCAGTTCCCCGGCCACGCCCTGACCCTCATCGGCCCCGTCGACGCCCACCACGGCACCGCCCGCTTCCGCTGGCAGATCGCCCCCACCGCAGGCGGCGACTCCATCGTCGAGGGCTCCGACGTCGTCGTCGCCGACGAGGGCAAGCTCAAGGGCATCTACGGCTTCATCGACAAGATGCCCGCCGCCTGAGGCTTCCCGAGAGGGCAAGGCCCGGCCTTGCCCTCTCCACCAGCAGGCAGGCCGAACTACGCCAGTGCGCCGTGCGCGCGCAGAGCGGCGTCTACTTCGGACAGCAGCTTCATCTTCGGGCGGGCGCCGACGAGGGACTGGATCGGCTTGCCGTCGGTGAAGAAGAGCAAGGTCGGCAGCGACATCACCTGGTAGGTCCGTGCGACCACCGGGTTCTCGTCGGTGTTGACCTTGACCACGGTCAGCTCCCCCGCGCGCTCGCGGGCGATTTCGGCCAGCACCGGGGCGATCATGTGGCAGGGCGGGCACCACTGGGCCCAGAAGTCGACCAGGACGGGGATGGGGCTGCGCAGGACGGTGGCCTCGAAGGTCGCGTCGGTGGCGGTCAGCATGCCGGGTCCGCGTGGCAGGGGCCGGGTTGGCGGGCCAGGGCGGCGGCCAGCTTGCGGAGCAGGTCGGCGCGGGCGGAGTGGAGGCGGGTCAGGCAGGCGTCGACCTCGGCCAGCTTGCGCCGGTACACCTCGATCGAGGCCGGGCAGGCGTCGCCCGCGGTGTTTCCCGCGCGCAGGCAGTCGACGAAGGGGCGGGTGTCGTCCAGGCTCAGGCCGACCGCCTGCAGCGCCCGGATCTCGGTGACCAGCCGGACGTCGTCCTCGTCGTACTCGCGGTAGCCGTTGGCCGCGCGACGGGCGGGCAGCAGGCCCTGGGACTCGTAGAAGCGCAGCGCCCGCGCGGTCGTCCCCGCCCGCCGGGCCAACTCCCCGATTCGCATGCCGCCGACGCTAAACCCTGCCGTCGGCGGCAAGGCAAGCGTCAGCCCTGGGCGAGGTCGGCGAAGCGGCTGTAGTGGAGCTGGTGGGCGACGACCACGGTGGCCGTCGGGCCTGCGCGGTGCTTGGCGATGATCAGGTCGGCCTCGCCTGCGCGGGGGTCGTCGCGCTCCCAGGCGTCGGGGCGGTTGATGAGCAGGACGATGTCGGCGTCCTGCTCCAGCGAGCCGGACTCGCGCAGGTCCGACAGCATCGGGCGCTTGTCGGTGCGCTGCTCGGGGCCGCGGTTGAGCTGGCTGATCGCCACGACCGGCACCTCCAGCTCCTTGGCCAGCAGCTTGAGCTGGCGGGAGAACTCCGAGACCTCCTGCTGGCGGGACTCCACCCGCTTGCCCGAGGTCATCAGCTGCATGTAGTCGACCACGATGAGCCGCAGGTCGTGGCGCTGCTTGAGCCGCCGCGCCTTGGCCCGGATCTCCATCATCGTCATGTTCGGCGAGTCGTCGACGAACAGCGGGGCCTCGCTGATCTCGCTCATCCGCCGGGCGAGCTTGGTCCAGTCCTCGTCGCTCATCCGCCCGCCGCGCATGTCGGCCAGGCGGATGCGCGCCTCGGCGGAGAGCATGCGCATGACGATCTCCGTCTTGCTCATCTCCAGGCTGAAGATGACGCTCGTCATGTGGTGCTTGATGCTGCACGACCGGGCGAAGTCCAGGCCCAGCGTCGACTTCCCGACACCGGGCCGGGCCGCGACGATGATCATCTGGCCGGGGTGCAGGCCGTTGGTGATCTCGTCGAGGTCGGCGAAGCCGGTGGGGATGCCCAGGGACTGCCCGCCCCGGGAGGCGATGGCGTCGATCTCGTCCATCGTGGGCTGCAGGAGCTCCTCCAGCGCCACGTAGTCCTCGCTCATGCTGCGCTCGGTGACCTCGTAGATCGAGGCCTGCGCGCGGTCGACGATCTCGGTGACGTCGGCGCCCTCCGCGCCCTGGTAGCCCAGCTGCACGATGCGCGTGCCCGCCTCCACCAGCCGCCGCAGGATCGCCTTCTCGGCGACGATCTCGGCGTAGTACCCGGCGTTGGCCGCCGTCGGCACGGTGGCGATCAGGGTGTGCAGGTACGGCGCGCCGCCGACCCGGCGCAGCTCGCCGCGGCGCTCCAGCTCGGCCGAGACCATGATCGGGTCGGCCGGTTCGCCGCGGCCGTAGAGGTCCAGGATGCAGTCGTAGATGGCCTGGTGGGCCGGGCGGTAGAAGTCGCCGGGGCGCAGGGCCTCCACGACGTCGGCGATGGCGTCCTTGGACAGCATCATCCCGCCGAGCACGCTCTGCTCCGCGGCCAGGTCCTGGGGCGGCTGCCGGTCCATCCCGTGGTCCGGGGGGGTGGGCAGGCGGTCGTCGGTCAGTGCCACTCAGGTCCCCCTCACTCGCCCGGCAACGGTACGTCCGCGGGCCGACAAGATCCGTCGGCGAAGCGACGCTAGGGCCCGCGCGCGGGGTTGACAAATCGCCCTGTGCACGGGGCTGTGGACAACTTGGGGATGCCTGGCCCAGCCTGGTGGCGGGCTGTGGACAGTCTGGGGACAACTCCCGTGGCGGTTGTCGAAATCGCAGGTCATACCCTGTGTACAGACTGGGGACAAACTCGTTCGGCGTGTCGCGCCGGTTGCTCCGTTCGGCGTGTCGCGGGCGGGGCGCGCGCACCGGCCTGTGGACAGATTGTGGACAAGCGAAGCGCCCCTTCCACACCGGGTGGAAGGGGCGCTTCGGCTGGTGCGTCAGCTCGCGGCGGTCACCTGGATGGTGAACGCGGCGGAGACCTCGGGGTGCAGGCGGACGTTCACCGCGTGCTTGCCGACGGTCTTGATGTGGCCGGGCAGCTCCAGGGCGCGCTTGTCGAGCACGGGCCCGCCAGCGCTCTTCACCGCGGCGACGACGTCGGCGGTGGTGATGGAGCCGAACAGCTTGCCCGAGCCCGCGGCGGCCTTGGCCTTCAGCGGCACGGTGCCGAGGTCGGCCAGCTTCGCCTTGACCTCCTTGGCGTGGTCGAGGTCGCGGATCCGGCTGGCCTCCTGGGCCCGGCGGATGACCTGGACCTGCTTCTCCGCGCCCTTGGTGGCCAGGATCGCGTAGCCGCGGGGCAGCAGGTAGTTGCGCCCGTAGCCGTCCTTGACCTCGACGATGTCGCCGGGGCCGCCCAGGCCGCTCACGTCGGTGGTGAGGATGAGCTTCATGTCCCCTCCTTAGCGAGCGGTCGAGGTGTACGGCAGCAGAGCCACCTCGCGGGCGTTCTTCACCGCGGTGGCGATGTCGCGCTGGTGCTGCGAGCAGTTGCCCGTCACCCGGCGCGCGCGGATCTTGCCGCGGTCGGAGATGTACTTGCGCAGCAGCGTGGTGTCCTTGTAGTCGATGTTGACCGGACGCTGCTTCTTCTCGTCCTTGCAGAACACGCAAACCTTCTTCTTCGGCTTGCGGATGGGTGGCTTGGCCACGTCAGTTCTCCTGGATAGCTAGCTCGTGGGAAGTTAGAAGGGCGGCTCGTCGTTGAAGCCCCCGCCGCCACCGCCGGACGCGGGCGGCGCGGAGCCCCACGGGTCGTCGGCGGGCGGGGCCGACGGGCCCCCGCCGAAGCCGCCGCCGCCGGAACCGCGGCTGACCTTGTTCACCTTGGCCGTGGCGTAGCGCAGCGACGGGCCGATCTCGTCGACCTCCAGCTCCATGACGGTGCGCTTCTCGCCCTCGCGGGTCTCGAACGAGCGCTGCTTGAGCCGCCCGCTGACGATGACCCGCGCGCCCCTGGTCAGGGACTCGGCCACGTTCTCCGCCGCCTGGCGCCAGATGTTGCAGCGCAGGAACAGCGCCTCGCCGTCCTTCCACTCGCCGGACTGGCGGTCGAAGGTGCGCGGGGTGGACGCGACGGTGAAGCTGGCCACGGCCGCCCCGGACGGGGTGAACCGCAGCTCGGGGTCGGCGGTGAGGTTGCCGATGACGGTGATCGTCGTGTCGCCAGCCATAGCCGCGGCCTCAGGCGGTCTCGCGCCGCAGGACCTTGGTCCGCAGCACGGACTCCTGCAGCGAGAGCTGGCGGTCCAGCTCCTTGACGGCGTCCGGCTCGGCGTTGACGTCCAGGACCGCGTAGATGCCCTCGGCGTGCTTCTTGATCTCGAAGGCGAGGCGGCGCTTGCCCCAGATCTCAACCTTCTCCACGTTGCCGCCCGACGTGCGGATCACGTTGAGGAACGTTTCCAGCGACGGTGCGACGGTGCGCTCATCGAGTGTGGGGTCGAGGATGACCATGACCTCGTAATGACGCATGAAGACCACTCACCTCCTGTGGACTCGGCGGCCACGGACGATCCGTGGCAGGAGGGTCTGCGCCGGACAGCGTAACAGCGGCCCGCCGCGGGCGGCCGGTCAGCCCCGGCGCAGCACCCAGGTGCGCACCAGCGCCCCGGTGAGGACCGACAGCAGCAGCACGGCCAGCAGCACGGGGAAGGCGACCTGGTCCCCGCCCGCGGGCAGCGCGCGGGCCTCGCCCGGGGAGTCGACCGCGCCCGCCTGGCCGAGCAGCCCGAACTCCGGGCTGTAGCCGGGGACGCCGTAGCGGGCGTCCGGGCTGGGGGCGAACACGCCGGGGTGGGCGACCGGGATCTGGCCGTAGTCGCGCGGGGCGGAGCGGGCGAACTGGGCGGGGTCGTACAGCTCGACCTCGGCCGGGGCGGGGTCCGCGCCGCCGACCGGCTGGGTGTTGGGGGTGGTGGACGGGTCGCCCGCCACCGGCGGCTCGGCAGGCTGCCCGGGCGCCTCGGGCTCGTCGGTCTCGTTGGTCTTGTTCAGCGCGTTCAGCGTCATCCCGCAGGACTCGGCCACCCGCTTCCGGACGCCTTCGGTGACCGCGTCGGCCGCGGGCGCGATCTCGCCCATCGGGGCGACGACCTCGGCCACCGCGTCGGCGATCGCGGTCCCGGGCAGCTCCGCCGTGCCGTTGGGCACCGTGCCCACCGGGATCGCCGGGCCGAGCGGGAAGGCCAGGTGCACCGCAGCGGCGCGCAGCCCGCCCAGCTCCGCGCGCACGGCGTCGGCCACCAGCCGGGCGACGGCCACGCGCGAGAGCCGCACGGGCTGGCCGCGGAAGGCGTGCACGGTCTGCTCGCAGTCCACGGCCAGGAACGGCAGCGGTTCAGCGGCCGCCTGCGTCGGCGACCATGCCACCGCGGCGGCGGCGAGGGCGGCCAGCGCCGTGCCGACGAGCCTGCGCACCAGGGGATCCCTCCCGCCGGATCAGGGGGCGACCGGGGTGCGGCGCAGCACCCACGTGCGCACCAGCGCCGCGGTGACGCCGGACAAGATCAGCACGGCCAGCAGGACCGGCAGCGCGATCGTGGCGCCGCGCGGCGCGCCGATCGCCTCGGCGTGGCCAGCGGCCTGCACCCCGTCACCCGCGCCCGCGCCGCCGAGGATGCCGAACTCCGGGGAGTACCCGGGCACCGCGCCGCCGTAGCGGACCGCGGGCGACGGGCTGAACAGGCCGGGGGCGAAGGCCGGGATGTCGCCGTAGTAGTCGCGGGGGACGCGGCCGAGCCCGTTGTAGAGCGGCAGGCCGCCCACGCCGACCCCGCCGCCGACCACCGGGTTGGTCACACCGGGGACGTTCGGCGCGCTGCCACCGTTACCGCCGCCACCGCCGCCGGGGTTGCCCGGGTTGGGGGCCGGGCTGCCGCCGGGGCCGCCGCCGGGCGGGGTGGGCTGGCCGGGGTTGTTCGGGCCCTTGCCGGGCACCAGCGCGCCGACGCCCTGCTCGATCGCGCCGCCGACCGCCGCGCCGCCCTCCTGGATCGGCTCGGCGACGGCGTTGACGGTGTCGGTGGTGACCTTGCACAGGCCGGTGAGCAGGTTGGTGACGGGGGTGAGCAGCCCGCCGAGCGGCAGCTTCTCGGTCACCGCCCGCGCGATCGTGCCGCCGCTGATCACGCCGTCGGCGGTCTGGATCGCGCCGATGGGGATCGGGCCGATGGTGTCCAGCGTGCGCTGCACCGGGCCGGTGATGATGCCGAGCAGGTCGAGGGGGCGCAGGACGTCGAGGATCGGCTTGGCCACCGCCGACGGCGACAGCGCGATGGGCGTGCCGGGCGCGCCCGCGACGGTCGTGCTGCAACTGCCGACGATGACCGGCTCCGCGGCGGCGGCCGCCGTCGCGCTCGCCACCAGGCCCGCGCTCGCGCCGCCGAGCACCAGCGCCAGCCCCGCCGCGATCGTCCCGACGCGCCGTCGCATCCCTCGTCCTCCCGGGTACCCGCGAGTAGCTTTGATGTAGAGAACGACCGTAACCCCTGGGCGTGACGCCCACCAGTGCAAGTTGCCTACCAACAGCTACCAGTGCCCCGGTCGGAGCAGAGCGTCACCAGCACAGGTGAGGGCTACCGCGGGCGGCTCCGGCGACTACGCTCGCTGGTCATGAGCATCGGCGCCCACGTTCGCGATGACGACCCGATCGGCGCGGCGGCCGCCCGCGGCGCCGAGGTCGTGCAGTTCTTCCTCTCCGACCCGCAGGGGTGGGCGGCGCCGAAGCCCCACCCGCAGACCGCCGAGCTGCTCGAATCGGACCTGACGGTCTTCGTGCACTCCCCCTACCGCGTCAACCTGGCCAGCACGAACAACCGCATCCGCATCCCGTCGCGCAAGCTGGTCACCCAGCACGCCGAGGGCGCGGCGGCCGTCGGCGCGAAGGGGCTGGTCGTGCACGGCGGGCACGTCGGCAAGGACGACGACCCGGCCGTGGGGCTGGCCAACTGGCGCAAGTTCTTCGAGCGGCAGAGCAAGGACGGCGGCTTCGCCGTCCCCATCCTGATCGAGAACACCGCGGGCGGCGACAACGCGATGGCCCGCCGCTTCGACATGCTCGCCCGGCTCTGGGACGCCGTCGGCGAGTTCGGCGCGGGCTTCTGCCTGGACACCTGCCACGCCTGGGCCGCAGGCGAGGACCTGGTGGACGTGGTGGACCGGGTCAAGGCCATCACCGGCCGCATCGACCTGGTCCACCTCAACAGCTCGCGCGACGAGTTCGACTCCGCGCGCGACCGGCACGACAACATCCGCACTGGCACGATCGATGCGGACCAGCTCGTGGCGGTCGTGGCCGCGGCGGGCGCGCCGGTCGTCGTCGAGACACCCAGTGAGGGGCAGGCGGAGGACATCGCGTTCCTGCGCGCCGCGCTCGGGCGGTGACCTGAGTGCCCCCCGGCGTGACCGCATCAGGGAAGGCGGAGACCGGCGTGCCCGACGGCTCGGCGGACCGGCCGCGGGCCGCGGCCGGGCTCGGCCGGGTCGCGCTGGCCGTGCTCGTGCTGGCCTGCGGGGTCACGATGCTGCTGGGGTTCGCCAACAAGGACCGCTGCACCGGCCCCTACTTCGACGAGTGGGGCCGCAGCTCGCCGGGGTTCGACGAGCGCAAGTACGCCGACGCCTGCTACTCCGACATCCAGTACCTGTGGATCGGCCGCTCGATCGACCAGCACGTGTTCCCGTACGTGCACGGGGGCATCAACGAGCGCGGCGACCTGACCGGCGGGTCGGTCGAGTACCCGGTGCTGACCGGCCTGCTGATCTGGGCGGGGGCGCGGTTCGTCGACACCGACGCGGGCTTCCTGCTCGCCTCGGCGCTGATCATGGCCCCGTTCGGCCTGGTCACCGCCTGGCTGCTGGGCAGGCTCTCGCGCTGGCGGGCGCTGATCTGGGCGCTGTCGCCGCCGCTGGTCCTCTACGCCTTCCACAACTGGGAGCTGCCGGTCGTGGCGTGCGCGGTCGCGGCGGTCTACGTCGTGCACCGCGGGTGGGGCGCGCGCGGGGTCGACCGGCCGCTGCGCCAGCGCGCCGACGCCGCCGCGGTGCTGCTCGGCCTCGGCTTCGCGTTCAAGATCTACCCGGCGATCTTCGTGCTGCCGCTGATGCTGTACGTGCTCACCGGCGGCCGCGACGGCCGGGAGCTGCCGCTGGGCAAGGTCCGCGACGTGGCGGGCATGGTCCGCACGGCGCTGGTGGCGATGGGCACGGCGATCGCGGTGAACGTCCCGTTCGCCGTGCTCGGCTTCGACGGCTGGCTGGCCTCGTTCGTCTTCCAGGGCCAGCGCAAGGCCGACATCACCGCGAACTCGATCTGGTTCTGGGCGCTGCGCCCGGACTCCGACCCGGACAACGGGATGGTGCACGCCATCGTCGGCGTCGCCTCCCCGGTGCTGATGTTCGCCTCCTTCGGCGCCGCGTGCCTCTACGGCTGGTCGCGGTACCTGCGCGAGGGCACCTTCCCGTGGGTCGGGGTCTCGGCGGCGATGCTGTGCGGGTTCCTCCTGCTGCACAAGGTGCACTCGCCGCAGTACGCGCTGTGGCTGGTGCCGTTCTTCGTGCTGATGCGGGTCAAGTGGGGCTGGATCGCCGCCTACTTCACCGCCGACCTGGCGATGGGCATCGGGATCTTCCTGTGGTTCGCCGACATCGCTGCCAACCAGCCGTCGGGGGTCTACGACGGCTTCGCCGCCCAGGCGGTGATGATCGGCGTGTGGGGCCGGGCGGCGCTGCTGGTCGGGCTGTTCTTCGCGTTCCTGGTGAACCGGTCCACCGTGGACGACCTGCCTACACCAGCGCCGGTTCCGCTGCCCGGCGGCGGTGGGCCAGCGACTCGGCCGTGATCAGCAGCAGCGCCGCCCACACCATGGCGAACCCGACCCAGCGCGCGGTGGTCATCTGCTCGCGGAAGACGACCAGGCCGAGGATGAACTGCAGGGTCGGGGTGACGTACTGCAGCAGCCCCAGGGTCGCCATCGGCACCCGGGTCGCCGCGCCGCCGAAGAGCAGCAGCGGGACGACGGTGATCAGACCGGTCCCGGCCAGCAGCAGCGCGTGCGCCCAGCCGCTGCCGCCGAAGGTGCCCGCGCCGGTGGTGTGCAGGAAGACCAGGTAGCCGGCCGCCAGCGGGACCAGCAGCGCGGTCTCCAGCGCCAGGCCCTCGACCGCGCCGATGTTCGCCTTCTTCTTCATCAGGCCGTAGGTGCCGAAGGACGCCGCGAGCGCCAGCGCCAGCCACGGCGGGGCGCCGTAGTCGACGGTCAGCTGCACGACGGCGGCGAAGGCCACCGCCAGCGCGACCCACTGCACCGGCCGCAGGCGCTCGCCGAGCAGCAGCACGCCGATGAGGATCGTGACCAGCGGGTTGATGAAGTAGCCGAGGGAGACCTCGACGACGTGGCCGTTGTTGACGCCCCAGATGAAGATGACCCAGTTCGCGCCGATGACGACCGCGCCGACGGCGACGTAGCCCAGCGTCTTCGGGCTGCGCATGACCGTCCGCATCGCGCCCCACCGGCGGACGGCGAACACCAGCGCGCCGACGGCCGCCAGCGACCAGACCACCCGGTGGGCCAGCACCTCGATCGGCCCGGACGGCTCCAGCAGCGGCCAGTACAGGGGGAAGAACCCCCAGATGACGTAGGCCCCCAGGCCCAGGAGGAAACCGTTCTCCCGACTGCCCACCGCTTCCTCCGATCATCCCACCAGGTGTCCCCCATGGCAGCACGCCGGGATGAGCGGGTTATTCCGGGGGTGGGCTAAGTGGCGACCAACTCCTTCTCCGGTTCGGCCGGGGCGGCCTTGCGCCGGATCGTGAAGCGGTCGGGGGCGCCGTCGAGCACCCCGCCCATCGGGTCGTCGTCGCCGTGGGCGCGGACGAGGTCGCGGTCCGGGCGGTAGATCTCGATGATCACCATGATGCACAGGATGATGACCGCGATGTCGCGGGCCACGACGAAGCCGAGGAACCAGTCCTGGGGCAGGCCCTTGTTGTCGGTGCCCAGGTAGAAGAACATCCGCGGGGCCCACAGGGCGGCGTCGATCGCCATCCACGCCAGCAGCGGCTTCCACCGGGGGATCGCCAGGATGGCCAGCGGCACCAGCCACAGCGAGTACTGCGGGCTCCACACCTTGTTCGTCAGCAGGAACGCCGCCACGACCAGGAAGCACAGCTGCGCCACCCGCGGCCTGGTCGGCGCGTGCCACGCCACGAACGCGATGCCCGCGCAGGCGGCCAGGAACAGCACGGCGGTGACCGCGTTCAGCACGGTCGGCGGCTCCTTGAAGCCCAGCGGCCCGTCGAAGCCCGGCCAGTTCAGCCACTGCATCAGGACGTTGTAGATGGAGTCCGGGTCGGCGCCGCGGGTGGAGTTGAGGCGGAAGAACTCGCCCCACCCGCGCGCGGTGTCCGGATGCAGGAAGAACGGCGCGTTCACCGCTATCCACGTGCCCGCGGCGGCTGCGGTGGTCTGCCACCAGTCGCGCATCTTCCCGGAGCGGATGCACAGGACCAACAGGGGGCCGAGGAAGAACAGCGGGTACAGCTTCGCCGCGCCGCCGAGGCCCAGCAGCACCCCCGCCAGCACCGGCCGCTTGCGCGCCCACGCCAGCAGGCCGACGGCGGCGAAGGCGGTGGCCAGGGTGTCGAAGTTGGTGAACGCATGCACGATGACCAGCGGGGACAGCGCGATGAACGCCGCGTCCCACTTCCGGCGCCGGGCGCACATCGCCACCGCCCAGATCGTCACCAGCCACGCCAGGCCGAGCCAGAGCGCGGTGATGTCGAAGTAGACGACGACTTCGAGCCCGGTCGGCAGCCAGCCCTGCTTCGCCAGCTCCACCCAGCCCTGCGCCATCTGCGCGTTGACCCACATGAACATGCCGGTCAGCACCGGGTACTCCATGTACCGCTCGTGCTGGGTCGGCTTGCCCTCGTCGTCGTACCACATCGTGGCGTACGGGAAGCCGCCCTTGTCCAGCCGCTCGGCGCCATAGAGGGGGACGACGTCGGAGTAGCACATGGCGGTGAACTGCCTGCTGCCGCTCCAGTCCAGCCCCAGCACCCCGTCGGGCCCGGCGTTCTGCTGGATGCAGGCCGCCTTGCCGAACCAGCTCAGCGCCAGCGCGGCCACGGCCAGCAGCAGCGCGACCCGCAGCGGCGTCCAGAACCAGTGCCTGCCGACCACCGCGTGCTCGCCGATGGGCCCCCCGAGCGGCAGGCTGGCATCGCGCGCCAGCGACTCGCCCAACGTGGGCCGCACCCGCTCCTGCGGCCCGAGCGAGGCGGTGTCCGCCACCCCCCCGGCCGTCGGGGACTCCCCGGCAGGCGACTCGCCCTGCCCACTGCGATCCGGATCACCAGACACGGCGCGATGCTACGGGAGACCCCCACCCCCTGCGTAGCGCACAGCCACCGACACCCCGCGCACTTCCGCCGCGCTCCCTGATGGATTCCGCGAATGGTCCCCCGCGACTCGCCCCGCCCGCTGGCGCTCCGAGCACACCCGCACCAGCTCACGGCATCCGGCTAACTCATCCGTTACCCCACCCACCCAGGGGGCAGCCCAGCCGATACGCGAACGCTATCGATCAGGTGTTCGACGTGTCAAACGAATTTGGAGCTGGGCGTTCGTCGAGAAAGGAGGTGGAGTGGAAGGCGCAAAGAGGAAGCCCTGGAAGGGTGGGCCTTCCAGGGCTTCCGGGGTCAGTCGCCGCCGGGGCGGGAGTCGCCGTCGCCGCCGCCGGGGGGCTTGCCGGGCCAGCCGCCGCCACCGCCGCCGGGGCGGTCGGAGGTGGAGGTCGGCTCCTCCGGTTCGGTGGTGGGATCGGTCGTCGTCTCGGTCGGGGTGGTTGTGGGGGGGTTCTGCGGGGTCGTGGTGACCGGGCTGTCGCTGGTCGGGTTGGTGGTGCGCTCGGGCTGCGTGGTCGGCTGGGTGATCACCTCGACGCGGCCGATGGCGTCGTACGGGCCGAATTCCAGCTTGTCCTTGCCGGACAGGTAGCGGTCCATGAACAGCTGCCAGATCTTGCCGGGCAGGCCGCTGCCGTAGATGATCGCGCCGTCCTTGTCGATCAGCCTGCTCTCGGTCTTGTCGCCGGTCATCGACACCGCGGTGGAGATCTGCGGGGTGTAGCCCACCATCCACGCCTTGGCGTTGTGCTCGGTCTCCACACCCTGCGGGTTGACGTACTGGTGCGTGCCGGTCTTGCCCGCGCACAGCCTGCCGTCGGCGCACTCGATGCCGGAGTAGTCCGGGATCGGCAGCAGCGACTCGGTGACGTTCCTGGCGATCTTGGCGTTGAGGTCGCGGTCCTGGTCGAACGCCAGCTTGTCCTGGTTGTCCGGGTGCAGCGAGGCGTCGTAGACGATGCCGCCGTTGCTGTCGAGGACCTTGCTCACCAGGTGCGGCGTCCGGTAGACGCCGTTGGCCGCGAAGGTCGCGTAGGACGAGGCCATGTCGACCGTGCTCACCAGGGTGTCACCACCGCCGATGGCGATGTTGATGCTGCGCTCCTTGATGGGCGAGCGGATGCCCGCCTGCTTCGCGGCCTCGGCCACGCCGGTGGGCTTGACGTCGTTGTAGACCATGTCGCTGAACACCACGTTCAGCGATTCCTTCATCGCCTCGGCGACAGTGCATTCCTGCCCGCACCGCGGGGTAGAGGCGTTGCGGACCTTTTTGCTCTCGCCGAACGACTTGGGCGTGCTGCTGTACGACTCGCCCAAGCCCTTGCCGGTCTTGAGCAGGGCCACCAGGTCGAAGGGCTTGAATGCCGAGCCGGGCTGCTGGAGCGCGGCCGCGTAGTCGAATTCGTAGCCCTTCTCGCCGCCGTAGTACGCGCGGATCTCGCCGGTGTTCGGGTCGACGGCGACCAGGGCCGGGTGGAGGTTCTTCGGCTGGCCCTTCATGATCTCGCGGACGGAGTCCTCGGCGATCTTCTGGGCCTTGGGGTCGATCGTCATCACGATCGTGTAGCCGCGGGCCTTGATCTCCTCCTCGGGCATCCCCTTCTTGGTCAGCTCCTGGAAGGCCAGGTCCGTCAGGCCCTTGCGGGGGCCGGGGAGGGCGGTCTTGGTGTCGGCGCGGTCGACCGGGGTGGGGAACTCGCCGCGCTCGGCGTCGGTCATCCAGCCCAGCGCGATCATCCGACCGGTCACGTACCGCCAGCGCTCCTGCTGGTAGTCGGGGTTGTTGGCCCGGCCGGGCGACTGGATCACGCCCGCGAGCAGCGCCGCCTGGGACTTGGTGATCTTGGAGATGTCGTCGAGGTTGAAGAACGCCTTCGCGGCGGCGGCCACGCCGTAAGCGCCGCGGCCGAAGTAGATGGTGTTCAGATAAGCGGTGATGATCTGCTCTTTGTCGTACGTCTCGCTCATCTTGTACGCCTTCACCATCTCCACCCATTTGCGGGAGAGGGTGTTGTCGTCTTCACCGCTCGACTTCTTGATGTACTGCTGGGTGATGGTCGAGCCACCGCCCGCCTTGCCCTGGAGCTGGTTCCACACCGCGCGGGCGATGCCGGTGAGGTCGAAGCCCGCGTTCGTCTCGAAGGTGGTGTCCTCGGCGGCGTAGACGGCCTTCTTGACCTGCTCGGGGATCTTGTCGTGGGTGAGCATGATCCGGTTGCCGCCGTCGTCGGCGACCTCGGTCATGGCGTCGCCGTTGGCGTACTTGAAGGTGACGACCTTGCTCTGCTCCTTCGCCACCGTGTCGGGGTCTTTGATCTCGACCATCTGGTAGGTGATGAAGAAGGCGACGATCGGCAGGATGATGCCCAGCGCGGTGCCGACGTACGCCGTGCGCCGCACCCGCCGCCAGATCTTCTTGCGGCGGGCGAGCTTGGTGTTGGTCACCGGCTCGTCGTCGTAGTCGTCGTAGTCGGGCTGGTCGTAGAAGTCCGCGTCGTCGTCGGGCTCGCGGTGGGTGAGCAGCGCGGGCTCGGGCACCGGCCGCTCGGGCGGCTGGCGCAGCAGCACCGTCGGGTCCTCAGCCGGGTCGCGGCGCGGCGGCATGCCCGGCGGCGGGGGGCCGCCGGGGCGGAAGCCGGGGGGCGGGGTGTTCGGGCCGCCCATCGGCGGCCTGCCCGGACCGGGCCTGCCCGGCCCACCGGGCGGCATCGGCCGACCGGGACCAGGACCCCCGGGGCCACCAGGCCCACCGGGACCGACCTGCCCGTGCCCAGCAGGCCCACCAGGTCCACCGGGACCGCCAGGCCCACCAGGTCCACCGGGGCCGCCAAGCCCACCAGGTCCACCGGAGCTGCCAGGACCGGCAGGTCCACCAGGCCCACCAGGACCGCTAGGCCCACCGGGGCCGCCAGGACCACCGGGCGGCATGGGCGGGCGGCCCATCCCCGGGCCGGGCCGCTGCGGCGGGCGCTGCGGCCCCCCGGGCTGCTGTCCACCTGCTTGGGGACCGCCTGCGTGGGGTCCACCCGCTTGGGGACCGCCTGCCTGGGGGCCAGCGGCGTGGGGGCCGCCCGTCTGCGGGCGGGGAGCCGGACGGGACGGCTGGCTGCCCGGCGCGTCGTCGTCCTCCCACATCGGGCTCCAGAACCCGGTGCGCTCCTCCTGGCGGCGACCGCCGTCCGGGTCGTCCCCGGAGGGCCAGTCGGGCTCGTCCCGCCTGCGGTGGTCACGGTGGTCGTTCACGCAAAGCCTCCAGATCGGCGCCCCAGGTCGGGGGCGTCGTCGTGCCCGGCGGGCGCCGGAACCGATGTCCCGGTCACTCGGCCGCCGTCTTCCTGCGGTTCCCGGGCGCGCGCACGCCCCCGGTCCCCAGGACGTATGACCGCACCAGGTGGTTCCACGAGCAGGTCCGGCAGACCTCGACGACGTGCACGGTGAACTCCGCGAAGACCGCGGCCATCCTGGTCAGCTCGTCCGGGGTGCGGGCCGAGCCCGCCAGGTGCTTGATCTCGTCGCCGTAGACCCAGCTCACCTCGGTCAGCTGCTCCCTGCGGCAGACGGGGCAGGCCACGTCCGTCGGCTCGCCGTGGAACTTGGCCGCCCGCAGCAGGTAGGGGTTGGCGTCGCACACCTCGCCGGTGCCGACGCGGCCCGCGTGGACGTCCGCGAGCAGCGTCCGGCGCTGCAAGGCGTAGTCCACCACTTGCCGCTGCGTTCGCACCCCGACAGCGTACGCGCGCCCAATATCACGGTGCCGCCCCATTCGGCCCAAGCGACATGCGAGGGGTAGCCGAATCGTCGGGTGGACGCCGCCTGACCGGCCCAATCCCCGATCCGGACCGCGAGCGTGGGCATGCCCACACGAGATCAAGTTGTCGATGGCCAGATGTATCGGCACGATATAGTCAGTCGGTAGGTCACGGTCAAAGCCTGAGCCGAGTCGACAGGAGGTGGCCCGTGCTCGACTTCGCGATCCTCGGGCTGCTCCACGAAGCCCCGATGCACGGGTACGAGCTGCGCAAACGCCTGGTGGAGGTGCTGGGCGCCTGGCGGACCTTCTCGTACGGGTCGCTCTACCCGACGCTGCGGCGGCTGCTGCGGTCCGGACTGATCGTCGAGGAGGCGCCCGATGCGGGGCAGTGGGGCAGGCGCGCCAAGCGCGTCTACAAGCTCACCGCGGAGGGCAAGGAGCACTTCGCCGGGATGCTGGCCGACGCGGGCCCGCAGACCTGGGACGACGAGAGCTTCGGCGTGCACATGGCGTTCTTCTCCAGGACACCGGCCGAGATCCGGATGCGGATCCTGGAGGGCAGGCGCCGCCGCGTCGAGGAGCGCAGGGAGGGCTTCCGCAGCTCGATGCAGCGGGCGGGTGAGCAGATCGACCGCTACACGCGCGAGCTGCACCGGCTCGGATTGGAAGCAAGCGAGCGGGAAGTGCGTTGGCTCAATGAGCTGATCGCGCACGAGCAGCGCGAACAGCACGACTCCACCGACTGAAGACCGGGAACAGGCAGACCGACAAGGCACGTCGCCTGGGAACACCCCGCGCAGCGCGCGGGTACACACGAGAAGGGAATCCGACAATGGGCGGTAACCGCCGGAGCGTGCGGGTGGCCATCGTCGGCGTCGGTAACTGCGCGGCGTCGCTCGTCCAGGGTGTGCACTACTACCGCGACGCCGACCCGGCGGCGCGGGTGCCGGGCCTGATGCACGTCCAGTTCGGCGACTACCACGTCGGCGACGTGGAATTCGTCGCCGCGTTCGACGTCGACGCCAAGAAGGTCGGCCGTGACCTGTCCGAGGCGATCGTCGCCAGCGAGAACAACACCATCAAGATCTGCGACGTGCCGCCGCTGGGCGTCACCGTGCAGCGCGGGCGCACGCTCGACGGCCTCGGCGAGTACTACCGCCAGATCATCACCGAGTCCGATGAGGAGCCGGTGGACGTCGTCGCCGCCCTGCGCGAGGCCGAGGTGGACGTGCTGGTGTCGTACCTGCCCGTCGGCTCGGAGGAGGCCGACCGCTTCTACGCGCAGTGCGCGATCGACGCGGGCGTGGCCTTCGTCAACGCGCTGCCGGTGTTCATCGCCTCGGACCCGGAGTGGGCGGCGAAGTTCACCGAGGCGGGCGTGCCGATCGTCGGCGACGACATCAAGTCGCAGGTGGGCGCCACCATCACCCACCGGGTGATGGCCAAGCTGTTCGAGGACCGCGGGGTCGAGCTGCAGCGCACCTACCAGCTCAACTTCGGCGGCAACATGGACTTCATGAACATGCTGGAGCGCAGCCGCCTGCAGTCGAAGAAGATCTCCAAGACGCAGTCGGTGACCTCCCAGATCCCGCACGAGATGGCCAAGGCGGACGTGCACATCGGACCGTCGGACCACGTGCCGTGGCTCGACGACCGCAAGTGGGCCTACGTGCGCCTGGAGGGCCGCTCCTTCGGCGACACCCCGCTGAACCTGGAGTACAAGCTGGAGGTCTGGGACTCGCCCAACTCCGCAGGCGTGATCATCGACGCGGTGCGCGCCGCCAAGATCGCGCTGGACCGCGGCATCGGCGGGCCGATCCTGTCGGCGTCGTCGTACTTCATGAAGTCCCCGCCGGAGCAGTACGCCGACGACGACGCCTTCGAGGCGGTCGAGGCGTTCATCCGCGGCGACATCGAGCGGTAGCTCCGCGTGCGCGGGCCGCCGCCGGGATCCCCGGTGGCGGCCCGCGGAGTGTTCGCCGCCCGTTCACCTCGATGCCCGCCGCGCATGGTCTTCGACTCCTAGGTTCGCGCCGTTCCCGACGCACCGCGTGGCCTGCCCCATGGGGCGGCCCGGCAAGGAGGCACCGTGTCCGACGGCCGGATCGACTTACCGCTGCTCCCGCCCAGCCACCCGCTCGGCCGCGCGGCCGTGACCTGCGAGTACCGCTGCGGCAACGCCTGCTCCCTCTACGCGCCCAACACCTCGGCCAACGAGTACTTCGGCGACGTCGTCCGCTCGGTGGTGTCCCGGCGCGGGATGCTCAAGGCGGGCGCCGTGCTCGGCCTGGCAGGCGCAGGGGTGGCCGCCACCGGTGGCGTCGCCGCCGCCCACCGCGGCCCCGGCGGGCACCGGCCGCCGCGCGGGCTGGACTTCGTCCCCGTCGCGCCCAACACCGAGGACCGGATCGTGGCGCCCGCGGGCTACCGCACCGACGTGGTGATCCGCTGGGGCGACCCGGTGCTGCCGGGCGCGCCCGCGTTCGACTTCGACAACCAGACGCCCGAGGCCGCGGCCCGGCAGTTCGGCTTCAACAACGACTTCTGCGGCCTGGTGCCGCTGCGCCGCGACGCCTGGCTCATGGTCAGCAACCACGAGTACACGACCGAGCCGTTCATGTTCCGGGGCTACGGCACGCCGACCGAGCGGCAGGTGCGCATCGCGTGGGCCAGCCACGGCATGTCGGTCGTGGTCGTCGAGCGCGACCGGCGCTCCGGGGCGCTCAAGGCGACCGTGGACCGCCACTACAACCGCCGGATCACCGCCACCTCCGAGTTCGAGGTCACCGGCCCGGTCGCCGGGCACGACCTGCTCAAGACCAGCGCCGACCCGACCGGGCGCAGGGTGCTGGGCACGCTCAACAACTGCGCGGGCGGGGTGACCCCGTGGGGCACGGTCCTGTCCGGCGAGGAGAACTTCAACCAGTACTTCGCCAACGCCAACAAGGTCACCGACCCGGTGGTCAAGGCGCGGCTGGCCCGCTACGGCCTCAGCGGGGGCGCCACCGGCCGCCGCTGGGAGGACTTCGACCCGCGCTTCGACCTGTCGAAGGAGCCCAACGAGGTCAACCGGTTCGGCTGGATCGTGGAGATCGACCCCTACGAGCCCGACGCCAAGCCGGTCAAGCACACCGCGCTCGGCCGGTTCAAGCACGAGGGCGCGACCGTGCAGGTGGCGCGCGACGGCCGGGTGGTCGCATACATGGGCGACGACGAGCGCTTCGACTACATCTACAAGTTCGTCTCCAAGGGGCGCATGCGCCCCGGCCAGACCCGCTCGGCCCGCGCGCACAACAAGAAGCTGCTCACCGAGGGCACCCTGTACGTCGCCAAGTTCACCGGCGACTCCCCCGCCGCCGAGATCGACGGCTCCGGGGCGCTGCCCGCCGACCGGGAGTTCGACGGCGCGGGCCGGTGGATCCCGCTGGCCAGCGGCCGCACGTCCTTCGTCCCGGGGATGACCGCGGCGGAGGTCTACACCTTCACCCGGCTGGCCGCCGACAAGGTGGGCGCGACCAAGATGGACCGCCCCGAGGACGTCGAGGCCAACCCGCGCGACGGGCGGGTGTACGCGGCGCTGACCAACAACACCGACCGCGGCAAGCCGGGCAAGGAGGGCCCGACCGAGATCAACCCGCGCGTCGGCAACCGGCACGGCCACGTGCTGGAGTGGGAGGAGCACCGCGGCGACCACACCGCCACGACCTTCCGCTGGCGGCTGCTGCTGGTCTGCGGCGACCCGAACGCCCCCGACACCTACTTCGGCGGCTACGACAAGAGCCAGGTCAGCCCGATCTCGTGCCCGGACAACCTGGCCTTCGACCGGCACGGCAACCTCTGGATCTCCACCGACGGCAACGCGCTGGGCTCCAACGACGGCGTCTTCGCCACCGCCACCACCGGCCGCGAGCGCGGTCACCTCAAGCAGTTCCTCACCGTCCCCTTCGGCGCGGAGGCGTGCGGCCCGGTGGTCGAGGAGGACTTCGTGCTGGTGTCGGTGCAGCACCCGGGGGAGGTCGACGGCGCGTCGGCGGACAACCCCGTCTCGCACTGGCCTGACGGCGGGGCCAGCCAGCCGCGGCCGTCGGTGGCCGCGGTGTGGCGGCCGGGTCGCCCGATCGGCTCCTGAGTGGACTCCAGCGCCCGCGGCGGCCACCCGCCGCGGGCGTCTAGGGTTGGGCCATGCCCCTCGCGCTGATCACCGGTGCCTCCCGCGGCATCGGCGCCGCCGTCGCCCGCTCGCTGGCGGGCACCCACTCGCTGCTGCTGGGCGGGCGCGACGCCGACGCCCTGGCCGCGGTGGCCGCCGACCTGCCCGACGCCCGCCCGTGGCCGGTCGAGCTGACCGACCCGGCCGCCCTGGCCGCGGCGGTCGAGGGCATCGACCGGCTGGACGTGCTGGTCCACTCGGCGGGCATGGCCAGGGTCGGCCCGCTGGCCGACGCGCCCGCCGAGCTGTGGCGGCGGATGTACGAGGTCAACGTGGTCGCCGTCGCCGAGCTGACCCGGCTGCTGCTGCCCGCCCTGCGCGCCGCGGGCGGGCGCGTCGTGCTGATCAACTCCGGCGCGGGCAAGGTCGCCAACGGGCACTGGGGGCCGTACGCGGCCAGCAAGTTCGCCCTGCGCGCCTACGCCGACGTGCTGCGCGCCGAGGAGCCCGAGCTGCGGGTCACCACGGTCTTCCCCGGCCGCACGGCCACGGACATGCAGAAGACCGTCCGCGCCGACGAGGGCGGGGAGTACGAGCCGCACCGCTACCTGCGCCCGGAGTCCGTCGCCGCCGCGGTCCACCACGCCGTCACCGCGGGCGACGACGCGCACCTGACCGAGATCGTGGTGCGCTCGCGGGGGTAACGCCGCACGCAGGCCGACGATCATCTGGCCGTGCGGACCGATGACCCGGCGGGTGACGGCAACGACCTCGACCGGTTCCTGCACGCCGTCGACGTGCCGCTGCCGCCGTGGCTGAAGCTGGTCCTGCTCGGCCTGATCGTGGTCGGCGCGGTGGCCGCGGGGCTGAAGCTGCTGGGGCCGCCGGTGCGCTCGGCGGCCGCGCTGCTGCGCCGGTGGTGGCAGCGCCGCAGCCAGGACCAGCGCCGGGCCGCCCGCCGGGCGGGGTTCGCCACCCACGTCGAGGGCCAGATGCGCCACATGGGCGTCAAGGAGGAGTGGCGCGACGACCAGTACGCCGAGCTGGAGGCCGAGATCGAGGTCCGCCGCCCGCGCAGGCGGTCGCTGTGGGGCAGGCGGGCGGGCGAGCCCGACATCCGCCGCGTCCCGTCGCTGTCGGCGGCGCTGGGCGCGGTCTCGGACAAGCTGGTCATCCTCGAAGGCGACCCGGGCTCGGGCAAGAGCGTCGCCCTGCGGCACCTGACCGAGCAGCTCGCCCTGCGGGTCGTGCGCCACCCCTCCGAGGACGAGCCGATCCCGCTCTACGTCAACCTCAAGGAGCTCAAGCCGACCGGGGCCGTCACCGCCGACGACGTGCGCGAGCTGGTCATCGCCTCGCTGAACCGGGGCCGCGACCGCAAGGTCGACCGGTACCTGGCCGACGAGTTCGACCGCGGCCTGGCCGAGGGCACCTGGCTGTTCCTGTTCGACTCCTTCGACGAGATCCCGGCCATCCTCGGGGCCACCGAGGCCGACCCGGTGATCGAGGCGTACTCCGACGCGATCCACGACTTCCTGCACGGGATGAACGCCTGCCGCGGCATCGTCGCCAGCCGCGAGTTCCGCGGCCCGCCGCGCAAGTACGCCTGGCCGAAGTTCCAGATCATGCCGCTGTCCTGGGCGCGCAAGGTCGAGCTGGTGGAGAAGGCCGACCTGACCGCGGCCCAGGAGGCCGAGCTGCTCGACGGCCTGCGCGGGGCGTCGGCGGAGATCTACGCGATGTCGGACAACCCGATGTTCCTCGGGCTGCTGTGCGAGCACATCCGCGAGGGCCGGGAGTTCCCGCGCAACGCGCACGTGGTCATCGAGAGCTACGTGCAGGAGCGCTTCGAGCGCGACGCCCGGCGCATCCGCGACATCTTCGCCGTCGAACCGGCCTTCGTCCGGGCGGTGGCCGAGGAGCTGGCCTTCCGCATCGCCGACCACGACACCCTCGGCCTGACCGTCGGGCGCCCGGAGGTGGTCGCCCTGCTCGCCGACCGGTTCGCCGCGGCCGAGGACGAGCTGGCCGCCGCCGTCGACGCCCTGGCCTACACCAAGCTGGCCCGCTCCGACGAGGCCGACCGCGCGGTCACCTTCGCCCACCGCAGGCTGCAGGAGTACTTCGCCACCTGCGTCGTCCTGCGCGAGCCCGACCGGGTCGCGCCCGAGCGGCTCGTCGCCGACGGCCGCTGGCGGGAGACCGCCGTGACCATCCTGCAGACGCAGACCGGCTCCGGCGCGGCCGCCGTCCACCGGGCCGCGGGCGAGCGGCTGGTCGAGCCCGCGGGCGACGAGTGGGAACCGGGCCAGTACCACCTGCTGCGCGTGCTGGCCGACGGCGGCGGCTCCCGCAAGTACCCCGCCGAGCTGCCGGAGCTGGCAGGCCGGGTCGACGCCGTGCTGGACGCCGCGTGGCGCGGGGAGAACCTGCGCGACCGCAAGTGGGCGCTGGAGGTCTGCCCGGCGGCCACCCCGGCCGCGGCCCTGCGCTACGTCAGCGCGGCGTTCCAGGGCGAGAGCCAGTGGCTGCGCGAGGAGGCGTTCTCCCAGACCGCGCGGCTGCCCGAGGTCTCGGCGGGGATCGAGGCCGAGATCCGCCAGACGCTCATCGACCTCTCCGCGCGCGGCGAGCTGCGCCGGTCCCGCCGGTCCATCCGCGCCCAGGTCAGCAGGCTGTCGAACCCGGTGGAGCTGCTGCGCGCCATCCGCCTGCTGCTGGCCGTGCCGGTCATCGATCTCGCGTTCGGCCTGCTGGTCTGCGCGATGGGGTTCGCGCTCACCGGGCAGGCCGCCAGCGCGGTCGTGCTGCTGGGGGTGTGGCTGGTCACCGGGCTGTTCCTGCGCGCCGGGGCCACCCACCCCGCGGTGCGCAACCGCGTCTTCGGCGGCCTGCCGCTCATCGGGGGCACCCCGTCGGAGTCCCAGCTGCTGCGCACCCTGGTCCTGCTCTCCGGCGGCATCGCGCGGCTGATGTACGTGCTGATGTTCGTGGCGGGCTGGGACGCGATCGTCGGGACGGTCCTGTCCGGGCGGCGGTGGCAGGACTTCATCCCCATCGCCGCGGTCGTGGTCGCCGCGACGCTGTGGGTGGTCGGGGCGCTGTTCGGGGTGCGCGGGGGCGAGCACCTGCGGGTGGTGCGGTGGCCCTTGCTGATCACGCTCCCCGTGCGGCACATGGCCCGCGCGGTGCGCCGGTTCGACCGGGCCACCTTCCTGCGGGTGCTCGGCAAGGTCCTCGGGGTGGTCCTGCTGCTGGCCGCGGCCATCACCCTGCTGGCGACCGCCCTATTCGTCTGGCTCGGCCTGTCGCTGCGCGAGCTGGTCATCGGCGTGGGCGCGCTGGCCACCGCCGGGGCGCTGGCCGTCCTCGTCACCTCCCGGCGCGACCTGCAGCGGGCGCGCGTCGCCCTGGCCGAAGACGTGGTGACCCACGACTGGCTGGCAGGCAAGCTCGCCGCCCTGCGCGGGCCGTCGGCCGTGGTGGCCCTGCTGGAGAACCTGCGCCTGGCCAAGCCCAAGCCGACCTGGGACCCGGCGGCGCTCGACCTCCTGCTCGGGGTCGGCCGCGCGGTGGCGGCCGCGCGCCGCGCGGCGCCCAAGCCCTTCGTCTACCTCACCGCGTCCGAAGCCGCCTTCGCCGCGGACTGGGCCGCGCGGGGCGTGCGGCACCGCGGCGGGCTGGCCAAGTACGACTCGGCGGCCGTCCTGGACGAGATCGCCCGCATCCACGACGAGACGACCAGCCGCTCGGCGCGCTAGGCGGAGGCCAGCCTGCCGGTGATCGCCGCGGTCGCCGCCTGCGCCGCCCTGCGGTCGACCTTCGTCGGCTCGCGGTCGGCGACCACCTGCTCACCGGCCACCCACACGTCGGTGACCGTGCGGGAGCCCGCCGCCCACACCAGGTTGGCGATCAGCTGCTCGTCGGAGACGTCGAGCCCACCGGCGAAGGCCGGGTCGTCAACGCCGATGTGGACGATGTCGGCCCACCGGCCCGCCTCCAGCGCGCCGATGTCGTCGCGGTGCAGCGCCTCCGCGCCGCCGCGGGTGGCCATCAGCAGGACATCCACCGCGCCCAGCACCGTGGAGTCCATCGTGGACACGCGGGCGATCATCGCCGTCCAGCGCATCTCCTCCCACAGGTCCAGGTCGTCGTTGCTGGCCGGGCCGTCGGTGCCCAGGCCGACCGGCACGCCCGCGCCCAGCAGGGCGGGCACCCGGGCGATCCCCGAGGCCAGCTTCGCGTTCGACCCCGCGCAGTGCGCCACCGACGTCCCGTGCCTGGCGAACAGGGCGATGTCCGCATCGGACAGGTGCACCGCGTGCGCGGCGAGCACCCGGCCGCCGACCAGCCCGGCCTTCTCCAGCAGCGCGGGCACCGACCCGTGCTCCTCGCGCTGGCGGACGTCCTCGGGCAGCGACTCGGCCACGTGGATCTGCACCAGCGCCCCGCGCTCGCGGGCGGCCTCGCCCACCGCGGTCAGCGCCTCGACCGGCAGCATGTACGCCGAGTGCGGCCCGTAGCCCAGCTCGATCCGCTCGCCGGGGCCGAAGCGCAGCCCGTCGGCGTCGATCCAGGCGTCGATCCCGGCCAGCAGCGCCCGCCAGTCCCAGCCGGGGGCGTCGATCACCGCGGGGGCCAGCACCAGCCGCGCGCCGGTCGCCAGCGCCGCGGCGACGACCTCCTCGCCGTGGAAGTACATCTCGGCGCTGGTGGTCACCCCCGCGCGCAGCATCTCCACCGAGCCCAGGACCATGCCCGCGCGCACGTCGGCCGGGGTCATCCTGGCCTCGGCAGGCCAGATGACCTCGGTCAGCCAGCGCAGCAGCGGCAGGTCGCCGCCCATGCCGCGCAGGACCGTCATCGGGCTGTGCGCGTGGGTGTTGACCAGGCCGGGCATGAGGATGCCGGTCAGCGACCGCTCCGGCAGGCCGCTGGCGGGCGCGGCCGAGGCGGGGCCGCAGTAGGCGATCCGCCCGTCCACCACGTCCACGACGGCGTCGCGCAGGACCGAGCAGGCGGGATCGCAGGGCAGCACGATGGGGGCACGCAGGCGCATGCGCCCGATCCTGCCACCCGTCACGCAGGCCGGAACGCGGGACGGCCCAGCGACTCCGCGGCGGGCACGTAGGCGTCCGCCGAATGCTCGATCGCCACCCCCGCGGCGTCGAAGGAGTGCAGCACGGCCCGGTTCAGCTCCACGGCCACCCGGTCGCGCCACAGCGTGCGCTCGGAGCTGGTGTCCAGGCCCAGCCGCTCGGCGATCACCGGGGCCAGCCCGTAGGCGGCCTCGTCGGCCAGCACGTCCTCGCCGATCGCCCGGCACAGATACACCCCGTTGTACGGCGCGGCGGGGTAGGTGATGCCGCCGATGGCCAGCCGCATGTTGCTGATCACCGGGACCGCGGGCCAGCGCAGGCCCAGCTCGGCGAACCAGGGCAGCTCCGGGTGGGTCAGCGGCACCTCCAGCACCGCAGCCGCGGGCAGCGGGCGCACCACGACGCCCTCGTGGTCGGTCTCCACCACCAGCGGCAGGCGGTCGAACGGCCCGCGCGTGCCCGGCGGGCGCCAGCCGAGCCTGCACGCGCCGGTGGTGAACTCGGCGTACCTGCGGTCGCCGACGAACCGGTCGCCCACCCGGTAGCCCGCGTACCGCACGAGCTGGTCGTTGCGGATGCGCGGGCCCGCCCGCCACGGGGTGTCGGGGGCGAAGACGGTCACCATCGGCCGCACGGCGCCGTCGCCCGCGGCCATCACCAGGTGCTGGGCGCAGTGCTCGGCCACCGCGGCCGCGTCGCGGACCTTGCGCAGGTCGCGGACCAGGATGCCGCGCCAGGGCACGTCGGCCGGGCACCAGCCGCTCTCCCGCAGCGCCACCCGCGCGCCGAAGGCCAGCTCGGCCGGGGTGTGCCGGTAGGCGCCGGTGGCGGCGATCTCGGCGCGGACCTTGGCCATCCGGGCGTCGAGGCTGCCCGCCTTGGGCCGCGCGGCGTGGAACTCGCGCAGGAACGCGGCGGCCTCGGCGAACAGCGGAGCGGGCGCGGAACGGGTCGAGTCGTCGCGCAGAGCGGTCACGTCACTGATATCGGTGGATGAGCCGCCCGACTCGACTACTCATCCGTGTGATCCGTTGTCACCGTCGGTTAGTTGGCCACCCGGACGAACATGAGGTCGCGGGACACCCGCCCCTCCGCGTCGGCCCGCGACTCGAACTTCGTCACCGGCCGCCACGGCGGCCGCGGCGCCCAGCCGTCGTGCTGGTTGCGCAGCCGGGGCTCGGCGGAGAGGACGGCGAGCATCTGGTCGGCGTAGTCCGCCCAGTCGGTGGCCAGGTGGATCACCGCGCCGGGGGCCAGCCGGGAGGCGGCCAGGGCGATGAAGTCCGGCTGGACCAGCCTGCGCTTGTGGTGGCGCTTCTTGGGCCACGGGTCCGGGAAGAAGATGCGCATCCCGGCCAGCGTCCCCGGCTCGATGTGCCGGGTGAGCAGGTCGACGGCGTCGCCGCGCAGCAGCCGCAGGTTGGCCAGGCCCAGCGCCTCGGCGCGCAGCAGCAGCTGGGCCAGGCCCGGCTGGTAGACCTCGACGGCGAGGTAGTTCAGCTCGGGCGCGGCCGCGGCCAGCTGCGCGGTGGTCTCGCCCATGCCGGAGCCGATCTCCAGCAGCACGGGCGCCTGCCTGCCGAACCAGGCCGCGGTGTCCAGCGGGCCGTCGGGCAGCTCGCCGACGGTGCGGCCCAGCTCCGGCCAGCGCCGCTGCCAGGCGCGCTCCTGGCCGACGGTCATCCGGCCGCCGCGGTGCACGAAGCTGACGACGGAGCGCCGGTGCGCGTCGGTGGGGGTCACCCCGCAAGCGTGCCAGGTCAGGCCGGGATGGACTCCAGTCGGGCCAGGTTGGCGCGCAGGTCGGCCAGCCCGGCGACGGCGATGGGCGGCGGGGCGACCCGGGCGTGCACGGCGAAGACGTCGATCCAGCCGGGGTGGCGGTGGGTGTGCACCAGGGTGGTGGGCACCCCCGGCTCGCCCAGCGTGCGCTCCGAGGGCATGAACTCCCAGTACCCGGTGTTGCCGTCCATGCCCCACGGCACGAACACCCAGCCCGGGCGGGCGGCCAGCAGCTTGGCCACGCGGTCCTCCACCACGAACCCCTCCCGCCGGGAGGCCAGCGTGCCGTCGGCGACGGCCCGCAGCCACCACGGCGCCGGGAGGTTCGGGTCGGCGGCCGACGCCGCCCGGAACAGGGCGACGACCTGCGGTTCGGGGGCGCGGTGCACCCACGAGCCGCGGGCGTCGGCCGGGGCGGCCGCCGCGCGGGCGGAGGGCTGGTCGAGGGCCTGGGACCACTCCAGGCCGATGAGGGGTTCGACGTGCACGCCGCGGCTCTGCGGCTCGGACGAGTTCTGCCGGGGGATCTCGGCTCCGATCGCCGTCAAGGTTCACCTCCGTGGGCTCCTGACGGGCTCTCCATCCAATACGAAACAGTGCCTTATCCCCATTGTCCGCATTGTGTGGGCCACCTCACCACCGCTTAACGTGTATTTAATCGAGCCGGTGGCAGGTGGAAACCCGGTTATCCCGCGTACTGTCCGCAATTTGCCACTGAACCTGGAAAGATGCAGCTAGACGGCGCGAAGCCCGGGTCGCCTCCCCGAATGGCGACCCGGGCTCCGTCATTTCCCCCGATGGTCCGCCCCGCTGTCGAGAAAGCGGGTCGGACGACTTCCTAGGCGTCGCGCTTGCGGGCGACGGCCAGGGCGGTGATCAGCAGGACCGCGGCCACCCCGGCGAAATAGCCCAGCGACGGCCACGGGGCCAGCGGCTTGTCCTGGTAGGGGCCGAGCAGGAACTGCTCGGACATCGCGAACGGCATCCAGTCGCGGATGTCGGACCCGACGTTGGGGATCAGCGTGACGAGGTTCTCCACCAGCATCGACCAGATCAGCAGCACCGCGATGGCGCCCGCCGACTGGCGCAGCAGGATGCCCACCGCCACGGCGATGACCGCGGCGACGCCGAACACCAGCGGAACGCCGATCACCGCGCGCCACTTGTCGGCGGTGTCCAGCGCCAGCGGGGCGTCGGGCAGCACCAGCATCGACACGCCCAGCGAGCCGAACGCGGCGAGCAGGCCGATGACCGCCGACAGCGCGGCGACCACCGCGGTCTTGGCCAGCAGGGCGGCCGCCCGGTTGGGCACGGCCAGGAAGGTGGCGCGGATGGTGGAGAAGCGGTACTCGGTGGTGACGGCCAGCGCGGCCATCACCAGCACCACCATGAGGCCGAACTGGTAGCCGAACTGGGTCTGGGAGACCTCGAACTCGGCGGGGCGGTTGGCGTTGAGCGCGATGACCAGCGCGAAGCCGATGGTCAGCCCGAGCGCGGCCAGCGTGGACCACCACGGCGATCGGGTGGTGAGCAGCTTGATCCGCTCGGTCGCGATGAGCGTGGTCATCAGGCGTCCCTCTTCTTGGCGGAGATGATGGACAGGGTGAGCAGGACCAGGGCGAACCCGGCGAAGTAGGCCAGCGACCACCACGGGCTCAGCTCCGCGGTCGACGGCGGCGGGCCGTGCTCGACCGGGCGGGCGCTGGGGGCGCGGTCGCCGGTGATGAAGTTGTTCACCACGTTGAACGGCAGCCACTTGTAGATGTCGTCGCCGATGTTCGGGATGAGCTGGACCAGCCCCTCGACGAGCTGGGAGTAGATCAGCACCAGCGAGATGGCGCCCGCGGAGTGGCGGACCAGCGTGCCGACCGCGACGGCGACCACCGCGGCGAAGAAGCAGACCAGGCCGACGCCCGCCACGGCGCGCCAGGCGTAGGCCGAGTCCAGCGCGAGGTCGGCGTCGGGGGTGATGAGCTTGGCGATGCCCCAGGAGCCGAACCCGGCCAGCAGGCCGATGACCCCGCCCAGGGTGGCCACGACGGCGGTCTTGGCCAGCAGGGCGGCGGTGCGGTTGGGCACGGCCAGGAACGTGGCGCGGATGGTGGAGAAGCGGTACTCGGTGGTGACGGCCAGCGTGGCCATCACCATGACCACCACGACCCCGAACTGGTAGCCGAACTGGGTGGCGGCGACGTCCATCGGCGAGAACTCGTCGGAGGTCCCGGCCACCAGCGCGGCGAACCCGATGGTGACGGCGAGGGCGGCCAGCATGGACCACCAGGGCGAGCGGGTGGTGAACAGCTTGATCCGCTCGACGGCGAGCAGCGTCATGTCGTCACTTCCCCGCGGTGATCAGGTCGGCCGGGGTGTCCAGGTCGGTGTGGTACTCGACCGAGTCGCCGGTGAGCTGCATGAACGCCTCCTCCAGCGAGCCGCGCTGCGGGCTGAGCTCGTGCAGCACGACGCCGTTGGCCGCGGCCAGCTCGCCGATGTCGGCGCTGTCCATCCCGGACACGACCAGGCTGTCGCCCTCGTCGCGCAGGGAGACCCCGGTGCGGCCCAGCGCGCCGCGCAGCACGGGCAGCTGCGGGCTGCGCACGCGCACGGTGTTCTCGGTGGCGGCGGCGACGAAGTCCTCGGTGCTGCTGTGGGCGATGAGCCTGCCGCGGCCGATGACGATGAGGTCCTGGGCGGTGAGGGCCATCTCCGAGAGCAGGTGGCTGGAGACGAACACCGTGCGGCCCTCGTCGGCCAGCCGGTGCATGAACTTGCGGATCCAGAGGATGCCCTCGGGGTCCAGGCCGTTGACCGGCTCGTCGAACAGCAGCACCTGCGGGTCGCCGAGCAGCGCCCCCGCGATGCCCAGGCGCTGGGACATGCCCAGGGAGAAGCCGCCTGCGCGCTTGTTGGCCACCGCGCCCAGGCCCACCAGGTCCAGCACCTCGTCGACGCGCTTGGCGGGCAGCTGGTTGGACTTGGCCAGCCAGCGCAGGTGCCCGCGGGCGCTGCGGTTGGGGTGGACCCACTTGGCGTCGAGCAGGGCGCCGACCATCCGCAGCGGGTGCTTCAGCTCGGCGTAGCGCTTGCCGTCGATCAGCGCGGTGCCCCCGGTCGGGGTGTCCAGGCCGAGGATCATGCGCATGGTGGTCGACTTCCCGGCGCCGTTCGGGCCGAGGAACCCGGTGACCCGTCCGGGCGTCACCGAGAAGGACAGGTTGTCGACGGCCAGCGTCTTGCCGTACCGCTTGCTGAGGCCCCTTGCCTCGATCATGGTGGCTCCTCTTTCGATGCCTGTGGTCCCGCGCGTCCCCGGCGCGGTCGTCCCCCGCTCGACGTCCATCGTCCCCGTCCCCGGGTCGGAGGGCGTCGTCCTGCGGTAGCTACCTGGGGTCAGCTTCCGGGAGTAGCCTCGCTGAGCCGAACGAGTGGCGGCATCCGTGACGACCCTGATCGGACCCTGAACCCCGGTGACGCGGAGTAGGGGTGGCCGCAATTACTGAACCGTGGTTCAATAACACGGTGGCCCGCCCCCGCACCATCACCGACCAGCGCCTGCTGGACGCCGCCGGGCTGGTGATCGGGCGGGTCGGCCCCGGGTTCACCCTGGCCATGGTGGCCCGGGAGGCGGGCGTGTCGGTGGGCACGGTGGCCGGGCGCTTCGGCGCCAAGGCCGGGCTCCTGCGGGCGCTGACCGAGCGCGGCGTGGAGCAGGCGGGCCCGGTCATCCGGGCGGCCTGGGACGCCGCCGCCGACCCGGTGGCCGGGCTGCGCGCGGCGGCGATCGCGCTGCACGCGCGGCTCGGCGGCCCCGACGAGGCGGCCAACCACCTGGGGCAGCTCGGCGTGGACCTGCAGGACCAGGTCCTGCGGGAGCTGCTGGGCAGGTACTACGCGGCGATGGCGGGCGAGATCGCGGCCTGCTGCGCCGCCGCGCGCGCCGCCCTGCCCGGCATGCCCGCGCCGCCGGTGGCGGCCCGGGTGCTGCTGGGCCTGGTCAACGGCGCGGCGCTGGACTGGTCGATCCGGCCGCTGGGGGCACTGGCGGACCGGCTGGGCGAAGACGTGGACGCGGTGCTCGACGGATGGCGCCGCGGGGAGGAGAGCGGATGAGGTTGCAGGGCAAGGTCGCCGTGGTCACCGGGGCGACCCGGGGGTGCGGCCGCGGGATCGCGGTCGAGCTGGGGGCCCAGGGCGCGGCGGTGTACGTCACCGGGCGCACGACCAGGGCGGCGAAGTCGCCGATGGGGCGCTCGGAGACCATCGAGGAGACCGCGGAGCTGGTCGACGCCGCGGGCGGGCGCGGCATCCCGGTGCGGTGCGACTTCACCTCGGTGGACGACGTGCGGGCGCTGCGCGACCGGGTCGAGGCCGACCACGGACGCATCGACGTGCTCGTCGACGACGTGTGGGGCGGCGACCCCTTCGTGCAGTTCAACACCCCGCTGTGGGAGACGGACCTGCAGCAGGCGCTGGGCGTGGTCCACAACGGCCTGGACACCCACCTGATCGCGCTGCACACGCTGCTGCCGCTGGTGGTGGCCGCCCGCGGCCTGGTGCTGGAGGTGACCGATGGCGACGACGAGGAGTACAACCACGGCGTCGGCGCGCCGTACTTCCTGGTCAAGTCCGGGATCCGGGCGCTGGCCAGGGTGCTCGGCAAGGACCTGGCCGAGCACGGCGTGGTCGCGCTGGCCGTCACCCCCGGCTTCCTCCGCTCGGAGATGATGCTGGAGCACTTCGGGGTCACCGAGGACAACTGGCGCGAGGCCCCCGACCCGCACTACGTGATGTCGGAGACGCCGCGCTACCTCGGCCGGGCCGTGGCCCACCTGGCCGCCGACCCCGACGTGGGCCGCTTCGCGGGCCGGACGATGGCCAGCTGGACGCTGATGCGCGAGTACGGCTTCACCGACGTCGACGGCAGCAAGCCGGACTGGGGCCGCTGGGCCGAGGAGGTCGTCAAGGCGGGCATCGATCCGACCACGGTGGACGCGGCCGCCTTCCGCTGAGTCAGAGGTCCCCCGGCCGCACGAGCCCGGTCTCGTAGGCCAGGACCACCGCCTGGACGCGGTCGCGCAGGTCCAGCTTGGACAGGACCCGCCCCACGTGGGTCTTCACCGTCGCCTCGGAGAGGAAGAGCCTGCGGGCGATCTCGGTGTTCGACAGGCCCTGCGCGACCAGCACCAGCACCTCCCGCTCGCGCTCGGTGAGCGCGTCGAGGACCTTGGCGTCGCGCAGCTCGCCGCCGCCCTGGCCGAGGAAGCGGTCCAGCAGCCTGCGGGTCACGCTCGGGGAGACCACCGCGTCGCCGCTGGCCACCGACCGCAGGGCCGAGACCAGGTGCGCGGGCGGGGTGTCCTTGAGCAGGAACCCGCTGGCCCCCGAGCGCAGCGCGGACAGCGCGTACTCGTCGAGGTCGAAGGTCGTCATGACCAGCACCTTCGACGTCCCCGCCGCGGTGATGGCCTTGGTGGCCTCCACCCCGTCGAGCACCGGCATGCGCACGTCCATCAGCACCACGTCCGGACGCAGCTGCTCGGCCAGGGCGATGGCCGCCCGGCCGTCGCCCGCCTCGCCGACGACCTCCATGTCGTCCTGCGCGCCGAGCACCATCCGGAACCCGACGCGCATCAGCTCCTGGTCATCGACCACCACTACCCGGATCACGCGAGCCAACGTAGCGCGGTTCGGCTGAGTGCGTCCTAAGCAGCGGTGACCGGGAGGACGGCGCGCACCCGCCAACCGCCGGTCGGCAGCGGCCCGGCTTCCAGGGAGCCGCCGAAGACGTGGGCGCGCTCGCGCATCCCGATCAGACCGTTGCCCCCGGACACCAGCCCGCGCGGCGCGCCCCGGCCGCGGTCGGTGATGTCCAGCTCGACCCGGTCGCCGTCGCGGCGCACCCGCACCGCCGCCGACGCGCCCGGGCCGCCGTGCTTGATGGTGTTGGTCAGCGCTTCCTGCACGATCCGGTAGACGCCCAGGCCCACGCCCGCGGGCAGGTCGTCCAGCTCGCCGGTCAGCTCCAGCAGCACCGGCACCCCGACCGCGCGCACCCGCTCGGCCAGTTCGGACAGCGACTGCGCGCCCGGCTGCGGGGCCCGGCCGGTCTCGGTGGCGTCGCTGCGCAGCACGCCCAGCAGCCGCCGCAGCTCGGTCAGGGCGTCGCGCCCGGTCTGGGCCACGGTCCGGATCGCGGTCTCGGCGAGGTCCGGATCGGAGCGCACGGCGTAGGCCGCCCCCTCGGACTGCACGACCATCACGCTGACCGCGTGGGCCACCACGTCGTGCAGCTCCCGGGCGATGCGCGCCCGCTCCTCGCCGACGGCGATCTTGGCCTGGTGGTCGCGCTCGGTCTCCAGCAGCGCCAGCCGCCGCTCCACCTCGACGTGGTAGGCCCGCCGCGCGCCTGCGAACTCCCCCAGCACCCAGCACAGCGCGAAGATGATCGTGCCGAACACCAGCATGACCACCGGCTCGGCCCCGGAGAAGCGCCAGAACGCCCAGATGCCGGTGCCCAGCGCCAGCCAGGCGGCGTAGAGCGCGGCCTGCCTGCGCCCGACGTAGGCGACCAGCGTGTAGAGCGAGACGCCCAGCGCCATGTCCGCGACCCGCAGCCGCATGTCCGGCACGTCCTCGCCGCCCGCGCCGTGGGTCAGCAGCTGCACCGCGCCCGCGGCCAGCACCAGGTACGCCGACAGCATCGGGTTGCGCCTGCGGATCACCAGCGGCGCGGTCAGGCCGAAGCCGACCAGGATCAGGATCGCCGTGTACCACCCCGACGTCATGCTGGCGATCAGGGGCAGCTCGAACAGCGCGATGGCCAGCGCGATGTGGGCGTCGCCCGCCATCGGGTGGCGCTTGAACCACAGGCTCAACCTCCGCACCCCGAAAGCGTAGGCACCCTCACCATGCGCGGTCGTCCGCCTGGCGTCGCACCCGGCGTACGCCCCGCGGTGGATGTCCGGGGAACGGTCCGGCCCGCGCCGCGGGCATGGCACGATCTCCCCGGTACCCGAGGGGAGAAGCGTGTCGACCGAGCAGCCCACCTTCGCCGGTCCGCTGTCCGCGGCGGTCGCGCACCTGTGCACCCGGTTGCAGCCGCAGGTGTCCCCGCGCACCGCGGCCGGGTTCCGCGAGGTGCTGCGCAGGCTGGGCGCGCCGCTGCAGGTCGCCGTCGCGGGCCGGATCAAGTCGGGCAAGTCGACGCTGGTCAACGCCCTCATCGGCCGCCGCGTGGCGCCGACGGACGTGGGCGAGTGCACCCGGCTGGTCACCCGCTTCCAGTACGGCACCGTCGACCGGGTCGAGCTGGTCTTCTTCGACGGCCGCAAGCAGGTGCTGCCCTTCGACGCCGCGGGCATGATCCCCAAGGACCTCGACGTCGACTTCGACAAGGTCTCGCACCTGGAGGCGTACCTGACCAACGCCGTCCTGCGCGACCTGACCGTCATCGACACCCCCGGCCTCGGCTCCCTGGACCTGGCCTCGGTCAAGCGCACCGAGCAGCTCCTCGGCGCGGCCAAGCACCGCGCCGAGGACGGCGGCGCGGAGGGCGACGGCGCCGAGCAGGCCGACGGCGACGACGAGCTCGACGAGACCTCCCGCAACGCCGTCGCGGGCGCCGAGGCCGTGCTCTACGTCGTCACCCAGGGCGTGCGCGCCGACGACCAGCAGGCCCTGGCCGCCTTCACCGCGGCGACCGCCAGCCGCGAGGCCGGGCCGGTCAACGCCATCGCCGTGCTCAACAAGGCCGACACCATCACCCCGGAGTCGGTCGCGGGCAGCGACGGCGACGTGTGGCGGGCGGCGTCGATCATCGCCGAGAAGCAGGCCGCCACGCTCAAGCCCCGGGTCGCCGACGTGATCCCGGTGATCGGCCTGCTCGCCGAGACCGCCGAGTCCGGCGGCTTCACCTCCGCCGACGCCGACGCGCTCAAGACGCTGTCCCAACTGGACGACGCGACGTGGGAGACCATGCTCATGTCGGCCGACATCTTCACCACCTGGGACTGCGACGTGCCGGTCGGCACCCGGGTCCGGCTGCTGGAGAAGCTGGACCTCTACGGCATCCGCTGCGCCGTCGACGCCCTGCGCGCCGACCCCGAGCTGACCGCGGGCGCGCTGCGCCGCAGGCTGCTGGAGTCCTCCGGCCTGGCCCGGGTGCGGGCCCGCCTCGACGGGGTCTTCCGCGCCCGCGCCGACGGGATCAAGGCCGCCGCCGCGCTGGCCTCGGTCACCGCGCTGGCCCAGGCCTCCGGCGACGCGGGCGAGCGCCAGCGCGTGCACGACGCCATCGAGGTCCTGCTGCAGAAGCCCGAGGCCCACCAGCTGCGCCTGCTGGAGGCGCTGACGCTGGTCGCCTCCGGCGCGGTCGACATGCCCGAGGACCTCGGCGACGAGGTGCTGCGGGTCGGCTCGACGGCCGACGTGGGCGAGCAGCTGGGCCTCAAGGGCCGCCCGCACAAGGAGCTGGCGGCCTACGCGCTGGAGCGGGCGGGCTGGTGGCGCTCGTTCGCCTCCTTCGGCGCCACCCCGGCGCAGAGCCGCGTCGCCCACGTGGTGCACCGGTCGTACTTCCTGATCTGGCAGCAGCTCAAGGCACAAGGGGGATGACGTGGCGACCTGGTTCAAGCGCAGGGGCGATGCCGAGCCGACCCAGCGGGTCGACGCCGAGGTGATCGCCGAGGCCGTCGCGCAGCCGGGCGTCGACCCCGCGGTGTTCGAGCAGCTCGTCGCCGAGCGCAAGGCGATGGTGGCGCTGTGCCTCTACGCCCACGACCGCGCCCGCAGCTCCGGGGTGGCCGAGCGGCTGGAGGAGGGGCTGGCGGGCGTGGGCGTGCAGGCCCTGCGCCCGGACGGGGAGCGCTTCGACCCGGCGGTGCACGAGGCGGGCGGCACCGCCGAGACCGACGACCCGGCCCTCGACGGCGTGGTCGCCGAGACCGAGGTGGTGGGCTTCAGCGACCGCGGCCACGTGCTGCGCCCGCCGATCGTCACCGTCTACAAGGCCCACCCCTGATGACCAAGCCGCAGCCGCCGTCCCTGCCCAAGCAGGTCGCGCACGCCCGCGAGACCCTGCTCGCCCTGCTGAAGGAGATCGAGCCCGAGTCGGCCCAGTGGGTCGAGGAGGCCCGCGCCAAGCGCAGCAAGAAGCCGTCCGTGGTGGTCGTCGGGGAGACCAACCGGGGCAAGTCCTCCCTGGTGAACGCGCTGCTGGAGGCGCCGGGGCTCTCGCCGGTCGACGCCGAGGTCGCCACCGCGACCTACCTGGTGTTCGACCACGCCCCGCAGTGGCAGGCCCGCGCCTGCTACCCCGGCCAGCACCCGGACGTGCCGATCGACCTCGCCCAGCTGATCAACTGGGTGTCCGCGGCGCACGAGCTGCCCGACGGGGAGCTGCCCCCGCGCTACGTCGAGATCGACGGGCCCGCCGCGGTGCTGGAGAAGCTGGTCGTCGTCGACACCCCCGGCGTCGGCGGTCTGGACTCCATGCACGGCGAGCTGGCGATCGAGGCCGCCTCCAGCGCGACGGCGCTGCTGTTCGTGGTGGACGCATCGGCCCCGTTCACCATCGGCGAGCTGAACTTCCTCGCGGGTATCGGGGACAAGGTCGAGACGGTCGCCTTCGCGCTGTCCAAGGTGGACCAGTTCCGCGGCTGGCGGCAGGTGCTCGACGCCAACCAGGCGCTGCTGGCCGAGCACGCGCCCCGGTTCGCTGGCGCGAAGTTCCACCCGGTCTCCTCGCGCATGCACGAGATGGCCGCCAAGGCGCCCAGCCCGGAGGCCGCCGCCATGCTCAAGGAGCGGGCGGGTGTCGACGCGCTGCGCGAGGCGCTGCAATCGCTGCTCGTCGGCCGCTCGGTGATGCTGTCGGAGGCGAACACGCTGCGGGCGCTGTCCTCCGCGCTCAGCGGGGTGGCGGTCAAGCTGGAGGCCGAGAAGCGCGCGCTGACCACCGGCGAGGCCGAGGCCGAGGCGCTGCGGGCGCGCAAGGAGGAGCTGACCGCCGAGCGGCGCTCGTCCACCCGGGGCTGGCAGGTGCGGCTGCGCGGGGAGGTCCAGCGCGCCCGGCTGGAGAACGCCCACGAGGTCAGCCGGGAGATGCGCGACCTGCAGACCTGGTTCCGCGCGGCCATCGACGCCGCCGACCGGGAGAAGATCAAGACCCTGCCCGGCCAGGTCGACGCCGCGCTGCAGATGGTGTCCGCGCGCATCGGCAACAAGGTGGGCAACCGGCTCAACCAGGTCGCCGACCTGGTGCTCGCCGACCTGTTCAGCGCCGACGAGCTGGCCGTCATCCGCTCGCAGTTCGCCCGCGCGGGCGGTCCCCAGGTCGTCCTGCGGGCCGCGGAGAAGCGCACCCCGACCGCCGAGGACAAGCTGCTCGTCTTCATGGGCGTCTCCGGCGGCTTCGGCGCGGGCAAGATGGCCGTGCTGCCGCTGGCGGGCGCCGTGGCCGCGCCCATCCTGCTGGTGCCCACCATCGTCATCGGCCTGGGCGCGGGCTGGTGGATCGCCCGCACCCGCAAGCACACCGCGGACAAGCAGCACATGAAGCAGTGGCTGTCCGACGCCATCGCCGACTCGCGGTCCACATTGGACCAGCTGGTGTCCGAACAGCTCATCGACGCCGAAGCCCAGCTGTCGCTGGCCCTCGACGAGGCGCTGGGCAAGCGGATCGCGGGCATCGAGGAGCAGCTGCGCGAGGTCGACAAGGCGCTGCGGCTGGACGTGACCGAGCGGCAGAAGCGCGCCGCCGTGGTGGGCAAGCGCTTGGCCGATGTCGCCGCGGGCCGGGAGCGGGCCGAGAAGCTGCTCGCCAGTATCCGCACCCTGCGTGACAAGTCCTGAGCGGCGGGGAACCCGCGTAACGGCGGGAACCGAAGCCGCGAAGGGTCAGTCAAACCCGCAACGAGAAGATCCCGAGAGGGATAGGCAAGAGGGGGCCCACGTGTACGTGGACGAGACCGCAGGCGACGTCGACGCGACCGACACCGCAGGCACCGGCGCTCAGGACGAGCTGACCGTCGAGGTGGGGGGCGAGGAGTACGAGGTCACCGAGAACTACGACTACGACCAGGACGGCCACAACGACTCGGCCGTGGTGCAGACCGAAGACGGCTACATGGCCTTCCACGACACCGATGGCGACGGCACCGCCGACACGATGGTCGAGCTCGACGCCGACGGCAACGTGACCGGCGCGGCCGAGTACGACGAGTCCACCGGTGAGTGGACCGCCGCCGACCCCAACGCCGTGGAGGCCCCCTCCGGCGACGGCGCCGACGACGCGGGCCAGGGCGCCCCCAGCACCGGCGACGACGACCCGACCCAGACCACCGAGACCACCGGCTCCGGCGACTCGATGGTCGTCGACACCGCCGACGGCGACATGGAGGTCGGCCCGGCGCAGTACGACTCCGACGGCGACGGCACCAACGACACCGCGGTGGTCACCGACGAGCAGGGCAACACCTACGCCTTCGTCGACACCGACGGCGACGGCCAGGCCGACGAGGCGGTCGTGATCGAGGCCGACGGCGACGTGACCGTGGCCCAGCACACCGGCGAGGACGAGTGGACCACCGTCGAGACCGGCCAGATCGGCGCCGACGGGTCCTACACCGCCGACAGCGCCTCCGACGCCGCCTGGCAGAGCTGAGCACCTGCTCGCGGAAAGAGTCCCGTCGCACGGGGGTGCGGCGGGACTTTCTTTTGCAATACCACTCACGTGCGGAGAATCACGGTTGAGTCGGCGACTTTGACAAACCGGACAGCCGGTTTCCCCCGCAATCGGGTACTGAATCGATTCCCTTATCGTTCCTGTGAGAGAACCGACAGGTCAGCTCTCGGTGGCCCGCCGTTCACTTCGCTAGCCTCAGGACATTCCTTCCGGCGCCACCCGCTCCCACCAGGGCGGGTGTCAGCCGTTCGATGAGGACGCCGACGTCCCCGGTCCGGGCGCGACGGCGTCCTGATCGGCGTTTCGGCGTTTCAGTCAGGAGACGAGGCGAGATGACGGCAGTGACCATCCCAGGTCTTGACCAAGCACCGACCACGCACAAACGACTCCTGGCGTGGGTGCGCGAAGTCGCCGAGCTGACCGCGCCCGACCAGGTGGTGTGGGTCGACGGCTCCGAGGAGGAGTGGACCCGCCTGACCGACAAGCTGGTGGCGGCGGGCACGTTCACCCGGCTGGCGAAGAAGCCGAACTCGTTCTACGCGGCCTCCGACCCCAACGACGTCGCGCGCGTCGAGGAGCGCACGTTCATCTGCTCGGTCGACGAGGCCGACTCCGGGCCCACCAACAACTGGATGGCCCCGGACGAGATGAAGGCGATCATGACCGAGCTGTACCGCGGCTCGATGCGCGGTCGCACGATGTACGTGATCCCGTTCTGCATGGGCCCGCTGGAGGCGGACAAGCCGATGCTCGGCGTGGAGATCACCGACTCGGAGTACGTCGTGGTCTCCATGCGCATCATGACGCGGATGGGCGCCAAGGCCCTGGAGCGCTTCACCGACGCCGACGGCAACGAGCGCGACTTCGTCCCCGCGTTGCACTCCCTCGGTGCGCCGCTGGCCCCCGGCCAGTCCGACGTGGCGTGGCCGTGCAACGACACGAAGTACATCGTGCACTTCCCCGAGGAGCGGCTGATCTGGAGCTACGGCTCCGGCTACGGCGGCAACGCCCTGCTGGGCAAGAAGTGCTACTCGCTGCGCATCGCCTCGGTCATCGGCCGCGACGAGGGCTGGCTGGCCGAGCACATGCTGATCCTCAAGCTGATCTCCCCCGAGAACAAGGTCTACTACGTCGCCGCGGCCTTCCCCAGCGCCTGCGGCAAGACCAACCTCGCCATGCTGGAGCCGACCATCCCGGGCTGGAAGGTCGAGACGCTGGGCGACGACATCGCCTGGATGCGCTTCGGCGAGGACGGCAGGCTCTACGCGGTCAACCCGGAGAACGGCTTCTTCGGCGTCGCCCCGGGCACCAACTGGAAGACCAACCCGAACGCGATGCGCACCATCGAGAAGGGCAACTCGCTGTTCACCAACGTCGCCCTCACCGACGACGGCGACATCTGGTGGGAGGGCATGGAGAACCCGCCCGCCCACGCCACGTCGTGGAAGGGCGCGGACTGGACCCCGGAGTCCGACGAGCTGTCCTCGCACGCCAACTCCCGGTACTGCACGCCGATGGCGCAGTGCCCGGTGCTGGCCCCGGAGTGGGACGACCCGCAGGGCGTGCCGATCTCGGCCATCTTCTTCGGCGGCCGCCGGGCCACCACGATCCCGCTGGTCAGCGAGTCCTTCGACTGGCAGCACGGCACCTTCATGGGTGCCACCCTGTCCTCGGAGAAGACCGCGGCGGCCACCGGCAACCTCGGCGAGGTCCGCCGCGACCCGATGGCGATGCTGCCCTTCATCGGCTACCACGCCGGTGACTACTTCCGGCACTGGATCGAGACCGGCAAGCGCGCCGACGCCGACAAGCTGCCCAAGATCTTCTACGTCAACTGGTTCCGCCGCGGCGAGGACGGCCGGTTCCTGTGGCCGGGCTTCGGCGAGAACTCCCGGGTGCTCAAGTGGGCCATCGAGCGCATCGAGGGCAAGGCCGCCGCGCACGAGTCGCCCATCGGCTGGGTGCCGACCGCCGACGACCTGGACCTCAACGGCCTGGACGCCGACCGCGCCGACATCGAGGCCGCCCTGGCCGTCGACGTCGAGGAGTGGCGCGCCGAGCTGCCGCTGATCGAGGCGTGGTTCGACAAGATCGGCGACAAGCTGCCCACCTCGCTGCGCGACGAGCTCGCCGCGCTCAAGCAGCGGCTCGCCGGGTAGTTGGTGCTTTGATGGGGGCCACCGCGGGACGTCCGCGGTGGCCCCCTTTCGCGTGTGGAGGACGCCCGATGGAACCGGCGAGATGGGACTGGCGCCGCTCGGCCTACGACGAGCGGGTGCACGCCTTCCCCGCGGACGAGCGGGCCAGCCTCATCGAGGCCGTCTGCTCGCACACCGTCCCGTACGCCAAGGCCGCCCGGACCCACTCCGGCGCCCGCTGCGTGCACTGCCTGCTGATCGTCGGCGACGTGCTCACGGCTGTGGACAACTCCGGGGACAAGTCCCGCTAGCCACAACCGTCCCAGGCTCCACACCTGCTCCCCGGTTGTCCACAGCCTGTGGATGGGGTTGTGCACAGCGTGTGGGCAAGTCCCGTCGGCGCACGGTTTGTCAATGTTCGTCCGGTTGGCAAACTGACCAGTGACTAACCGGACAACGCGCTCTAATGTGTCGCCCCAACAAGTCGTGAGGGGAGACCGCATGGCGCCGCCAGGCAAGACCGGGTTGCGCTGGAGCCCGTGGAACCTGCTGCTCGTGGTTCCGCTGCTCTGGCTGATCACGCCCATCTTCAACCGCACCGGGCCAGAGCTGTTCGGCATGCCGTTCTACTACTGGTTCCAGTTCCTCGGCATCGCCGTCGGCGTGCTCTGCACGTCGGTCGTCTACGCCAAGACCAAGGACAAGCCCACCACCACCGCGCCCGGCGCGCCGCTGGACGTCGACGACCTGGATGAGGGGGCGGGCCGGTGAGCCAGTTGCAGTGGCCGGAGCTGGTCATCTTCACCCTGCTGTTCGGGCTGGTCACCGTCCTCGGGTTCGTCGCGGCCAAGTGGAAGGCGGGGTCGACCCTCGACCACCTCGACGAGTGGGGGCTGGGCGGGCGCAAGTTCGGCTCGTGGATCACCTGGTTCCTCATCGGCGGCGACCTCTACACCGCCTACACCTTCGTCGCGGTGCCCGCGCTGATGTTCTCCGCGGGCGCGATGGGCTTCTTCGCCCTGCCCTACACCGTCGTGGTGTACCCGCTGGTCTTCATGCCGCTGCTGCGCATGTGGTCGGTCTCGCGCGCGCACGGCTACGTCACCCCGGCCGACTTCGTGCGCGGCCGCTACGGCTCCCCCA
The DNA here is from genome assembly GCF_053604195.1 of Actinokineospora sp. NPDC004072. Taxonomy (NCBI): domain Bacteria; kingdom Bacillati; phylum Actinomycetota; class Actinomycetes; order Pseudonocardiales; family Pseudonocardiaceae; genus Actinokineospora; species Actinokineospora sp. NPDC004072. The sequence goes on along the minus strand of NZ_JBSGHB010000004.1, from coordinate 297,983 downwards.
CGCTCGCCCTGCTCATCGCGATCACCGGCATCGTGGCGACGATGCCCTACATCGCCCTGCAGCTGGTCGGGCTGGAGGCGGTGCTGCGGACGCTGGGCTTCAACGGCTCCGGGATCGTCGGGCACCTGCCGCTGCTGATCGCGTTCGTCATCCTGGCCGTCTACACCTACCAGTCCGGCCTGCGGGCGCCCGCGCTGATCGCGTTCGTCAAGGACATCCTGATCTACGTCGTGATCGTCGTGGCGGTGATCTACTTGCCGATCAAGCTCGGCGGCTGGGGCGAGGTGTTCGGGGCGGCCGACGCCAAGTTCGACGCCACGCCAGCCAAGGGCGACGGGGTGCTGCTCAACGCCAACAACCAGCTCCAGTACGCGACGCTGGCGCTGGGCTCGGCGCTGGCGCTGTTCCTCTACCCGCACTCGCTGACCGGCGTGCTGGCCTCGCGCGGGCGCAACGTGATCAAGCGGAACATGTCGGCGCTGCCCGCGTACTCGCTGCTGCTGGGCCTGCTCGCGCTGCTGGGCTACATGGCGATCGCCGCGGGCACCACCCCGCTGGTCAACCAGGCGACGGGCCGCGCGGACACCAACACCATCGTGCCGAACCTGTTCGACCAGATGTTCCCGTCGTGGTTCGCCGGGATCGCCTTCGCCGCCATCGGCATCGGCGCGCTGGTGCCCGCGGCGATCATGTCCATCGCGGCGGCGAACCTGTGGACGCGCAACGTCTACAAGGAGTACGTCAACAAGCGGGCCACGCCGGTCCAGGAGGCCAAGCAGGCCAAGCTGGCCTCGCTGGTGGTCAAGTTCGGCGCGGTCGCGTTCATCCTGTTCATCGACCCGCAGTTCTCCATCGACCTGCAGCTCATCGGCGGCGTGATGATCCTGCAGACGCTGCCCGCGGTGGCCATCGCGCTCTACACGCGCTGGTTCCACGTGTGCGGGCTGGTGACGGGCTGGGTCGTGGGCATGGCGTGGGGGATGTGGCTGCTCTACACGATCCCCAGCGCCGACGGCAGCCGCCCGCACTTCGGCGGCTCGGCGCTGGTGCTGGACAAGCTGAGCCTGTTCGGCTGGCACCCGTTCGCCGGGTCCACGCAGACGATCTACGTCGGGTTCGTGGCGCTGCTGGCCAACCTGCTGGTCGCGGTGCTGGTGACGCTGCTGGCCCGCAGGCTGCGGTGGCCCAACGGCCTGGACCGGACCAACCCGGCCGACTACCACGTCGACGAGGGCGACAAGAAGCTGCGCGCGGTCGGCGCGCACTGACCGGTGGTGGGCCTGCTGGGCGGCCGCGCCCAGCAGGCTCGCCTCAGCGGCGCAGCAGCGCGACCACGACGAGCACCAGGGTGCTCAGCAGGGCGGCGAGCGCGCCCGCGACGGCGGCGACCAGCGCCAGGCCGACGAGGGCGCAGAGCAGCATCCCCAGCGCCGCCCGCAGGGTGGGCGCGAGGCTGCCGACGGCGCGCTCGGCGAGCAGCAGCAGCCGCTCCCGCGGGGTGCGGCGCGGCGCGCTCGTCGGGCGCCAGGTCATGGCGATGGGCGGCTCCCCCGCCGACACGGTCAGGTGCACGACGGGCCGGAGCTTCGATCGGGTGGGCGATCCGGTCGTGGTCACGGGCGGTGGCTTCCTGTGCGGCTGGGCGCTGACGGTGACCAGTCTGCTCCGGCGCGCGACGAAGATCGCCCCTTTCGGGGGTGGCAGACGGTGAACGGAGCGTGTTCGTCGCCGAACGGCCATCTGTGGCCCGGGTCACTCGTCTGTGTGAGTGGTGTACTCCCGGTTACAGCAATTGGTCGAGCGGTCTGCCGGGCGGCCGGCCTAGCGGGCGCGGGCGGCGCGGAGTTGCGCACCCGGATGGCCGCTCAGGGGCTCACTGCGCGTGATGGCCCCAGAAAAGTGGAAACCCCGCAGTGCTGCCAGGTCGGGGGTCCGCCAGCACTACGGGGTCAACCGGAACATCGTGAGAAGATCCGGCGGTGTTACACGGGTGGGAGAATGTGCCCTGCATCACATCCTCCCACCCAAGTTCGGGCTCAGCGCCAGTTCACCTGCTGGGTCTGGGCGAGCGTGATGAGTTCGTGGCGCATCGACGGCGTGGCCGCCTGCTCGATGGCCCGGGTGACCGCCCTGCGAGTACGGGCCTCGGCACGGCGGGCACGAATCTTCGCGGTGACGTTCATGTGAGTCTGACTTCCCCTCGGTGTTGCCTTGCGTTCGCTGTGCCTCTAGTATGCCCCGCCCTCCCCAGGAAAGCCAGTGATTACACGGTGAGGTGGGGCACACGCCGGAGAATCGTCGGTAGCAACCGGGAAGTGGCTGACGATCCTGCGGTATAGCTGAACGGCTAGAGACCGGGATACTTCAGTCGTCCATCCCCAGGACGAACTTTCCGAAGTGCGGCACGGTGAACGCGATCCAGCCGCGCTCGGCGCTGTAGACCAAGCCCTTCTTGATGAGGCTGTCGCGGGCGGGCGACAGCGACGACGGCTTGCGGCCCAGCGCGCCCGCCACGTCGGCGGTGCTCGCGGCCTCGTCGCGGCCCGCGGTCAGCTCGGCCACCGCCCGCAGGTACTCCCGCTCGGCCGGGGTCGCGCGCTCGTAGCGGGAGCCGAAGAAGCCCACCGCCAGCTCGGACTCGGCCTCCGGCGCGGCGACGGCGACGTCCTCGGCGGTGATCGGGTCGGCGGGCGCGGCGTCCCACGCGGCCTTGGCGTAGGACTGGATGAAGTAGGGGTAGCCGCCGGAGCGGTCGAACAGCGCGTCGAGGGCCTGTGGGGTGATGCCCGCCTCCTCGCGCTCGACCGGGGCCAGGACCGCCCGGTCGGCGTCGTCGCGCGCGAGGCGGTCGATGCGGACGTAGCGGAAGAGGCGCTCGGAGTAGGACTTGCTCGCCGACAGCAGCGTCGGCAGGTGCGGCAGCCCGGCCCCCACCACGACCAGCGGCGCGCCGGACTGGGACAGCTCGTGGCAGGCGGCGCAGAGCGCGGAGATGTCGTGGGCGCCCACGTCCTGCAGCTCGTCGATGAGCACGGCGACCCCGGCGCCCACGTCCGCGGCCAGCTCGGCGACGTCGGTGAACAGCTCCACCAGGTCGATCTCGATGTCGCCGGAGTCCGCCCGCCCGCTGGCCGCGGGCACGTCGATGCCCGGCTGCCAGCGGTCGCGCAGCTTCGCGTCGCCGGGGTTGGCCCGCAGCGCGAACGCCTTGAGCACCCCGAGCACCGCCTCGACCCGGTCCGGGGCGCGGTGGCGCACGGCCAGGTCCCGGATGGCCCGGTGCAGCGCGGCCGACAGCGGCCTGCGCAGGTCGGCGTCCGGCCGCGCCTCGATCTTCCCGGCGCCCCACCCGCGGCGCAGCGCCATCGACCGCAGCTCGCCGAGCAGCACGGTCTTGCCGACCCCGCGCAGCCCGGTCAGCACCAGGCTCCGCTCCGGCCGCCCCCTGGCCACGCGCTCCAGCACGACCTCGAAGGCCGCCAGCTCCTTCTCCCGCCCGGCCAGCTCGGGCGGGCGCTGCCCGGCCCCGGGCGCGAACGGATTCCGGATCGGGTCCATCCTCGGACGGTATCGGCGCGTCTAGGCCCTGCCCGATACGAGACGAGAATGCGCTGCGGCGTGTCGGCGGTATCGCCCTCTACCGCTCTCTAGCGGACTTGCTAGAGAGCGGTAGAGGAAGGCAGATCAGCGTTCCAGGATGGCCGTGACGCCCTGGCCACCCGCCGCGCAGATGGAGATCAGGCCGCGGCCGGACCCCTTCTCGGCCAGCAGCTTGGCCAGCGTCGCCACGATCCGCCCGCCGGTCGCCGCGAACGGGTGGCCCGCGGCCAGGGAGGAGCCGTTGACGTTGAGCTTGGCGCGGTCGATCGGGCCCAGCGGCTCGGCCAGGCCCAGCTTCTCCTTGGCGAACGCCTCGTCCTCCCAGGCGGCCAGGGTGGCCAGGACCTGGCTGGCGAAGGCCTCGTGGATCTCGTAGAAGTCGAAGTCCTGCAGGGTGAGCCCGGCCCTGGCCAGCATCCGCGGCACCGCGTACGCCGGGGCCATCAGCAGGCCCTCGCCGCCGTGCACGTAGTCGACGGCGGCGGTCTCGGTGAAGGTCAGGTAGGCCAGCACCGGCAGCTTGCGCTCCTTGGCCCACTGCTCGGAGGCCAGCAGCACCACCGAGGCGCCGTCGCTGAGCGGGGTGGAGTTGCCCGCGGTCATCGTGCCCTCCGGGCCGCCGAAGACCGGCTTGAGCCCGCCCAGCTTCTCCGCGGTGGAGTCCGGGCGCAGGTTCTGGTCGCGGGTCAGGCCCTGGTACGGGGTGAGCAGGTCGTCGAAGAAGCCGCGGTCGTAGGCGGCGGCGAGGCGCTGGTGGCTGGCCGCGGCCAGCTCGTCCTGGGCGGCGCGGCTGATGCCCCACTCGGCCGCGGTGAGCGCGGCGTGCTCGCCCATCGACAGGCCGGTGCGCGGCTCGGCGTTGCGGGGGATGTCGGGGACCAGGTGGCCGGGGCGGATGCGGGAGAGCAGCGCGAGCCGCTGGCCGACGGTCTTGGCGTTGTTCAGCCCGATGAGGATGCGCCGCAGCCGGTCGTTGACCTGGAGGGGCGCGTCGCTGGTGGTGTCGACCCCGCCAGCGATGGCCGAGTCGAGCTGGCCGAGGGCGATCTTGTTGGCCACCTGGGCGATCGCCTGCAGGCCGGTGCCGCACGCCTGCTGCACGTCGTAGGCCGGGGTCTCCGCGGCGAGGCCGCTGCCCAGCACGCACTCGCGCGCGAGGTTGAAGTCGCGGCTGTGCTTGAGCACCGCCCCCGCGGCCACCTCGCCGACGCGCTGGCCCGCCAGGCCGAACCGGGCGACGAGCCCGTCCAGGGCCGCGGTGAGCATGTCCTGGTTGGACGCATGCGCGTAGGGGCCGTTCGAGCGGGCGAACGGGATGCGGTTCCCGCCGACGACCGCCACCCGCCGGACGCGACTCGGGGCCATGCCAACCTCCTGAGCACAGGGCTGCTTCTGCGGTACGATCCTAACCTACTCGCCAGTAAGAATACTATGGAGTAGGGAGGATGCGCAGATGACGGACCGCTACCAGCAGTTCAGCACCACCGGCATCGGTCGGGCCCTGGTGCGGCGCCTCGGGCTGCCCGACCCGACCCCGCTGCGGCGGCACCGGCCGGGCCAGCCGCCGCTGCCGGGCCCGGCGCTGCTGGGCGCCGCCGCGGGCGGCAGGCTGCTGGAGCCGGTCGGCGCGGTGCTCAAGGGCGCGGGCGTCGAGGTGGTCGCCGAACCGCCCGGGGCGGGCGGGCTCGGCGCGCTCGTCTACGACGCCAGCGGCATCGACTCCCCCGAGGGCCTGCGCGCCCTCTACGACTTCTTCCACCCGGTGATCCGCTCGGTCGCCGCGTCCGGCCGGGTCGTGGTGCTGGGCACGCCGCCTGCCAGGGCGGGCGAGCCCGGCGCGGCCATCGCCCAGCGCGCGCTGGAGGGCTTCGTCCGCTCGGTGGGCAAGGAGCTCAAGCGCGGCGCGACCGCCCAGCTCGTCTACGTGGAGCCGGGCGCGGAGGACAGGTGCGAGTCCACCCTGCGGTTCCTGCTCAGCGCCAAGTCGGCCTACGTCGACGCGCAGGTCATCCGGATCGGGGCCCACGGCGGCGACGCGCCCGCTCCGCAGGACTGGGCCGCGCCGCTGGCGGGCCGGGTCGCGCTGGTGACCGGCGCGTCCCGCGGGATCGGCGCGGCCATCGCCGAGGTGCTGGCCCGCGACGGGGCCGAGCTCGTCGTGCTGGACATCCCGGCCCAGGGCGCGGACCTGGCGAAGGTGGCCAACCAGGTGGGCGGGACGGCGCTGCAGCTGGACATCACCGCGGCCGACGCCCCGGCCAAGCTGGTCGACTTCCTCAAGACCCGCCACGGCGGCGTCGACATCGTGGTGCACAACGCGGGCATCACCCGGGACAAGACGCTGGCGAAGATGACCGGCGCGGCCTGGGACGCCGTCCTGCAGGTCAACCTGGCCAGCCAGCTGCGGATCAACGCGGCGCTGCTGGAGTCGGGCGTGCTCGGCGCGGGCGGGCGGGTCGTCGGGGTGTCCTCGATCGCGGGCATCGCGGGCAACGTCGGGCAGACGAACTACGCGGCCAGCAAGGCGGGCGTGATCGGCATGGTCGACGCCTGCGCGCCGGGGTACGCCGAGCGGGGCATCACGATCAACGCCGTCGCCCCCGGGTTCATCGAGACCCAGATGACCGCGGCCGTGCCGCTGTTCATCCGGGAGGCGGGGCGGCGGATGAACAGCATGTCCCAGGGCGGGCTGCCGGTCGACGTCGCCGAGGCGGTCGCGTGGTTCGCCGCGCCCGCGTCCGGGGCGGTCACCGGCAACGTCGTGCGGGTCTGCGGGCAGAGCCTGCTGGGGGCGTGATGGCCGTCGTCGACCTCCCCGCGTCCCCGAGCCTGGGCCTGCTCTACCCCAAGGCCGCCGTCGCCGGGTTCACCAAGAAGGGCGGCTCGGCGCTGCCGACGCGCGCCTACCGACGCACGGGGGTGCGCGTCGACCCCGCGCACCTGGCCGCCTACGACGAGGTGTGCGGGTTCGGCCTGTCCGACGCGCTGCCGACGACCTATCCGCACGTGCTGACCTTCCCCATGCAGGTCAAGCTGATGACCGACGGCGACTTCCCGTTCCCGCTGGTCGGTTCGGTGCACGTGGCGAACCGGATCGCCCAGACCCGGGCGCTGCGCGTGGACGAGGAGTTCGACCTGCAGGTGCACGTGGAGAACCTGCGCCCGCACCCCAAGGGCAGGCAGTTCGACATGATCAGCCAGGCGTTCGTCGGCGGGGAGCTGGTCTGGCACGGCACCAGCACCTACCTGCGCCGCGGCGGCGGGTCCGGTTCGGCCGACGCGGCCGGGGGCGGCGCTCCGCCGCTCGCGCCCACGGCCAAGTGGCGGGTGCCCGAGGACATCGGCCGCCGCTACGGCGCGGTGTCCGGCGACCGCAACCCGATCCACCTGCACCCGCTGGCGGCGAAGCTGTTCGGCTTCCCGAGGGCGATCGCGCACGGCATGTGGACGAAGGCGCGCTGCCTGGCGGCGTTCGCGGGCAGGCTGCCCGCGGCGCACACCGTCGACGTCCGGTTCAAGCTGCCGGTCCTGCTGCCCGCCACCGTGGCCTTCGCGGCGGGCGGCGACCGCTTCACCCTGGTCGACGCGCGCAGCGGCAAGCCGCACCTGGAGGGCGCGATCACCGGCTGACCTGCGCCGACGATGGGCGGATCCCGGCTGCCGGGGTCCGCCCATCGCGCTATAACAAGGAACCTTGCTAAGGAGTCCTTTAGCAAGGTATCTTTAGATGCATGGCGGACGACCGGAAGATGATCACCGACCCGAATCGGCTCAAGGCCCTGGCCCACCCGATCCGGTGGAAGCTGCTCGACGTGCTGGCGATCTCCGGCACCGCCACGGCGACCCGCTGCTCCGCCGCGATCGGCGAGAGCGTCGCCAGCTGCTCGTACCACCTGAACATGCTGGCCAAGTACGGCTTCGTCGAGCAGGCCGAAGGCGGCCAGGGCCGGGAGAAGCCCTGGCGGCTGACCGAGCGCGAGCGCAGCTACGACTACGAGGGCCTCGACGAGGAAGGGGTGCTCGCCGCCGAGGCGGCGACCGACGCCTTCCTGGAGCACGAGTTCGACCGGGTCAAGGCGTACCTGCGCGGCCACGGCCGGGAATCCGAGGAATGGCGGCAGGCCTTCGCCCTGATCGGCATGCAGGCCTTCCTCACCCCGGCCGAGGCGGTCCGGCTGCAGGAGCAGGTCAAGGAGCTGTTCGACCAGTTCCGCGACCGCTCCGGCGACCCGGCGCGGCGGCCGAGCGGGTCGCGGCCCGTCCGCTTCCTGCTGACCAACTACGTCATCCCGGACACCCCCGACACCCCCTGATCCCCGGGCGGGGCAGGCCACGCAGGGGGCGTGGCCCGATGGCCCCTGCCCGCCAACAGCCGAGGAGCGACCATGCACCACGACGCCCTGTACCAGTACGCCGCCCAGCGCAACGCCGAGGACATCGCCGCCGCGGCCCGCAGGCGCCTGGCCAAGCGGGACCAGGCGGCGAGCCCGGCGCCCGCCCGGGGCCGCACCGAGGCCGCGTTACGCCTGGCGGCCCCTACCGCCGCCCGTGCAGCAGGCTGATCAGCTTCGCCACCTGGGCGTCCACCTTGGGCGTCCGCGCGAAGGTGGTCATGGTGATCGGCGCCCGGAACAGCTGGCGCGTGATGGCCTTGGCCCTGGCGAACTCCCGCAGGCCCTCGGGCCCGTGGATGCGGCCGAACCCGGACTCGCCGACGCCGCCGAAGGGCAGCGACGGCACCCCGGCGAAGCTGATCACCGAGTTGACCGACACCATCCCCGCCCGCAGCCGCCGGGCGAGCTCCAGCCCCCGCGCCCTGGCGAACACCGTGCCGCCCAAGCCGTACGCGGTGGCGTTGGCCAGGGCCACGGCCTGGTCCATGTCCCGGACGCTGGTCACCGTGACCGTCGGCCCGAAGGTCTCCTCGCGCACGGCCGCGGCGTCCTCCGGGACGTCGACCAGCACCGTCGGCTGGACGTAGCGCGCGCCGTCGGGCACCGCGCCGCCGGTCAGCGCGCGGGCGCCGCGGGCGAGGGCGTCGGCGACGTGGCGGCGGATGATGTCGATCTGGCCGGGCATGGTGATCGGGCCGACTTGGGCGCCGTCGTCGAAGCCGACCTTGAGCGGGGCGGCGAGGGCGGTCAGCTTGGCCACGAACGCCGCGTAGACGCGCTCGTGCACGTAGACCCGCTCCACGCCGGTGCAGGTCTGGCCCGCGTTGGACATCGCGCCCCACACCGCGGCCTCCGCGGCGGCGTCGAGGTCGGCGTCGGCGTCGACCAGCAGCGCGTCCTTGCCGCCCGCCTCGATCAGCACCGGCGTCAGGGTCTCCGCGCACGCGGCCATGATCTTGCGGCCGGTCGCGGGCGAGCCGGTGAAGGCGACCTTGGCCACCCCCGAGCGGCACAGCGCCGCGCCGGTCTCGCCGAAGCCGGTGACGACCTGGAGCACCGGGTGCTCCGGGACCGCCTCGGCGAAGGACTCGGCCAGCCAGCGGCCCACGCCCGGGGTGTACTCGCTCGGCTTGAACACCACGGCGTTGCCCGCGGCCAGGGCGTAGGCGATCGAGCCCATCGGGGTGAACACCGGGTAGTTCCACGGCCCGATCACGCCGACGACGCCGAGCGGCTGGTATTCCACCGTCGACCACTGGTTGGCCATCAGCAGCCCGGACGGCCGCCGCTTCGGACCCAGCACCTTGCGCGCGTTGCGGGCGGCCCACGCGGTGTGGTCGATGGCCAGGACGATCTCCAGCATGGCGTCGCCGTGCGGCTTGCCGGTCTCGGCGTGGACGACCTCGGCCAGCTCCTGCGCCCGCCGGGTCAGCGCGGCCTTCCAGCGGTTCAGGCGCTCCGCGCGGCCCGCGAAGCCCAGTTCGGCCCACCACCGGGCCGCGCCGCGGGCGGCCTCGACGGCGGCGCGCACGTCCTCGGCGGTGTGCACGGGGTGGACGCCGACCACCTCGTCGGTGGCGGGGTTGAGCGACTCGAACGTCTTCGCCTGAACGGTCGTCATGCCGCCAAGCTACCCGCCGGTACAGGCGGCTGGCGATACCCTGTGGGCCGTGCGGATCACCCACTTCGGCCACTCGTGCGTCCTGCTGGAGACCGGCACCGCCCGGCTGCTGCTCGACCCCGGCGTGTGGTCGCACGGCTTCGAGGACCTGCGCGACCTCGACGCCGTCCTGATCACCCACCGGCACGGCGACCACATCGACCCGGACCGGCTGGTGCCGCTCATGGCCGCCAACCCCGACGCCGAGCTGATCACCGATCCGGAGTCGGCCGCGGAGGCCGCCGAGGCGGGGCTGCACGCGACCGTGCTGACCGCGGGCGACTCCCGCGAGGTCGCGGGCGCGGCGGTCAACGCCGTCGGCGGCGTCCACGCCGAGATCCACCCCGAGGTCGCCGTGCCGCCCAACATCGGCTACGTCATCGACCACGGCGCGTTCTACCACCCCGGCGACTCGCTGCACGTGCCCGAGCAGGCCGTCGACGTCCTCGGCCTGCCCATCGGCGCGCCCTGGCTCAAGCTGTCCGACGCGGTGGGCTTCTTCCGCGCGGTCGCGCCGCGGGTCGCGGTGCCCATCCACGAGATGACCCTCAGCCGCGCGGGCATCGACATCGCGCTGACCCGGCTGGAGTCCCTGGCCCCGGCCGGGGCGAAGCTCGTCGTGCTGCCGCTGGCCGACACCACCGAGGTCTGACCTCCGCCGCGCGGAGCATTTCCGGCAGGCGCGCGTCCCGAACCGCCGCCGCGCCCCTCCTTGCCCATGACGGGGAACCCTGCGGCCCGCGCAGCCGAGCGCGGGTCACCCCCGCAGACGCTCGGAGGGAATCGTGTTCCTGGGATCACGATCGCGCCTGCGCGCCGCGGCCACCGCCGCCGCCGTGGGCGCCGGACTCCTGGTGGCCGCCACCCCGGCCGCCGCGGCCCCCGCCGCCGGGGTGCGCGCCTACCTGGTCATCACCGCGCCCGGCGACACCGCGGGGGCGAAGGCGGCCATCAGCGGCAACGGCGGCGTCGTGTGGACCTCGCACGACGCCATCGGCGTCATCGTCGCCCACTCCGGCGCCGGCGACTTCGCAGGCCGGATGCGGGCGGTGGCGGGGGTGCAGAAGGTCGGCGCCACCCGCACGACCGATGTGCCCGCCGCCGCGGCGAACCCGGCCATCCCGCCCGCGCCCGCGCAGACCACGCCTGCGACCGGCGAGCCGGTGCGGTCGGACATGAGCCAGATCGGCGCGGACCGGGCGTGGGCGGTCAACCCCGGCTCCGCGGAGGTGACCGTCGGCATCCTCGACACCGGCGTCGACGACCAGCACTACGACCTGAAGACCAACTTCGACGCCGCCAACTCCGCGTCCTGCGCCTACGGCAGGCTCGACACCCGCGCGGGCTCCTGGCGCGACACCGGCACCCACGGCACGCACGTCGCGGGCACCGTCGCCGCGGCCAGGAACGGCCGGGGCGCGGTCGGCGTCGCGCCCGGGGTGAAGATCGCCTCGGTGCGCATCGCCGAGAACCCCAGCGGGCTGTTCTTCGCCGAGAACACCATCTGCGCGTTCATGTTCGCCGGTGACCGCGGCTTCGACGTGACCAACAGCAGCTACTACACCGATCCGTGGATGTTCAACTGCCCGGACGACCCCGACCAGGCCGCGATCCTGGAGGGCGTGCGCCGCGCGATCGGCTACGCCGAGGGCAAGGGCGTGCTCAACGTCGCCGCCTCCGGCAACGAGAACTACAACCTGGCCAACAAGACCAGCGACTCGTCCAGCCCGAACGACTCCACGCCCGTCACCCGCAGCGTCTCCAACTCCTGCCTGAAGGTGCCCGGCGAGGTGGCGGGCGTCGTGAACGTCTCCTCGATCACCTCGTCCAACACCAAGTCGTCGTTCTCCAACTACGGCACCGACAAGATCGCGGTCGGCGCGCCAGGCGACAGCGTGTACTCGACCGTCCCGGGCGGGCGCTACGCGAGCATGTCCGGCACGTCGATGGCCTCGCCGCACGTCGCGGGCGTCGCCGCGCTGCTCAAGAGCGCCCACCCGGCCGCCACCCCGGCCCAGCTGCGGGAGCTGCTGGCCACCCAGGCCGACGACCTGGCCTGCACCGACAGCCGCTGCACGGGCACCGCGGCTCGCAACAACTTCTTCGGCGAGGGCCGGGTCGACGCCTTCCAGGCGGTCAGCGGGACGCAGCCGCCCGGCAAGGTCTTCGAGAACACCGCCGACGTGGCCATCCCCGACGCCGGGTCCGCGGCAGGCAGCGCGGTGAGCGTCACCGGGGTCGACGGCGCCGCGCCCGCTGCGCTCAAGGTCGACGTCAACATCGTGCACACCTACCGCGGCGACCTCGTCATCGACCTGGTCGCGCCCGACGGCACCGCCTACCGGCTGAAGAACTCCAGCGGCAGCGACAGCGCCGACAACGTGGTGGCGACCTACACCGTCGACGCCTCGTCCGAGGTGGCCAACGGGACCTGGCAGCTGCGGGTCCGCGACGTCTACCGCGGCGACACCGGGTACATCAACTCCTGGAAGCTGACCTTCTGACGCCGCACCGGCGCCAGGACGGCCCCCGCCCCGGCGGGGGCCGTCCGCAGCCCGGGGTGGGTCAGCGGCCGCGCGCCCAGGTGGACGGCGATGTCCACGGCGTCGAGCAGCGCCTGCCGCGCCCCCGGCCGGGCGAGGTCGGCGGCGTCGGCGGCGACCCGGACCAGCCCGCCGCGCCGGGCCGCCCGGGCGGCCAGCCGCACCAGCGCGCAGCACCGCCACGGTTCGGCCCGCGGCCCCGCGGTCAGCGGCAGGCCCCGGTGCACCACGCCGGTGTCCAGCTCGCGCACGCCGACGAGGTCGGCGCACAGGGTGAAGCCCGCGCGGCGCAGGGCGACCAGCGTGCCCGGCGAGGCGATCCAGCGCGGCGGGGCGAAGGCGGTGGTGGCCAGGCCAGCGCGGTCGAGCGCGGCGACGGCCGCGGTCAGCCGCAGCCCGGCCTCGTGCGCGGGCAGCGCGGCGAACTCCGCCCGCCTCCCCGGGACGGCCCGGCGACCGCACGGCGCGGCGGCGTGGTCGAAGCCGTGGGCCAGCACCGGCCGCTCGCGCGCCCAGTCCGCCACCTCGGCGGTGAGCAGCCGCGGGGCCAGCAGCGCCGACAGCGGGACGCCGCGGCGGTCCAGCTCGGCGGCGAAGCCCGCGCAGGCGTCCAGGCTCCGGGCGGTGATCCCGGACAGGGAGACCACGAGTCGGGCCGACATGCCCCCGAGGACACCGCACCGGGGTGACCGGCGGGTGGCCCGGACGTGGGCTCAGCCGATCCAGTCGGCGAAATCCCGGCCGGTGAGCAGCTCGTAGGCCTGCACATAGCGGGCGCGCGTGCTGGCCACGACGTCGGCGGGCAGCGGGGGCGGGGGCGCGTCGGCGGCCCGGTCCCAGCCGGAGTCCGGGGAGGTCAGCCAGTCGCGCACGTACTGCTTGTCGAAGGAGGGCTGGGGCCTGCCCGGCGCCCAGGTGTCCACCGGCCAGTAGCGGGAGGAGTCCGGGGTCAGCACCTCATCGCCCAGGACGAGCCGCCCGTCCAGCAGGCCCAGCTCGATCTTGGTGTCGGCCAGGATGATGCCCCGCTCCCGGGCGTGCTCGGCGCCGCGGCGGTAGACGCGCAGCGTCAGGTCGCGGACGCGCTCGGCCTGCTCGGCGCCCAGCAGCCCGACCACGGCGGCGAAGTCGATGTTCTCGTCGTGCGCGCCCAGCTCGGCCTTGGTGGCCGGGGTGAAGATCGGCTCGGGCAGCCGGGAGCCCTCGGTGAGGCCCGCGGGCAGCTCGATGCCGCAGACCGCGCCGGTGGCCCGGTAGTCGGCGGTGCCGCTGCCCGCCAGGTAGCCGCGCGCGACGGCCTCCACCGGCAGCATCTCCAGCCTGCGCACCAGCAGCGCGCGGCCGCGCACCTCGGCGGGGATGCGCGGGTCGTCGTAGGCGACCATGTGGTGCTCCACGACGTCGGACAGCAGCTCGAACCAGAAGACGCTCATCGCCGTGAGCACCCGGCCCTTGTCCGGGATCGGGGTGCTCAGCACGTGGTCGTAGGCGGAGATGCGGTCGGAGGCGACCATCAGCAGGTGGTCGTCGTCCACGGCGTGCAGCTCCCGCACCTTGCCTGCGGCGATCTTGGGGTAGTCAGCGAGCGTGGCCACGTCCGCGCAGCTTACGCAGCCTCAGCTGCCCCGGCGCAGCAGGCGGGTCAGACCGGTCGCCACGGTGGTCGCCAGGATCCAGCCCAGGGCGACGAACACCGCGGAGATCCACTGCGACACCCCGCCGATGGTCCACTTGTTCTTGTGCCCGAAGTCGACGATCGGCACCAGCAGGTCCAATGTGTACAGCAGCGGGTTCCACACCAGCTGGTCGTCGGTGTTGGCCTCGTCGGGCTCGGGGATCAGGAAGAACCAGACCGTGCCGGCGACCAGGAAGCCCAGCAGCCAGGTCAGCGCCCGGGTCGGGCGGTAGCCGTAGCCGACGGTGGCGCGCTGCAGCCAGCTCCACAGCCGGATGCCGGGGGCGGTGAAGCCCGCGCCGTCGGCCAGCGCGGCGTAGCGCAGCCGCTGCTTCTCGACCAGGACCGAGTCGGCGTGCTCCTCGTTGCCCGCCGCGCGCAGCATGGCCGCGAACTGCTCGTACGGGCCCGGGCTGTAGGTCTCGCGCAGGCCGTGGCGCAGCCAGGCCAGCCGGGTCCGCACCCGCTCGTCGTCGTCGAGGTCGATGGGGTCGGCCAGCGCCTCGTAGCTGAAGTCCTCCACCTCGATGCGGCCCTTGGCGTTCCAGAACGCGGCGTTGTCCGACAGCGACGCGCACCGGGCGTGGCCGAGGTCGACGCGCCCGCGCGGCGGGGCCGCCACGGTCAGCCGCAGCTCCTGGGTGCCGAAGCCGAAGGCGTTGATGGTCATCGCGTTGTGGCTGTTGCCCAGCTCCGCGCCGTTGAAGTCGGTGACCTGCCCGACCTCGGCGCGGCGCAGCCGGATCTCGCCGTGGGCGGAGAACGGCTCGTCCCCCGCCGCGCAGATCAGGTCGCGCCCGACCCGGGCGACCCGCAGGTCCAGCGACGGCTTGACCGCGCCGTCGCGGTGGTAGACCCCGGGGGCCAGCAGCCTGCTCCCCCGCAGGTCGAGGTTGGCCTCGATCTTGGCCCCGGACAGCAGCACCGAGCCGAAGACCAGCACCGCGCGGGCGTCGAGGTTGCCGCCGACGGTGAACCGCCGCCCCTCCACCGCGTCCCCGCCCCGGTTGCTGATCACCGCCCGGTCCAGCAGCGCGCTGCCGCGCACGACCACCTCGACCAGCCGGACCTGCCCGGCGATGCGCGCGTCCCGGGCGTCGATGTTGCCGCCGACGCCGGTGCCGTCCAGGTGCAGCGACCGGTCGGCGTACGGGCCGGGCTTGGACCCGAGCTCGACGAACTCCTCCTGCCCGCCGGAGAGGTCGACCTTGGCCTGCGACAGGCGCAGCGACCCGCCGATCGCGGCGTTGACGATGCGGACGGTGCCGGTGCTGACGAAGCCGCGGTCGAGGTTGACGTTGCCGTCCACCTTGGACCGGTCGGCGACCAGGGTGGCGTTGGGGTCGAAGAAGGGGTCGTCGGGCGGGACCGCCCGGGAGTGCTCGGTGCGCGGGGCGAGCCGGGCCCCGCGCATGGACAGGTCGCTGTCCACCCGCGCGGTCGGCAGGAAGACCTGGCCGACGCTGCGGAACGGGTTGCCCTGCGGGTCGATGGTGAAGTAGAGGTTCCCGCCGACCTGCATGCCGTTGCCGTTGAGCGCGAAGCCGCGCGGGTTGTCCAGCTCGGCCCCGGCGAAGTTGACGTTGCCGCCGGTGCGCAGGCCGGGCAGGCGGATCTCGCCCCTGCTGCGCAGGCGGGCCGCCAGCAGGGCGCCCGCCAGCTGGAGCCGGTCGCCGTGCAGGGCGGGCCTGCCGTTCGGGCTGACCAGGGTGCTGTCGCGCAGCACGAGCGTGCCGCGGACCTCGGCGTCGGTGAGGTCGACGGTCCCCTTGACCACGGTGCGCAGCAGGACGAGGTCGTTGTCGGTGCGCAGGTTGCGGGCCTGCAGGCCCGGCAGCGCGCAGTCGCGGAACTCGATGCCCGCCAGCTTGCCCTGCCGCAGGTCCGGGGGCTGCTCGAAGCGGCAGCGCTCGAACTCCAGCAGGGCGAACTCGCTGTTGCGCAGGTCGAGCACGCCGGTGATGTAGCGGTCGGTCCAGCGCTGCACCGCCGGGGTGGCCAGCTTGCGCCTGCGCAGGACGCCGGTCTCCTGCTCCACGGCCCGGCGCAGCACCTCAGCCGCGGTGATGTGGGCCCAGGCCGGGGGGTGTTCGTCGTGCGGGTCCAGCCTGCGGACGTCGTCGCTGGTCGTCATCGCGATACCACCCCCAGTGACCGCTCGTGGGGTCGATCATAGAGACCGACCGGCGGCGGTGGGGCTGGTCGCGCGAAGAGGCGACCCGCGACGCGGGGTCGCGGGTCGTCCGGCTACAGCACCTTGCTCAGGAACGCCCGGGTGCGCTCCTGCTGCGGGTTGCCCAGCACCTCGCGGGGGTCGCCCTGCTCGACGACCACGCCCTCGTCCATGAAGACCAGGGAGTCGCCGACCTCGCGGGCGAAGCCCATCTCGTGGGTCACCACGACCATCGTCATGCCCTGCTCGGCCAGCTCGCGCATGACCCCGAGGACGTCGCCGACCAGCTCCGGGTCCAGCGCGGAGGTCGGCTCGTCGAAGAGCATCAGCTTGGGCTCCATCGCCAGCGCCCTGGCGATGGCGACCCGCTGCTGCTGGCCGCCGGAGAGCTGGTTGGGGTAGGCGCCCGCCTTGTCCCCGAGGCCCACCTGCTCCAGCAGCTCCAGCGCCTGCTCGCGCGCGGCGGACTTGGGCCTGCCGAGCACCCCGACGGGGGCCTCGATGATGTTCTCCAGCGCGGTCATGTGCGGGAACAGGTTGAACCGCTGGAACACCATCCCGATCGAGCGGCGCTTGTGGGCGACCTCGTCCTCGCGCAGCTCGTAGAGGCGGTCGCCGCGCTGGCGGTAGCCCACGAGGTCGCCGTCGACGTAGAGCCGCCCGGCGTCGACCTTCTCCAGGTGGTTGATGCAGCGCAGGAAGGTCGACTTGCCCGACCCGGACGGGCCGATGACGCACATGACCTCGCCGTGGCCGACCTCCAGGTCGATCCCGCGCAGCACCTCCAGCCTCCCGTAGTTCTTGCAGACGCCCTCGGCGCGCACCATCGGCTCGGTCATACCTGGTTGCTCCCGCTGGTCAGCAGCCGGTTCATCAGCCCGCGCTCCGCCTTGGACGAGCGGGACATGCCGCGGGAGTACCGGCGTTCGATCTGGGACTGGACCAGCGTCAGCACCGTCGTCAGCGCCAGGTACCAGAGCGCGGCGGTGATCAGCAGCGGGATGGTCTGGAAGTTGCGCGAGTAGATCTGCTGCGCGGCGACCATCAGCTCGTAGTAGCCGATCACGATGACCAGCGACGTGGTCTTGAGCATGGAGATCGTCTGGTTGCCGGTCGGCGGGATGATCACCCGCATGGCCTGCGGCAGCACGATCCGGCGCAGGATGCGCGCGCGGGTCATGCCCAGCGCGCTGGCCGCCTCGGTCTGGCCCTCGTC
This sequence comes from Actinokineospora sp. NPDC004072, assembly GCF_053604195.1. Classification (NCBI taxonomy): domain Bacteria; kingdom Bacillati; phylum Actinomycetota; class Actinomycetes; order Pseudonocardiales; family Pseudonocardiaceae; genus Actinokineospora; species Actinokineospora sp. NPDC004072. The sequence goes on along the minus strand of NZ_JBSGHB010000004.1, from coordinate 280,722 downwards.
GACGGACTGGATGCCCCCGCGCACGATCTCGGCCATGTAGGCGGCCTCGTTCAGGCCCAGGCCCAGCAGCGCGGCGCTGAACTGGGTGATCAGCGTGTTGGTCTCCCAGGAGACGAACTCCGGGCCGCCGAAGGGCACGCCGAGCCCCACCCGGGGGTACAGCGCGGCGATGAAGAACCAGAAGATCAGCTGGGTGATCAGCGGGGTGCCGCGGAAGAGCCAGATGTAGCCGCCCGCGACCCCCGCGGCCAGCGGGTTGCCCGACAGGCGCATGATCGCCAGCAGGATCCCGCCGAGCACGCCGATGACCATCGACAGCACGGTGAGCACCAGCGTGTTCTGCAGGCCCTGCAGCACGCGCGGGTCGAACAGGTAGTCCCAGACGACCGGCCAGCCGAAGTTGTCGTTGGTGACGACGCTGGTCGCCGCCTGCGCGATGAGGACCGCGAGGATCGCGCCGGTGACCCACCGCCAGGGGTGGCGCACCGGCACGACCTTCTGCGGGACGTCCCGCCCCATCATCAGCCCGCGGGCTCGGGGTTGATCTCGGCGGTGGTGATGCCGCCCGCCTGCACGCCCCACTTCTCGAGGATCTTGGTGTACGTGCCGTCGGTCATCAGGGCCTGCACGGCGCTCTGGATCGCCTTGGTGTACTCGCCCTTGCCCTTGGGCACGATGATCCCGTAGGGCGCGGTGTCGTAGGGCTCGCCCGCGGTCTCCAGCTGGCCCTCGGTCTGCTTGATCGCGTAGTCCACGACCGGGGAGTCGGCCAGCATGGCCTGCGCCCGCTTGGCGGTCAGCGCCAGCGTCACGTCGGTCTGGTTCTGGAACTGCGAGACCGCGATCTCCGGCTTGCCCGCGGTCTTGCACTCCGCCGACGCCTTCTCCAGGTCCTCGACCTGCACGGTGCCCTTCTGCACGGCGACGTTCTTGCCGCACAGGTCGTCGATGGCGATGCCGTCGGGGTTGCCCTTGAGCACGGCCATGGAGGTGCCCGCGCTGAAGTAGGACACCATGTCGACCTGCTGGAGCCGCTCGGCGTTGATCGTGAACGACGACATGCCCAGCTCGTACTTGCCCGAGGTCAGGCCGGGGATGATGCCGTCGAAGGCGCTGTTCTGGTACTCCATCGTCAGCCCCAGCTTGGCCGCGATGGCGTTGCCGAGGTCGATGTCCATGCCGACGGCCTGGTTCTGCTCGTCGACGAACTCGTTCGGCGGGTAGCTCTGGTCCTGCCCGACGACGATCTTCCCGTCGGCGGCGATGTCGGCCGGGACCAGGGCGGCCAGCGCCGGGTCCTTGGCGACGGCGGGCACCTCCGCGGTCGGGGTGCTCTGGCCTGCACCGGGGTCTTGCGGGGCGCCGCTGCCGCCCGAGCCGCACGCGGCCGCGGCCAGCGCGACGGCCGCGATCCCCGTGGTCACCTGGCTCAGCCTGCGGAACTGTCGTCGGGACACCATCTACTCCTCGTGTCTGGTTAACCGGAGTGCTGGGGATACTGCCACCCGATCGGGGGTCAGCACAGCACGGCCCTGGTTACGGACAGATCACCTTCCGTCAGGTTCCGGCGCCGGGTTATTTCCCGTTGGTGCCCGGCCAGCCAGCAATAAGTACGGCGACCAACGCGGTCCACCCCGTCTGGTGCGAGGCGCCGAGGCCCGCGCCGGTGTCGCCGTCGAAGTACTCACTGAACGTGACGTGCTCGCGCCAGCGCGGGGAGTCCGCCGCCTCGACCCGGTCGCCGTCGGCGGGCCTGCGGCCGTCCGGGCCGGGCAGGAACAGCGCGGCCAGGCGCTGCTGCAGGTCCCGGGCGGCGTCGCCCGCGGTGACCTTCGTCCCGGCGCCGGTCGGCAGCTCCAGCTGCAGGTCCTTGCCGTGGAAGGCGTCGAGCACGTGCAGCGCTTGGACCAGCAGCGCGTTGGTCGGGAACCAGATCGGGCCGCGCCAGTTGGAGTTGCCGCCGAACATCGGCGTGCGCGACTCCCCCGGCTCGTAGGCCACCCGGTGCGGCCAGCCGTCGATGTGCACGTCCACCCCGTCGCGGTGGGCCGCCGACAGCGAGCGGATGCCGTGCGGGGCGAGGAACTCCTCCTCGTCGAACATGCGCTTGAGGACGCGCTGGAGCTTGCGGACGTCCAGCAGGGACAGCAGCGCGCTGCGCTCGCCGTCGGCGTGCCAGGTGAGGAACTGGCCGAAGGCGGGCTGGCGGCGCAGCAGGAAGTTCAGCCGCTCGGCGAAGGCGGGCAGCTCGGTGAACACCCACGCGGGCAGCGGGGCCACGGCCAGCAGCGGGATCAGGCCCACCATCGAGCGCACCCGCACCGGCTGGGCCTCGACGGTGCCGTCGGGGTGGTGGCGGGAGAGCAGGTCGTAGCAGAAGCCGTCCTCGTCGTCCCAGATCGGCCGGTCGGCCGAGCCGAAGTGGGTCGAGGCCTGGGCGATGGCCAGGAAGTGCTCGACGAACTTGGTCGCCACGTCCTCGTACGCCTCGTCCTCGCGGGCCAGCTCCAGGGCCATCTGCATCAGGTGCAGGGCGTAGGTCGCCATCCACGAGGTGGCGTCGGACTGCTCCAGCCGCCAGCCGCCGGGCAGCGGCTCGGACCGGTTGACCGGGCCGATGTTGTCCATGCCGAGGAAGCCGCCCTCGAACAGGTAGTTGCCCTCGGGGTCCTTGCGGTTGACCCACCAGGAGAAGTTGAGCAGCAGCTTGTGGAAGACGCGGGCGAGGAAGACCCGGTCGCCGCGGCCGGTCGCGGCCTCCTCGGCCCGGTAGACCTGCAGCGCCGCCCAGGCGTGCACGGGCGGGTTGACGTCGCCGAACGCCCACTCGTAGGCGGGGAGCTGGCCGTCGGGGTGCATCAGCCACTCCCGGCACAGCAGCAGGATCTGGTCCTTGGCGAACGCGGGGTCGACCACGGCGAAGGGGACCATGTGGAAGGCCAGGTCCCAGGCGGCGAACCAGGGGTACTCCCACTCGTCCGGCATGGACAGCACGTCGGCGACGTCCACGTGCTTCCAGTGCGCGTTGCGCCCGCGCAGCCGCTCGGCCGGGGCGGGCGGGTGCGCCGGGTCGCCGCCGAGCCACTCCCGCACCCGGAAGCGGTAGTGCTGCTTGGTCCACAGCAGCCCGGCGTAGGCGCGGCGGACGACGGTGCGCTCCGGCTCGCGCACGTGGCCTGCGATCTCCTCGTAGAACTCGTCGGCCTCCTGCTCGCGGTCCATCAGCGCGCCGGTGAACGAGCGGCCGAACGCCGCGCCGTGGCCGCTGCCGGCCACCAGCCGCAGCTTCACCCGGACGGTCTGGCCGGGGGCCACGGCCGGGAACCGGTACCAGCCCGCCGCCTTGGTGCCCGGCTGCGACGCGGTGCCGTCGCGCACGACCTGGCAGGCGTCGGTGATCTGGCTGACGATGTGGTCGCCGATCCCGGCCTTGGTGTAGCGGCTGGGGTTGACCGGGCGGCCGAACAGGCCCGCCTCGTCGGTCTCGTTGTCGGTGACCAGCAGGGTGGGCGCGCCGTCGAACTGCAGCGTGTAGCGGCCGAGGAGGGTGTGCTCGGCCAGCACGCGCGACCAGCCGTCGGCGGTGGAGGCGATGAGCGCGGGCCTGCGCGCGTCGCGGCCCCACGACCAGGTGTTGCGGAACCACAGCTGCGGGACGATGTGCAGCGGCGCGGGGTCCGGGCCGTGGTTGGTCGCGGCGATCTCGACGCAGATGTCGTCCGGCGCGGCCTTGGCGTAGGTGACCTGGACGTCGAAGAAGCGGTCGCCGTCGAGGACGCCGGTGTCGGCCAGCTCCGGCTCGGGGGCGTCGCGGCCCGCGCGGGCGGCCATCTCGCGCAGCTCGGCGTAGGGGTAGGCGGCCTGCGGGTAGCGGTAGACGACGCGCATCCACGAGTGGGTGGGGGTGCCGTCGGTGGTCCACCAGTACTCCTTGGCGTCCTCGCCGTGGTTGCCCTCGGTGTTGGACAGGCCGAAGTACCGCTCCTTGAGGATCTCGTCGTGGCCGTTCCAGAGCGCGACGGCGAAGTTGAGGAAGCCGTGCCGGTCGCAGATGCCCGCGATGCCGTCCTCGCCCCAGCGGTAGGCGCGGGAGCGGGCCTGCTCGAAGGGGAAGTAGCCCCAGGCGTCGCCGTTGGGCGAGTAGTCCTCGCGGACCGTGCCCCACTGCCGGGCAGCCAGGTACGGCCCCCACAGCCGCCACGGCGACTGCGCGGACCCGGACGCCTCCAGCCGATCGCGCTCGCTCATCCGCCCCAGTGTGACTGACCGTGCTGATACCGCGTGAACAATCACTAGGGTGGGCCGGGTGCGCGAAGCCTGGTTGGGATGTGTGCTGGCGGGTGCGGTGGGCGACGCCCTCGGCGGCCCGGTGGAGTTCATGGGGTTGGCCGAGATCCGCTCCCGCTTCCCGGGCGGCGTGCGCGAGTACGCCACGGCCTACGGCGGCGTCGGCCGCATCACCGACGACACCCAGATGACCCTGTTCACGCTGGAGGCGATGATCCGGGCGCAGATGGCGCGCGGGCTGGGCTTGGCCGAGCACCCGATCTCGGTGCTCCAGCACGCCTACCAGCGGTGGTACCACACCCAGGGCACGCCGTGGCACCGCGCGGGCGGGACCTACGCGCTGGCCGAGCGCCCCGACGGCTGGCTGGTCGCCGAGCAGGCCCTGCACAGCCGCCGCGCCCCCGGCGCGACCGTCCTGGCCGCCCTGCGCGGGTTCGCGGGCGGCATCCCGTCGGGGTCGCCGGAGCACCGCATCAACGACTCCAAGGGCTGCGGCGCGGTCATGCGGGCCGCCCCGGTCGCGCTGTGGTCCACCGACGCGGCCGCGGTCTTCGACCTGGCCGCCCGCTCCGGCGCGCTGACCCACGGCCACCCCAGCGGCTACCTCAGCGCGGGCGCCCTGGCCTTCCTGGTCCGCCGCCTGCTCGACGGCGCCGCCCTGCCGACCGCCCTGGACGAGGTCCGCGCCGAGCTGGCCGAGTGGGACGGCGGCGCGGAGACCGAGGCCGCGCTGGCCGCCGCCACCGCCCTGGCCGAGAAGGGCCGCCCGACCGCGGAGTCGCTGGAGACCCTCGGCGGCGGCTGGGTCGGCGAGGAGGCGCTGGCCATCGCCGTCTGCGCCGCCCTCACCGCCACCGACCTCCTCGACGGCCTCGCGCTGGCCGCCGAGCACTCCGGTGACAGCGACTCCACCGCCGCCATCTGCGGCAACCTCCTGGGTGCGATCACCGGCGCGGCCGCCATCCCACCCCGCCTCCTGGCCGACCTCGAACTCCGCGACCCCATGATCCGCCTGGTCGACGACGCCCTGATGGTCTACGCCGCCGACCAGGTGGACCCGGCCTGGCAGGAGCGCTACCCGGCCTGGTGAGTCAGGACCGCGCCTGGGCGTCGAGCAGGTGGGCGACGGTCTCGGTGATGCGCATGGCCTGGGGCACGTGCAGCCACTCGTCCGGGACGTGGGCGTTGCTGTCGGGGCCCAGGGCGCCGGTGATGACGAACTGCGCGGACGGGTAGCGCTCGGCGAGCAGGCCCATGAACGGGATCGAGCCGCCGAGGCCGACGGTGCGCCACGGCTCGCCGAAGACCTCCGCCGATGCCTGGTCCAGGGCGGTGCGCAGCCACGGGGCCAGCGGCGGGGCGTTCCAGCCGTTGGCGATGTCGATGCGGCTGAACTCGATCGTCGCGTCGTTGGGGACGTCGGTGGTCAGGGTCTTCTGGATGGCCGCGAGGGCCTTGTCGGCGTCGGCGGTCGGCGGGAGGCGGAAGCTCAGCGACAGCGTGGTGAACGGGCGCAGCACGTTGCCCGCGTCGGCGGGCTCGGGCAGCCCGGCCGCGCCGACGACGCTGAGCGTGGGCCGCCAGCTGTTGTTGAGGATCAGCTCCAGCTCGTCGTCGGACATCGGGCTGGTCCGCCCGTGCAGGGGGAAGGTGGCGCGCAGCGCGCCGGGGGCGGCCGCTGCGGTGGCGCGGGCCTCGGCGACCCGGTCGGCCGGGATGTCCACGGTCAGCTCGGGGAGCAGCAGCTCGCCGGTGGCGGCGTCCTCGATGCGCTCCAGCAGGGCGCGCAGGACGCGGAAGGAGCTGGGCGCGATGCCGCCTGCCAGGCCGGAGTGCTGGCCCGCGTCGAGCACCCGGGCCGTGACGTCGATGGAGATCAGCCCGCGCAGCGAGGTGGTCAGCCACAGCCGGGAGTAGTCCTGCCCGCCGGAGTCCAGGCAGACCACCAGCGCGACCTCGCCCAGCCGCTCGCCCAGGTGCTCCAGGTAGGCGGGCAGGTCGGGGCTGCCGGACTCCTCGCCGGTCTCCAGCAGGATCACGCACCGCGAGTGCTGCCCGCCCGCCGCGCGCACCGCCTCGATGGCCGCGGTCGCGGCGTACCCGGCGTAGCCGTCGTCGGCGCTGCCGCGCCCGTACAGCCGCTCCTCCCGCTGCACCGGCGTCCACGGGCCCAGGCCGTCGGACCAGCCGCCGACCGGCGGCTGCTTGTCGAGGTGGCCGTAGAGCAGCACGGTGCCCGCGTCGGCCGTGCCGGGCACGTCGACCAGCAGCAGCGGCGAGCGCTCCGGCAGCCGCACCACCTCCAGCTCCGCGCCCGGCAGGCCGCGGCCCGCGATCCAGGCGCGCAGGTGCTCGACGGCGGCGTCGAGGTGCCCGTTGGCCGCCCAGTCGGCGTCGAAGGTCGGGGAGAGCGCGGGGATGGCGATGAAGTCGCGCAGGCTGGGCAGGACCGCGTCCGCCCAGACCGCGCGCACGCCCTGCTGAACGGCTGCGGTGTCCACGCCCCGATCCTGCCATCACCGAAGCTGAGATCGTCTCAGCCGGGTTGGGCCAGGCTCGGCGGTGAGCCCGCGGCCCAGTCCTTCCCGCCGGCGGCCGCGGGCTCACCCTCCCACGTGACGCACCTCACGACCGCCCCGACTCGATCACCACCGCCGCCGCGCCCGCGCCCGCACGCTGCGCCGATCGCCGTCCGCTATGGCGACCAATCGTCGGTAGTCCGATGGTTTTCCCAGGTCAGAGCGCCGCCGTAGGTAACGAACGGGCTGTGCGGGCTCACCGGATCGGGGTGCGCCATGCCAGGATGTGGGAACGAACCGTCAGCGTCGACGGGGCCGTTGCCGATGACAAGCGGCGGCGGCGACCCGCGGCGCGGCCGTGCCCGCCCGCCACGAGCGGGGGTGCGGACCGGAGGAGATAGAGGAGAACCACATGTCCTCTGCCGAACAGTGGACGCACCCGGAACCCCGGGAGGGGCCAGCCGCGACCGCCGCCGCTCCGACAGCAGAGCAGGTGATCGCGGGTTTGCGTGCGACCAGCGAGGGCGGGCCGGAGCTGGTGCAGCTCCTGACCCCGGAAGGCGAGCGGGTCGAGAACCCCCGGTTCGACCGCTACGTCGCCGACGTCACCGATGAGGACCTGCGCGGGCTCTACCGCGACATGGTGCTGGTGCGCCGGGCCGACCGCGAGTCCAACGCCCTGCAGCGGCAGGGCCAGCTGGGCATCTGGGTCCCGCTGCTGGGCCAGGAGGCCGCCCAGATCGGGGCGGGCCGGGCGCTGCGGCCGACCGACATGGTGTTCCCCTCCTACCGCGAGCACGGCGTCGCCTGGTGCCGGGGCATCAAGCCCGAGGAGCTGCTGGGCATCTTCCGCGGCACCGACAACGGCACGTGGGACTCCGTGGCCCACCGCTTCCACCCCTACACCATCGTGATCGGCAACCAGGTGCTCAACGCCGCCGGGTACGCGATGGGCCAGCGGTTCGAGGGCAAGGTCGGCGACGACGACGGCGAAGCCACGATGTGCTTCTTCGGCGACGGCGCCACCAGCCAGGGCGACGTGCACGAGGGCTTCGTCTGGGCCGCGGTCTACGACGCGCCGCTGGTGTTCTTCTGCCAGAACAACCAGTGGGCGATCTCCGAGCCCACCGAGCGCCAGTCGCGGCTGCCGCTCTACCAGCGGGCCCGCGGCTACGGCTTCCCCGGCATCCGGGTGGACGGCAACGACGTGCTGGCCTCCCTCGCGGTCTCCCGGTGGGCGCTGGACGAGTGCCGCCACGGCAACGGCCCGGTGCTGATCGAGGCGTTCACCTACCGGATGGACGCCCACACCACCACCGACGACCCGACCCGCTACCGGCTCTCCGACGAGCTGGAGGCGTGGAAGCTCAAGGACCCGATCGAGCGCGTCCGCGTCCACCTGGTCCGCCACGGCATGGCCGACCAGGACTTCCTCGACTCGGTCCAGGCCGACGCCGACAAGATGGCCGCCGACCTGCGCGAGTTCTGCTTCAACATGCCCGATCCTCCGGTGCGGCAGATGTTCGACAACGTCTACGCCGAGCCCAGCCCGTTCCTCGACGCCCAGCGCGACGAGTTCCTGTCGTACCTGTCCGCCTTCGGAGGTGAGCACTGATGGCCGCGCCCGCGATCAACCAGGCCAAGGCCGCCGCCCCGGCCGTGCAGTCGCTGACCATCGGCAAGGCGCTCAACCTGGGCCTGCGGGCGGCGATGGAGGCCGACCCCAAGGTGCTGGTGATGGGCGAGGACGTCGGCAAGCTCGGCGGCGTCTTCCGGATCACCGACGGGCTGCAGAAGGACTTCGGCGAGCACCGCGTGCTCGACACCCCGCTGGCCGAGTCCGGGATCATCGGCACCGCGGTCGGCCTGGCCGTGCGCGGCTTCCGCCCGGTGTGCGAGATCCAGTTCGACGGGTTCGTCTTCCCCGGCTTCGACCAGATCGTCTCCCAGGTCGCCAAGCTGCACACCCGCACCCAGGGCCGGGTGAAGGTGCCGATGGTCATCCGCATCCCCTACGGCGGCGGCATCGGCGCGGTCGAGCACCACTCGGAGTCCCCGGAGTCCTACTTCGCCCACACCGCCGGGCTCAAGGTCGTCACCTGCTCCAACGCCGTGGACGCCTACTGGATGATCCAGCAGGCCATCCGCTGCGACGACCCGGTGCTGTTCTTCGAGCCCAAGCGCTACTACCACTCCGCGGCGATGAAGGCCGAGATCGATCCGGCCGCCACCCCGGACCCGCTGTTCGCCACGCGGGTCGTGCGTGCGGGCACCACGGCGACGCTGGTCGCCTACGGCCCGTCGGTGAAGGTCGCGCTGGACGCGGCCACCGCGGCCGAGGAGGACGGGCACTCCCTGGAGGTCATCGACCTGCGCGCGCTGTCCCCGCTGGACCTCGGCCCGGTGTTCGACTCGGTGCGGCGCACCGGCAGGCTCGTGGTGGTGAGCGAGTCGCCGTCGGAGGCGTCCATCGGCTCGGAGATCGCCGCGCGGGTGCAGCAGGAGTGCTTCTACTCGCTGGAGGCGCCGGTGCTGCGCGTGCACGGCTTCGACGTGCCGTACCCCCCAGCCAAGCTGGAGGAGCACTTCCTGCCCGACCTCGACCGGGTGCTCGACGCCGTCGACCGCTCGCTGGCCTGGTGATCGACTGATGCCGCAGTTCAAGAGCTTCCCCCTGCCCGACACCGCCGAGGGCCTGACCGAGGCGGAGATCCTCTCCTGGCGCGTGCAGCCCGGCGACGAGGTCGCGGTCAACCAGATCATCGTGGAGATCGAGACCGCCAAGGCCGCCGTCGAGCTGCCGTGCCCGTGGGCGGGCGTGGTGACCGAGCTGCACGTGCAGCCCGGGGAGACGGTCGCGGTCGGCACGCCGATCCTGACCATCGACACCGACCCCGGCGGCGCGGCGGCCCCCGCGGCCGAGGCCCCCGCCGAGGAGGAGATGAAGCCGCTGGTCGGCTACGGCTCCAAGGCGGTCACGGCCAAGCGCCGGGCGCGCCGGGGCGGCCCGGCCGTGCCTGCCGAGCCCGCGGCCGCCGCGGTGCAGCAGCAGGTGGGCGCGGCGTTCACCCCGAACGGCTCCGCGCCCGCGCCTGCCGCCGCCCCGGCCGCCGAGCCCGCGCCTGCCGCAGCCCCGGCCGCCGAGCCCGCGCCTGCGGGCGGGTACGTCCCGCTGGCCAAGCCGCCGGTGCGCAAGCTGGCCAAGGACCTCGGGGTCGACCTGCGGACGCTGACCGGGACCGGCGCCGACGGCGTCATCACCCGCGAGGACGTCCAGCAGGCGGCGGCCGGGCCGGAGCCTGCGGCCCAGCCGGTGGCCCGCGGCGGCGAGCGCCGGGTGCCGATCAAGGGCGTGCGCAAGGTGACCGCCCAGGCGATGGTCAGCAGCGCCTTCACCGCCCCGCACGTCACCGAGTTCCTGACCGTCGACGTGACGCCGATGATGGAGCTGCGGGCCCGGCTGAAGAACCACCGGGAGTTCCGCGACGTCCGGCTGACCCCGCTGGCCTTCTGCGCCCGCGCGGTGACCCTGGCCATCAGGCGCACGCCGGAGGTCAACGCGGCGTGGGACGAGGCCGCCCAGGAGATCGTCTACAAGGACTACGTGCACCTGGGCATCGCCGCGGCGACCCCGCGCGGGCTGATCGTGCCGAAGGTCCGCGACGCCGAGCAGCTCTCCCTGCGCGAGCTGGCGCTCGCGCTCGACGAGCTGACCACGACCGCCCGCGAGGGGAAGACGCCGCCCGGCGACATGGTCAACGGCACCTTCACCATCACCAACGTCGGCGTCTTCGGCGTCGACACCGGCACCCCGATCATCAACCCCGGCGAGTCGGCGATCCTCGCCTTCGGCGCGATCCGGGACATGCCGTGGGTGGTGGACGGCGACATCAAGGTCCGCAAGGTCTGCCAGCTCGCGCTGAGCTTCGACCACCGCCTGGTCGACGGGCAGCAGGGGTCGGAGTTCCTCGCCGACGTCGGCGCGCTGCTCGCCGACCCGGGGATGGCGCTGGCGTTCTGACGCCGCCGCGCGGGGGGTGGGGGCGCTGGTCCCCACCCCCTGCGTCATGCGGGCAGGTCGAAGTAGCCGGTCAGGGTGGCGGCGAAGGCGATGTCGCCCTTGGCCTTGACCTTCCCCGACAGGAACAGCACCGGCAGGCTCACCGCCCCGATCACCGCCCGCAGGAAGTCGGCCGGGTCGACGGTGATGGTGACGCGCGGGTCGGCCGTGGGCTCGGTGCCCGTCGCGCAGCGGCCGTCGCGGATGCGGGTCTCGAAGCGGTCCGGGCCGGACTCCCCGCCGGGGAAGCACCAGTGCACGACCGCGCGCAGGCAGGCGGCCCGGCCCGGGTCCAGGTGCGCGGACATGCGCCGGAAGACCTCGTCGAGCACGACATGGCGCAGGCGGGGGTGGTCCATCAGCGCCGCGATTTGCTCCCGCGACGCTTTGCGGAGGAATCTGGTGAACGCCGCCGTGCTCAACGCGCCGAGCCGCACGCCGGTGCCCGCCGTTCCGAGCACGTCCAGCACCGACAGCAGGTCGACGAACTGCGCCGGGGTCAGCAGCGCGGGGTCGACCAGCTCGGTGAAGCCGTCGAGGTCGGTCGGCCGCGGGGGCAGCCGGTGCCACTTGCGCCCGCGCACCGCCCTCACCCGCGCGGGAGGTCGAAGAGGCCGGACAGGCCCGCGGCGAAGGCCAGGTCGCCGCGCACCTTCAGCTTCCCGGTCAGGAACAGCACCGGGGCCGAGGCGTTCTGGGTGACCAGCTTGAGGAAGTCGGCGGGCGCCAGGGTGATGGTCGTCCGCGGCGTGCGCGCCATGTCCCGGTTGACCGAGCAGGACCCGTCGGCGAAGACGGTCTCCCAGCGGTCGTAGCCGCCCGCGCCGACCCCGTCGGTGAGCCGCCAGTGCACGACCGCGTCGAGGTCGCGGACGCGGTCCGCGCGCAGGTGGGCGCCCGCGCGGCGGAAGACCTCGTCGACGATCCGGGCGCGCAGGCCGGGCTCGGCCAGCACCGCCTGGAGCTGCTCGCGGGTGGCCAGGGTGATGATCCGGGCGAAGGTGGCCGGGCGCATCCGGGCCAGGTCGACGTGCGCGCCCGCCGCCGCCAGCCGGGTGATCGCCGCCAGCAGCGCGGTCAGGTCGGCGCCGCGCAGCTTCCGCGGATCGATCGCCTGCCCGATAGCATCCACGTCGATGTGCCGTGCGGCGATGTCCTCGGGGTTCATCCGATCGAGCAAGTCGACCAGTTCCCGCGGCGTGCGGGCGCCCAGCTCCACCTCGGCGCCCTGCGGCTCGGACATGGCCACCTCCCTCAGACCTACTCGCCAGTAGGCTACGGGCGGGTAGCTTGGACTGGCAAGGGCAAACCAAGGGGAGGAGCGCGGACGTGAGCGTCGACGAACGCCGTCCGACGAAGGTCAAGCGGCTGCCGCGGGAGGTCCGCGAGCGGCAGATCCTCGACGCGGCCGTCCGGGTCTTCTCCCAGCACGGCTACCACAGCGCGTCGATGGACGAGATCTCCGAGGTCGCGGGCGTGTCCAAGCCGATGATCTACGCCTACCTCGGGCACAAGGAAGACCTGTTCGCCGCCTGCATCCGGCGCGAGGCGTCGCTGCTCATCGAGGCCATCGCCGCGGGCGTGCAGGCCGAGCTGCCGCCGGACATGCAGCTCTGGCACGGCCTGCGGGCGTTCTTCCGGTTCGTCGGCGAGCAGAAGGAGAGCTGGCGCGTCCTGCACCGCCAGGCCACCTCGCAGGGCGGGCCGTTCAGCGAGGAGCTGCTGGCCATGCGCGACCGGGCCATCGCCCTGGTCGACGCCCTGCTGGTGCGCTCGGCGACCAGCCGGGGCATGGCCGAGGCGGCCACCAAGTCGACCGAGGCGCTGGCCGCCGCGCTCGTCGGGGCCAGCGAGTCCCTGGCCGACTGGTGGCTCGACCACCCCGAGGTCCCGGACAAGGTCGTCGCCGGGTGGCTGATGAACCTGGTCTGGATGGGCTTCGGCGACCTCGTCGACGGCAAGGTCTGGACGCCCGCGGCCCCGACGGCGTGATCAGCAGTAGTTGAGCATCGACGCCAGCGCCGACTTCTCCGCCGACTGGGCGGACAGGCCGTAGGCGTGCTTGGTGCGGATCCACATCTTGGCGTAGGTGCACCAGTAGGCCGTCCGCGACGGCTTCCACGTGCTCGGGTCCTGGTCGCCCTTGCTCTGGTTGACGTTGTCGGTCACCGCGATGAGCTGCGGGTTGCCCAGGTCGTTGGCGAACGCCTGCCGCCGCGCGGTCGTCCACGACGCCGCCCCGGACCGCCACGCCTCGGCCAGCGGCACGATGTGGTCGATGTCGACGTCGGCTGGGTTGTACCAGGTCGCGCCGTCGTACGGGCTGTACCAGGAGCCCGAGGTGGCGTAGCACGAGGAGTCCGTCGACACGTTCGAGCCGTCGCGCTTGAGGACGGTCTCGCGGGTGTTGCAGGAGCCGGAGATGGTGATCCAGTGCGGGAACTTGTCGCGCGAGTAGCCGCTCATCGACCCCTCGCCCGCCACCCGCAGCGCCGCCAGCTCGGCGCGGGCGGTGGACTCGCTGGGGATGTTGGGCGGGGTCGCGGCCGCCGGCCCTGCGAGCCCGACGGTGATGGCGGCGGATAACAGCAGGGAGCCGAGCAGAGCACGCGCCTTCGTCATCGTTTCCTCCGTGAGCAGGGACACACGTGGAGCGGGTCAACCGTGACGAATCGAGGTGGAATGCCTCACACCACAGGGTGACCCGCTGACGACGGCGAGTGGAAGATCTCCCGGCGCAGGTTGCTCCGATCAGACCAGCCCGCGGGCGAGCCGGAGGTCGGCGGTGTGCCGGTACCAGGTCCAGCGGCCCGCCTCCCGCGGGTGGTCGACCCCGTCGCTGCGCGGGATGACCGGCAGGCACCCCGCCTGCACCGCGCGCCCGTGGAAGCTCTGCACGCGCTTGCCCAGCAGCCCGATCCGGATCACCCGCACCTCCAGCCCCGCCCCGACAGCGGGCCTGACCTCGATGCGGCTGGCCCGGCCGCGCAGCACCACCGTGTCGTCGCAGTAGACGACGCCGCGGATCTGCGGCAGCACCCCGAGGCCGACGAGCACCCCGCCGGTGTCGTCGCGGATCAGCGGGACCGCGTCGACCTCGGCCCGCAGCGCGACCTCGGCGGCCCGGCGCGGGTCGACCGGCAGGTCCCAGAGCGCGGCGACCGCCGATCCCGGGTCCACGGGCACGTACCCGACCGCGACCGCCTCCAGCCGCTCCTTGCGCATCAGCCGCAGCGCGACCGCGGCGAGGTCGGCGTCGGTGCCGTGCACGATGAGCCGCTCCACGCCCGCGAGCAGCGGATCGATGGCCGCGCGATCGGGTCGCGCAGGCACCCCGCGGACGTCGATGTCGTCACTGTCGGTGAACAGTGCGGTGGTATCGGCGACCCGGTCGTTTCCGCAGGCCAGCACGAGTGCGCTCACGCTTGTCTCCTGGTCTAGGCTGAGTCACCGGCATTCGCCCGCGCGTTCCGGGTCCGGGTGTCACAGCACTCCACTTGACGAACACCTGGAGTTTCACATGCCGGCAATCGTGCTGATCGGCGCCCAGTGGGGCGACGAGGGCAAGGGCAAGGCGACCGACCTGCTCGGCGACCGGGTCCAGTGGGTCGTGCGCTACCAGGGCGGCAACAACGCGGGCCACACCGTCGTGCTGCCCGACGGGCAGAAGTTCGCCCTGCACCTCATCCCGTCCGGCATCCTCACCCCCGAGGTGACCTGCGTCATCGGCAACGGCGTCGTCGTCGACCCGGCCGTGCTGCTGCGCGAGCTGGCCGGGCTGGAGGAGCGCGGCGTCGACACCTCCCGCCTGCTGGTCTCCGCCGACGCGCACCTGATCATGCCCTACCACGTGGCCATCGATAAGGTCACCGAGCGCTACCTCGGCAAGGCGAAGATCGGCACGACCGGGCGCGGCATCGGCCCGGCGTACCAGGACAAGGTGGCCAGGGTCGGCGTGCGCGTGCAGGACCTGCTGGACGAGAAGATCCTGCGGCAGAAGGTCGAGGCCGCCCTGGACACCAAGAACCAGGTGCTGGTCAAGGTCTACAACCGCAAGGGCCTCGACGTCGACCAGGTCGTGGAGGAGGTGCTCGGCGCCGGCGAGAAGTTCGCCCACCGCATCGCCGACACCCGGCTGCTGCTCAACCAGGCGCTCGACCGCGGCGAGACCGTGTTGCTGGAGGGCTCGCAGGGCACCCTGCTCGACGTCGACCACGGCACCTACCCGTTCGTGACCTCCTCCAACCCGACCTCGGGCGGGGCGTGCGCGGGCTCGGGGCTGGGGCCGACCCGGATCACCACGGTCATCGGCATCCTCAAGGCGTACACCACGCGCGTGGGCTCCGGCCCGTTCCCGACCGAGCTGCACGACGACCTGGGCGAGCGGCTGCGCAAGGTCGGCGGCGAGTTCGGCGTCACCACCGGCCGCCTGCGCCGCACCGGCTGGTTCGACGCGGTCATCGCCCGCTACGCCGCGCGCGTCAACGGCATCACCGACTACTTCCTGACCAAGCTCGACGTGCTCTCCGGCCTGGACCAGGTGCCGGTGTGCGTGGCCTACGAGGTCGACGGGCGCCGGGTCGACGAGATGCCGATGACCCAGACCGACGTGCACCACGCGGTGCCGGTGTACGAGACGCTGCCGGGCTGGTTCGAGGACATCAGCCACTGCCGCACCTGGGAGGAGCTGCCCGCCAACGCCCGGGCCTACGTCGAGCACCTGGAGCGCATCTCCGGGGCGCGGGTGTCGGCCATCGGGGTCGGGCCCGGCCGCGACCAGACCATCGTCCGGCACGAGCTGGCCGGGCCCGCCCGCGGCTAGCGCTCGTCCCGCGACGCCACGGCGATGTCGGGGTTGTCGGCGAAGACGCCGTCGACCCCGGACCGCCAGAAGGCGTCCAGCTCGGCGAAGAGGTCGCCGTAGGCCGCCGGGTCGGCCGAGGAGCGCAGGCCCGCCGGGAGGAACTGGTTCTCGGCGCGGAAGGTGTACGGGTGCACCAGCAGGCCCGCGGCGTGGGCGTCGCGGACCAGGGTGGTGGGCCGGGCGAGGTTGCCCGCCGCGTCGCGCGGGATGACCAGGTCCTTGGCCGGGCCGATGCCGTCGGCGTAGGTGGCGACCTCGCGCAGGCCCGCGGGCGTCATCAGGTCGCGGTAGGTGCGGGGGTCGCCCGCCGCGGTGAAGTCGTACGGGCGGCCCGACGCGCTGGTCAGCTGCACCAGCGGCACGCGCAGGTGCCGGTCGAGTTGCTTGAGGTTGGCGACCTCGAAGGACTGCACGAACACCTTCGCGCCCGGCCGGTTGAGCCCGTTGCGGTTGAGGACGCGGACCAGCTCGGGCTCCAGCGGCAGGCCGATGCGCTGGAAGTAGGTGGGGTGCTTGGTCTCGGGGTAGATGCCGATCTCCCGGCGCAGCTCCCGCGACAGCCGCTTGGCCAGGTCGATGACCTCCTGCAGGGTCGGGACCTCGTAGCGGCCGTTGTAGACGGTGTTGCGCTGGCGGACGTCGGGGATGCGCTCGACGGCGTTGAGCGTCTTCAGCTCGGCGAGGGTGAAGTCCTCGGTCCACCAACCGGTGACCGGTGTCCCGTCGAGCACCTTGGTCCGCTTGCGGTCGGCGAACTCCGGGCGCGCGCCGACATCGGTCGTGCCGCCGATCTCGGGCTCGTGCCGGGCGACCAGGACACCATCCTTAGTGGACACCAGATCCGGTTCGATGTAGTCCGCGCCCATCCGCGCGGCCAGCTCGTAGGCGGCCAGGGTGTGCTCGGGCCGGTAGCCCGACGCGCCCCGGTGCCCCACGACCACCGGCTCGGCCCGGTGCCCCCGGTGCTCGGGCGCGGCGCTGGCCGGGCTCAGCGTCACCACGCCGAGCACCGACACCGCGGACAGGACCAACGCACTCAACGCGCGCATGCGCAACCTCCTCGGTCAGGACGGCCCACCTTGATCCGCGGGCGCAACACCCGCCTGACGGCCGCCCGACGGCCGGGTGAACCCCTGGCGGCAGGCGCGCATGCCGGGGCCGACCAGACGATCCGGGCCTGCGCCATCTAGGCTCCCGTGCCGTGCGAGTCCTGGTGATCGGCTCCGGCGCCCGTGAGCATGCCCTCGTCCTTGCCCTCTCGCAGGACCCGGCGGTGACGGCGCTGGCCTGCGCCCCCGGCAACGCCGGGATCGCCGCGCTGGCCGAGACGCCCCCGGTCGACGCCGCCGACAAGGCCGCGGTCGCCGACCTGGCCCGGCGCTGGTCGGCCGATCTGGTGGTGATCGGCCCCGAGGTGCCGCTGGTGGCGGGCGCCGCCGACGCCGTGCGCGCCGCGGGCATCGCCTGCTTCGGCCCGGGCGCGGCGGCCGCGCGGATCGAGGGCTCCAAGGCCTTCGCCAAGGACGTCATGACCGCGGCGGGCGTGGCGACCGCGCACAGCGAGGTCGTCGACAACCCCGCCCGCCTCGACGCCGCCCTGGCCCGCTTCGGCCCCACCTGGGTGGTCAAGGACGACGGCCTCGCCGCGGGCAAGGGCGTCGTGGTCACCACCGACGTCGCCGCGGCCCGCGCCCATGCGATGACCCTGCTCGACGGCGGCCACCCCGTCCTGCTGGAGTCCTACCTGGACGGCCCGGAGGTGTCGCTGTTCTGCCTGGTCGACGCCGAGGGCACCGTCGTGCCCCTGCTGCCCGCCCAGGACTTCAAGCGCGTCGGCGACGGGGACCACGGTCCGAACACCGGCGGCATGGGCGCCTACAGCCCGCTGCCCTGGGCCCCCGAGGGCCTGGTCGAGGAGATCGTGCGCGACATCGTCAAGCCGGTCGTCGACGAGCTGGCCGCCCGCGGCGCCCCCTTCACCGGCCTGCTCTACGCCGGGCTCGCCCTGACCTCCACCGGCCCCCAGGTCATCGAGTTCAACTGCCGCTTCGGCGACCCCGAGACCCAGGCCGTGCTGGCCCTGCTGCGCACCCCGATGGCGGGCCTGCTGACCGCGGCCGCCACCGGCGCCCTCGCCGCCCACCCCCCGCTGGACTGGGCCGACGGCGCCGCCGTCACCGTCGTCATCGCCGCCGACGGCTACCCCGGCCGCCCCCGCACCGGCGACGTCATCACCGGCTCGGAAGCCCACGGAGTCCTGCACGCGGGCACCCGCCGCCGCGACGACGGCGCCATCGTCTCCTCCGGCGGCCGAGTCCTGTCGGTCGTCGGCACCGGCCCCACCCTCGCCGAAGCCCGCGCCGAGGCGTACCGCCTCGTCAACGCCGTCCACCTCGCAGGCTCCCACCACCGCACCGACATCGCCCTGCGCGCCGAACGCGGCGAGATCACCGCGGGCTAGCCCGGAACCCCCGGCCGCGATACTTCGTCAAAGTTCAGGTAGGCCCAACAACGCCGTTGGTAGCCTGCGAACCGAGACGACACGGTCACGATGCGTACGGGGGTGCGTGGCATGAACATCGGTGCTGTCGGCAAGATCGCAGGCGCGGTCGTCGCCGACCTCCAGTCCCTGGCCACCGCAAGCTCCGGCCAGTTCATCGTCGACAAGGACAACGTCCTGGCCGCCGCCAAGATCATCAGCACCCAGGTCGACCAGCTCAAGACGCGGCTGTCCGACGCCTCCCGCGACCTGCGTGTCGTGCCCCCCGGTGGGGACATGGTCAGCGGTCTGGTCGCCAAGGAATGGAACGAGCGCCTGCTGTTCGCTGACGATTCCTACGCCCGGCGGGTGAAGGATTACGTCGTGGGCTTGGAGAACCTGGTGGTCCAACTCCAGGAGAGCGCCCTCGCCTACGGCTACAACGAGGAAGAGATCGCCCAAGCGCTGGGGAAGACCAGTGCGTAAGGCCGTGGCCCTGGTGGCCGTCGTGGTGCTCGCGAGCGCGTGCAGCACGCCAGAGCAAGGTCAGCCCCGGCCGGGCGATCCGGGCGGTACGACGCAACCGCCGTCTCCGTCGACGCCCGATGAGCCGGCCGGGGATCTTCCGGATCGCCCCGAGGAGATCCGGCTCGAAGGCGTCAAACCGTGCGATCTGCTCACCGCTGCCCAGCAGGCCGACCTGGAGATCACGCGGTTCCGCGAGCGCGACTACGAAGGCCAGGCCGAATGCGCGTTCACGGTGAACGCCGACTCGGAGATCTTCGACATCACCGTGCTGCTCGACACCCGGGAGGGCGCCGAGGCGTGGTTGACCGAGAACCGGAACGTGGTTGCGAAGCCCACCGAAGTCGGCGGTTTCGGCGCGGTCAACTTCTGGTTCTCCGGGGGCGAGGGGTACGAGCACGGCGCCGACTGCAACACGGCGGTGGACGTCGCCGACGGCCAACACGTCCAGGTGGGCCTGCTTTCCCCGGGCTCGGAGTGGACCCAAGAGCAGTTCTGCGAGATCACCGAGCGGTTCGCCGAAGCGACCATGACGACGCTGCGCGCCAGGTGAGGGGCGGGATATGACCAGCAGTCTCAGCGACATCCGGTTCGAGGGCTTCTCCAACGAGCAGTTGGCGGCCGAGATCGATGGCCTGCGCGGAGGTGCGGGCTCGGAATCCCTGCACCGCGCGGTCGACGCCTTGGTCGACATCGCCAAGGCGCTCGTCGAGACCGATCAGACGCTGCGGGAGGAGTTGGCGAAGATCGGGGTCGAGTGGCGGGGGGCGGCGTCGGAGCGGGGGCATGAGGAGACGCAGAAGGCGAGCATCTACGCCGAGGACGCGGTGCCGAAGGTGGCGAAGTCGGCGGGTGGGGTGAACCAGCAGGGGGACATGTTCTCCCACACCCGCAACTCCGCGCCGAACTCCGAGCAGTTGCGGGGGCCGACGCAGCTCAACGGGTGGGATCGGTTCGCGGGAGCGTTCGGGCACACGACGGACAACGCGCAGAAGGTGCAGAACACGCAGAACGCGCGCAACCAGGCCATCGGCTCGCTGAACGACTACCAGCGGGGCAGCCAGTCCGCGCTCGGCAACCACCAGTCGCTGCCCGTGCCCCCCGGCATGGACCTGGTGTCCCGCGAGCCCGACCGGCACGGGATGACCTCGGCGCAGGGGTTCGACGGGGTGCAGAGCGCCTACACGCCCACCGGGTCGACCGGGCCGGGGCAGCCGGGGTCGACCAGCACGCTGGGGCCGGGGCAGCCCGGGTACACCGGGTTCAACGCGCCCGGCGGGGGGAGCCAGCAGCCCCTGCCCGGGCGGACGGCGGGCATCGGGCCGATGGTGCCCAGCCCGAACGGGCTGCCGGTCTCGCCCGCGCCGGGGCTGCCGCGGCCGGGCTTCCCGATCGGCATGATCGCCGACGCCGGCCTGGTCACCGGGCTCACCGGGGCGACCGCCGGGGGCGCGGCGGCCGGGGCGGCGCTGCCGAAGGACCGGCTGGTGCGGCCCACGTCCGGGACGGGGGCGGGCGCCCGCGGGGCGGGGACGCCGGGGGCGGGCGCCCGCGGGGCGGGGACGCCGGGGGCGGGCGCGCGCGGGCTGGCCGCGGACCTGCCCGACGAGCAGGTCAAGGCGGCGCGGGCGGCCGAGCGGCTCGGCGGCGCGGGCGGCAAGCCCGGGTCGTCGCTGATGTCCCCGGCCGCGGCCAGCGCGCCCGGCGAGGACGACGACGAGCACGTGCGCAAGTACGGCATCGACTCCGACGACGTGTTCGGCGACGACCGGCTGGTCATCGAGGCGGTGCTCGGCGGCGAGGACGCCGATTGACCGCGGCCCTGGTCCTCTCGGCGCTGGAGTTCGACGTCCTGTGGGAGGCCGAGCGCCTGCCCGCCAAGCACGTGGCGCTCGACGTGCCCAGCCCGGGCGCGACGCACAGCGAGCGGGCGCGGCTGGTGGAGCAGGCGTTCGACGGCCTGCAGGCGCGCGGCCTGGCCAAGGGCGGCCGGGCGGTGCCAGAGCTGGCCGACCGGCTCGCGCTGCTGGCCTACCCGCAGGTCTGCGTGGACGCCTGGGTGTGGACCGACCGCGAGATCGCCGCGCTGGCCGTGGCCAGCGGCAACCAGGCGATGCTGGGCGCGGTCGACCGCGGTGAGGTCTGGCTCATCCCGGCCAGGGCGACCGCGCTGGCCGACGCCGCGGTGTCGATCGCGGGCGAGTCCCCCGCGGGCCCGGGCCGCTCGGTGAGCCTGCCCACGGAGGTCCTGCTGGAGGCCGACAGCCGCAGCGGCGGCGACGCCCAGCGCCTCATCACCCTCCTCGCCGAGCGCGACCTGCCGTTCAGCGAGGCCCAGGCGCTGGCGGCGATGGTCTCGGGCATGGGCGTGCGCGGGCAGTTCGGCGCCGAGCGCGCCCAGCGCGACCAGCGCCGCGTGCGCGCGGGCCGCGTCGTCGCCTTCCACGACACCGCGGAGGGCCGCTACCTCTACCTCGCCCGCCCGGCCAACGACGGCCGCATGTGGAGCACGATCACCCCGGCCGACAACGCCCGGCTCACCGCCAGCGTCCGCGAGCTCATCGACGAGACCTGATCACCGCTCGACCAGCACGACGGCCCGCTCGCCCGCGCGGCCCGCGAAGACCGCCTGGGCCGAGCCGCCGTTGACGGCGACCGCGACCCGGCCCGCCGAGTCCAGGAGGACGACGGTCGAGCCGGTCGCCACATCGCCGAAGGTGCGGCCGACGACGGCCTCCAGCGAGCGGCCGCCGATCTCCACGTGCACCCGGCAGCCCGGGGCCGCGCCCGCGACGGCCAGGTCGGGGGCGGTCGCGGCCAGCTGGACGTTGCCGAACCCGTCCGCGCCCAGGACCTCGGTGGTCAGCCGACCCGGCACGGCCGAGGTGACCGGGGCGGGCAGCCGGACCAGGGCGTCCGGGTCGATCTCCGGCCCCAGCTCGCCCAGGTGCCTGCCCGCGGCCAGGTGCGCGGCGGCGGGGGCGAACACGTCGCGCCCGTGGAAGGTCGCCGAGACCGGTTCGAGGCGGTGCTCGGTCAGCTCCACCGCGGCCACCGGCCCGCCCAGCGCCTCGGCCGCGGGGATCAGCAGCCCGTTGTCCGGCCCGACCAGCACCCCGCCCGCCGCCGCGACCGCGACCGCCCGCCGCGCCGTGCCCACGCCGGGGTCCACCACCGCCAGGTGCACCGCGGTCGGCAGGTAGGGCGCCGCCTGCGCCAGCAGCTCCGCCCCCCGGCGCACGTCCTGCGCGGGCACCAGGTGCGTCACGTGCAGCACCCGCACCGCGGGCGCGATCCGCGCGATGACCCCCTCGCAGACGGCGGGGAAGCCGTCGGCCAGGCCGTAGTCGGTGGTGAAGGAGATCCAGTCGTAGGCCATGCCCAGCAGTCTCCCGAATGGCGGACACCCCGCACACACCCCGAACCGGTGGTGGTTCACTCGCCCCCGTGACAAGGCTCGTCAGGGTCAGGGCGCCCGAACTCCGCGGCCGCGGCTGGCTGAACACCGGGGGCGCGCAGCTGCGCCTGGCCGACTTCCGGGGCAAGGTCCTGCTGCTGGACTTCTGGACGTTCTGCTGCATCAACTGCCTGCACGTGCTCGATGAGCTGCGGGCGGTCGAGGAGGAGTTCGCCGATGTGCTGGTCACCGTCGGCGTGCACTCGCCCAAGTTCGTCCACGAGGCGGATGAGGCGGCGCTGCGGGCGGCCGTGGAGCGGTATGACGTCCGGCACCCCGTGCTCGACGACCCGGAGCTGACGACCTGGCAGGAGTACGCGGTCCGGGCGTGGCCGACGCTGGTGCTGGTCGACCCCGAGGGCTACGTGGTGCACGAAGCCGCAGGCGAGGGGCACGCCGAGGCCCTCAGGCGGGTCATCCGGCAGGTCGTGGCCGAGCACGAGGCCAAGGGCACCCTGCACCGCGGGGACGGGCCGTACGTGCCGCCGCCGCCCGCCGAGTCCGAGCTGCGCTTCCCCGCCAAGGCCGTGGTCCACCGCGGCAACCTGCTGGTCGCCGACACCGCCCACCACCGCGTCGTCGAGCTGGTCGACGGGGTGCTCAGCCGGGCGTTCGGCACCGGCGAGCGCGGGCGGGCCGACGGGCTCCAGGCCACCTTCTCCGAGCCGTCCGGGCTGGCCGTGCTCCCCGACCACGTCGCCGAGCAGGTCGGGTACGACGTGGTGGTCGCCGACACGGTCAACCACCTCCTGCGCGGCATCGACACCCGCACCGGCGCCGTGACGACCGTCGCAGGCACCGGCGAGCAGTGGCGCGACGGCCCCACCGACGGACCCGCGACCGGCATCGACCTCACCAGCCCCTGGGACGTCGCCTGGTGGGAGCCCGCGGGCGGGGTCGTCATCGCGATGGCGGGCAACCACACGCTCGGGCTGTTCGACCCGCTCGGCGGCCGGGTCAGCCGGTTCGCGGGGACGACGGTCGAGGGGCTGCTCGACGGGCCCGCCGCCGAGGCGTTCTTCGCCCAGACCTCGGGCCTGGCCGCCACCGCGGACCGGCTCTGGCTGGTCGACTCCGAGACCTCGGCGCTGCGCTGGATCGAGCCCGACATGGTCGTGCGCACCGCGGTCGGCGCGGGCCTGTTCGACTTCGGGCACCGGGACGGCCCGGCCGATGAGGCGCTGCTCCAGCACCCGCTGGGCGTCACCGCGCTGCCCGACGGCTCGGTCGTCGTCGCCGACACCTACAACGGCGCCATCCGCCGCTACGAACCCGCCACGCACGAGGTCAGCACGCTGGCCACCGGCCTGGCCGAGCCGTCCGGCGCCGTGCTGGTCGACGGCGAGCTGGTCGTGGTCGCCTCCGCCGCCCACCGGCTGGAGCGGCCGGTGCCCGCCGCGCGGCTGGTCGCAGGCGAGGCCCACCAGGTCCGCAGGCCGCCGACCGACCTGGCCGCGGGCGAGGTCGAGCTGGTGGTGGTGTTCACCCCGCCGCCCGGGCAGAAGCTCGACGACCGCTACGGCCCGAGCACCCGGCTGGAGGTCACCTCCTCGCCTCCGGAGCTGCTCAGGGAGGGTGCGGGCGTGGGCGCGGAGTTGGCGCGTAGGCTGGTGCTCGACGGCACGGAAGGCGTACTGCACGTCGTCGCGCAGGCCGCGGCCTGCGACACCGACGACGCCGAGCACGGCGCCTGCCACCTCATCCGCCAGGACTGGGGCGTGCCCGTCCGGGTCACCGCAACCGGTGGCCGCCGTCTCCCGCTGGTCATGGGCGGGCTGGACGGACGTCCCTAGCGGAGCGCGATTCAGCAGGCGGTTAGGATTCGCCGGTGCCGGAACTGAAGCTCGAAATCCAGCTGCTGCACGACCGGGTGCTGGTGCAGCTCACCCCCGAGGAGGGGGAACGGCGCAGCAGCGGCGGCATCGTCATCCCGGCGACGGCCCAGATGGCGAAGCGGCTGTCGTGGGGCGACGTGCTGGGCGTCGGAACCAGCGTCCGGCACGTGAAGGTGTCCGACCGGGTGCTGTTCAACCCCGAGGACCAGATGGAAGTCGAAATCCAGGGGCGGACGTACCTGGTCATCCGGGAGCGGGACGTGCACGCGATCGCCAGCGAGCGCACCGAGCACGGGACCGGGCTGTACCTGTGAGAAGAACCGCTCTCTGATCAGGGGGAAGGGGTAGTCGTGCAGGACCACCACCGGCCGGGCCACCACCGGTGGCCGGTGTCCCACGCCGAGCAGACCGATCTGCTGCCGGTCGTGGGCGCAGAGGCGGCTACCCAGCGGATCGCACCCGTGGGCGGCCCGCCCGAGCGGCGCAGCCTGCGCAAGCCCGCGTTCATCGCGGGTGCGGTGCTCGGCGCGCTGGCGCTGCTGTACGGCATCGACCTGATGGTGTCCAGCGGCTCGGTGCCCCGCGGGGTCACCGTGGCCGGGGTCGACGTGGGCGGGATGTCGCACGAGGAGGCCGAGGCCGCCCTCCGCAAGGAGATCGAGCCGCGGCTGACCAAGCCGGTGGCCGTGCGCGCGGGCGTGGTCGAGCAGGAGCTCGACCCGACCGCGGCGGGCCTGACCCTGGACTGGGCGGCCACCATCGAGCAGGCGGGCGACCAGCCGCTCAACCCCTTCACGCGCATCGGCTCGTTCTTCAGCACCACCGAGGTCGGGGTGGTCACCGCCACCGACGACGCCAAGCTCGACGCGGCGATGGAGAAGCTGGCCGCCGACGCGGCCAAGGAGCCGGTCGAGGGCGCCATCACCTTCAGCGGCGCCCAGCCGGTCCCGGTCGACCCCGTGCCCGGCCAGGTGCTCCAGGTCCCCGCCGCGCGCGAGGTCCTCGTCGCCGACTGGGCCACCGGGCGCAAGCTGGACCTGCCGGTCGACAGCACCCCGGTCAAGACCACCGCCGAAGGCGTGGCCGCCGCGCTGGAGCAGGTCGCCAAGCCCGCGGTGTCCGGCCCGGTCGTGGTCAAGGGCGAGGGCAAGAACGCCACCATCAAGCCCGAGGTCATCGCGGGCGCGCTCACCTTCGCCCCGGCCGAGGGCGGCGGGCTCACCCCGAAGCTGGACCTGAAGAAGGTCACCGACGCCGTGCGGCCCCAGCTGGCCGAGACCGAGAAGCAGGGCAAGGACGCCGAGATCGTCTTCGCGGGCGGCAAGCCCACGGTCACCCCCTCGGTCGAGGGCCGCGGCATCAAGTACGACACCGCCTTCGCCAACCTGCTCGACGTCCTCAAGAAGACCGACGGCCGCGAGATCACCGTCGAGTACACCAAGACCCCGCCGAAGGTGACCACCGAGCAGGCCAACGGCCTGGGCATCAAGGAGGTCATCGGCGAGTTCACCACCCGCGGCTTCGCCGCCGACTCCGGGGTGAACATCCGCGTGGTCGCGGGCGAGGTCGACGGCGCGATCGTCAAGCCGGGCGAGACGTTCAGCCTCAACGGCCACACCGGCCCCCGCACCGAGGCCCAGGGCTACGTCGGCGCGGGCATCATCCAGGACGGCGCGCCCGGGCGCGCGGTCGGCGGCGGCATCTCCCAGTTCGCCACGACCCTCTACAACGCCGCCTACTTCGCGGGCCTGCAGGACGCCGGGCACCAGGAGCACAGCTACTACATCAGCCGCTACCCCGCCGCGCGCGAGGCGACGGTCTTCCAGAACCCCGACGGCAGCAGCGTCATCGACCTGCGGTTCACCAACGACTCGCCGACCGGCGTGGCCATCCAGACGATCTGGACCCCGTCCTCGATCACCGTGCGGATCTGGGGCACCAAGCGCTACATCGTCGAGTCGGTGACCGGGCCGCGGACGAACGAGACGCCGCCGGGGGAGAAGGAAGGCCCCAAGGAGAACTGCAAGGCCTCCAACGGCGCCCCTGGGTTCACCATCACCGACACCCGGATCATCAAGAACCTCTCCGGGGCCGAGGTCCGGCGCAACACCCGCACGGTCCGGTACAACCCGCAGCCGAAGATCATCTGCCCGCCGCAGGGCTGAGCTGGGGTGCGTCCCCCCGCCGGGGGCCGCACCGCCTAGGTCCGGGAGCGCATCTTCGCCCAGAGACCGGCGACGATCGTGACCGCGATCACCGCGACGATCACCTGGAGCACGATCTCCAGGAAGTCGATGCCCTTGGTGTCGTCCCAGCCGAACGGCTTGGCCAGCAGGGTGCCGATGAAGGCCGCCGCGATGCCGGTGAGGATCGTCAGCCACCAGGGGATCTTCTGCTCGCCCCTGGCGATGGCCCGGCCGAGGACGCCCAGGATCGCGCCCACGATGATCGCGCTGAAGATGCCGCCGATACCCATACCGCTCCTCCTGTCTGTCACCGATCACCAGCGTGGCACCGGAGGTTTCGCCGTGCCCGGCGAGGGACACCTCCTCACCAGCGGTGTCACCCGATCGAGTGAGCGGAGGCGGCGGTGGACGCGGAGCGGGCACACCGGTCCAAACCGGTGCAGTGGCTGGGGCGGGCGGGCTGGGTCTGCTACGGCGTGATCTACGTCGTGCTGGCCTACCTGGCGATCCAGGTGGCCGTCGGCGGGCGGCGCGAGCAGGCCGACACGACCGGCGCGCTGGCCGAGATCGCCGAGACGGGCGTGGGCCTGGCGCTGATGTGGGTGCTGGCGGTCGGGCTGTTCGCGTTCGCCCTGTGGCAGGCGCTGGAGGCCGCCATGGGGTTCAAGTGGGTCGACAAGCAGTTCAAGCGCACCCGCAAGCGGCTGGGCGCGGCCGTGCGGGCCGCCACGGGCGCCTCGCTGGGCGTCGCCGCGGTGAAGCTGGCCACCGGCGGCGGGGCGGGCAGCGGCGACCAGAAGCAGCGGGAGTGGACCGCGGTGGTGCTGGACATGCCCGCCGGGCCGGTCCTGGTGGGCGCCGTGGCCGCGGTCGTCATCGCGGTGGGGGTGGCCGGGGTGGTCTCCGCGGTGCGCGCCTCGTTCATGCGCGACCTGGACACCACCGACCTGCCCAGCGGCACCCAGCGCTGGGTGCGCCGGGTCGGCCGGGTCGGCCACGCGGCCAAGGGCGTGGCGATCGCCACCGTCGGCGGCCTGATCGGGGCGGCGGCGCTGACCGCCGACCCGGGCGAGGCGGGCGGCTTCGACGCGGCCCTGCGGACCCTGGCCGGGCAGCCCCACGGGGTGGTGCTGCTGGCCGTGGTCGCGGTCGGGTTCGCCGCGTTCGGGGTGTACTGCTTCGCGGCCGCCCGGGCGCACCGGACCTGACCGTGCTGGTGCGACCTGCAACGCCTGCCGACGTCCCAGGCATCGCCGAGGTGCATGTGCTCGGCTGGCAGCACGGCTACGCCGGGCTGCTGCCGCAGTGGCTGCTGGACCGGCTCGACCCGGCGGCCAGGCAGACCCGCTGGGCGGCGACGGTGGCGGCCGCGGACTGGCCGCGGCAGGGCACGCTGGTCGCCGACGACGGCCGGGTCGTGGGCTTCGCCCACCTGCGCCCGACCGGCGACGGCGACCAGGACCCGGCAGGCACCGGCGAGATCGCCTCGTTCTACGTCGACCCGCGGGTCTGGCGGCGGGGCGTGGGGCGCGCGCCTGATGGATGCCGCGCTGGACTGCCTGCGGCTGGCCGGCTGTACCCTGGCCACCCTGTGGGTGCTGGAGCGCAACGAGCGGGCCATGGCCTTCTACGCCAGCCGCGGCTTCACCCCCGACGGCGCGACCAGGCCCGACGTCATCGGCGGGGTGCGCGTCCGCGACCTGCGCTACCGCCTGCCCCTGCAATAGCGGCGGCGGCGACCCCCTGGTGGGGATCGCCGCCGCAGGCAGGTGGGTCAGAACGCGGCTTCGTCGACGTCCATCAGGTCGTTGTCGGCCGACTCGACGATGCGGCGGGCGCCTGCCAGCTCCGGCAGGACGTTCTTGGCGAAGAAGCTCGCCACGGCCACCTTGCCCTCGTAGAAGGCCTTGTCCTTGCCCGACGCGCCCGCGTCCAGCGCGGCGAGGGCGACCTCGGCCTGGCGCTGCAGCAGCCAGCCGACCAGCAGGTCGCCGGTGGCCATCAGCAGGCGGACGGTGTGCTGGCCGACCTTGTAGAGGTTGCGCACGTCCTCCTGCGCCGAGGTCAGGTAGCCGATGAGGGCGCCCAGCATGGCCTGGACGTCTTCGAGGGCCTGCTTGAGCAGCTCGCGCTCCTGCTTGAAGCGGCCGTTGCCGCCCTCGGCGGCCAGGAACGCGGTGATCTCCCCGGCGACGTGGGCCAGCGCCTGGCCCTTGTCCCGGACGATCTTGCGGAAGAAGAAGTCCATCGACTGGATCGCCGTGGTGCCCTCGTAGAGGGAGTCGATCTTGGCGTCCCTGATGTACTGCTCGATCGGGTAGTCCTGCAGGAAGCCGGAGCCGCCCAGGATCTGCAGCGCCTGCACGAGCTGCTCGGTGGCCCGCTCGGAGCCGACGCCCTTGACGATCGGCAGCAGCAGGTCGTTGACCCGCTCGGCCAGCTCCTGGTCGCCCTCGCCGGTCCACACCTGGTCCTGGAAGGACGCCGTGTAGAGGTACACCGCGCGCAGGCCCTCGGCGTAGGCCTTCTGCAGCATCAGGCTGCGGCGGACCTCCGGGTGGTGGGTGATGGTCACCCGCGGCGCGGTCTTGTCCAGCATCTGGGTCAGGTCGGCGCCCTGCACGCGCTCCTTGGCGTACTCCAGCGCGTTGAGGTAGCCGGTGGACAGCGTGCCGATGGCCTTGGTGCCGACCATCATCCGGGCGTACTCGATGACCTGGAACATCTGCGCGATGCCGTCGTGCACCTCGCCGAGCAGCCAGCCCTTGGCCGGGGTGCCGTGCACGCCGAAGGACAGCTCGCAGGTCGTGGAGACCTTCAGGCCCATCTTGTGCTCGACGTTGGTGACGAAGGCGCCGTTGCGCTCGCCCAGCTCGCCGGTGTTGGTGTCGAAGTGGTACTTGGGGACCAGGAACAGGCTCAGGCCCTTGGTGCCCGGTCCGGCGCCCTCGGGGCGGGCCAGCACCAGGTGCATGATGTTCTCGGTCATGTCCTGGTCGGCGGAGGTGATGAACCGCTTGACGCCCTCGATGTGCCAGGAGCCGTCGTCCTGCTTGACCGCCTTGGTGCGGCCCGCGCCGACGTCGGAGCCCGCGTCCGGCTCGGTGAGCACCATCGTGGCCCCCCAGCCGCGGTCGATCATGATCTGCGCCCAGCGCCGCTGCTCCTCGGTGCCGTTCTTGTGCAGGATCATGGCGAAGTTCGGGCCCGCCAGGTACATGAACAGCGCGGGGTTCGCGCCGAGGATCAGCTCGGCCGCGGCCCACTGCACGGTGGGCGGCATGCCGAGGCCGCCGAGGTCGTTGGTCAGGCCCAGCCGCCACCACTCGCCGTCCCACAGCGCCTTGTAGGACTTCTTGAAGGACTCCGGCAGGGTCGCCGAGAAGGTCTTGGGGTCGTAGACCGGGGGGTTGCGGTCGGCGTCGGCGAAGGACTCCGCCAGCGGGCCGACGGCCAGCTTGTTCAGCTCGGCGAGCACGCCGCGGGCGGTGTCCTCGTCGGAGTCGGCCAGCACACCCTTGCCCAGGCGTTCTTGGACCTTCAGCACCTCGAAGAGGTTGAACTCCAGGTCGCGGACGTTGCTCTTGTAGTGACCCATGTCTGTTGCTCCGTGTCCTCACGAGCGGGCAGCGTGCTACTCACCGGTAACAACAGGATATTACTCTTGGGTAACCCAAGCAAGTGGTGAACGTGCCGTCAGGTGCCGGTGCGCGTCTGCTTCTGGGTGGTGCTGAGCACCCCCGACCGGAAGGCGACCGCCACGGCGTGCGTGCGGTCCCGGGCGGAGAGCTTGCGCAGGATGCTCTTGACGTGGGTGCGCACGGTCTCCACCGACACGTACAGGATCTTGGCGATCGCCTGGTTCTCCAGGCCGTCGGCGATGAGCTGCAGGACCTGGAACTCGCGCCGGGACAGCGGCTGGGTGGTCTCCGACAGCCAGGCCAGCCGGGCCCGGGGCGCGGCCACCGTCTGGGCCAGCGCCGGGTCGACGTAGCGGCGGTCCCGGTGCAGGCCCGCCATCGCCTCGACGACCTGCGGCGGCTCGGCCGAGCGCAGGATCACCCCGTGCACGCCGGAGGACAGCGCCGTGGCGACGTAGTGCGTGGTCCGGTGGGTGTCCCTGACCATGATCAGGATGCTCAGGTCCGGGTGGCCCGCCGTGAGCATGTGGCTGAGGTGGTGGCGCGGGTCCAGCCCGGAATCGATCATCGCGATGGTCGGCCGGAACCGCTCGACCATCGCCACCGCCCCCTGCGGGGTGTCGGTCGCGCCGAGCCAGCGGAGCCCCGGCGTGCGCATGACCAGCGCGGAGAGGCCCTCGCGGAAGAGGGGCACGCCGTCGACCAGCACGATGCCCAGGCCCGCCTGCCCGAGGGGGCGGGGGATTGTGGTGCGCGGCATACGTGACCCTTCGTTCAACTACCCGTCCTTGGTGTAGCGACGCCGCAGCCGCGGACCCGTGACGTGCTTGTGCGGGATGAGGTCGAAGTCACCTGTTCGGGCGAGTACTGTGAGTTGGGTTACACCGTCTGCCTGGTTTATCGGCTGCTGCCGGTGGCCCGTGTCACCCGGACGAGGAATACCGAGTAGTAGCCGCGGGATTGGGTAGGAACGATCGCTCGTCCGGGATAGGGTCGCTGTAGCTCTGGAGTGACCGCCTGACTGCGGTGCGTACGCGGAGTGTTCACAGGAGGGGGCTGCCGGTGGAACCAGGCGCCGTGCGCAGTGCCGACGGGTGGTTCCGCCTCATGGTGGAGACCGACCTCGCACCCGGCTTGCGGGCGCTCGGCCTGTCCGGCAGCGACCGGCACTACCGGATGGTCACCGACACCCACCGCGGCGAGATCTCCATCGTCCTGGCGCTCGCCCGGCCGGACACCACCCGGTTCACCCTGTCCCTCGGCGTCACGCCGACCGACGAGTGGACCGCCCAGCGCCGCATCCGCCCGTACCTGGCCCACTCCCAGCCCGGCTGGCGCGCCACCATCGGCCAGGTCGTGCTGGTCGGCTCCGGCGTCCCGGTCGGCGACCTGTGGTGGCAGGTGCGCGCCGGTCGCCCGTTCGGGGCGATCTCCCAGGAGATCCTCGGCCTGGTCAAGGAGTTCGCCCTGCCCGCCATGCACGCCCAGATCCGGGCCAGGACCACCGGCGGATAGCACGAACCCCAGGCCGTCTGACCTGGGGTTCTGCGCTGCGGAGCGGATGACGGGAATCGAACCCGCGTTCTCAGCTTGGGAAGCTGATGTTCTACCATTGAACTACATCCGCGTGATCAAGCTCGGTGCGAGCATACACCGTCCCGCGGGCGGCGCTCGCCACCGGGCTAGTGTGTCGGGCGTGCTGCTGAGCGACCGCGACCTCCGCAAGGAACTCGACTCCGGCAGGCTCCGGGTGGAGCCGCTGGACCAGGCGATGGTGCAGCCGTCCAGCATCGATGTGCGGCTGGACCGCTTCTTCCGGGTCTTCAACAACACCCGGTACACCCACATCGACCCCCAGCAGCAGCAGGACGACCTGACGACGCTGGTCGAGGTCGAGGGCGACGAGCCGTTCGTGCTGCACCCGGGCGAGTTCGTGCTGGGGTCGACGTTCGAGACCGTGACCCTGCCCGACGACCTGGCCGGGCGGCTGGAGGGCAAGTCCTCCCTCGGGCGGCTGGGCCTGCTGACCCACTCCACCGCCGGGTTCATCGACCCCGGCTTCACCGGCCACATCACGCTGGAGCTGTCCAACGTGGCCAACCTGCCCATCACGCTGTGGCCGGGCATGAAGATCGGGCAGCTGTGCCTGTTCCAGCTCTCCTCCGCGGCGGAGTTCCCCTACGGGTCGACGCAGGCGGGCTCGCGGTACCAGGGCCAGCGCGGCCCCACGCCGTCGCGCGCCTACCGAAACTTCCACCGGGTGGACACCCGTCGCTGAGCGTTCACCCAGGGGCCTCATTGGTCGGCTAGAAAGCCGCGCGTACCCCCCCATGAGGTTGGAGGCCCGGTGGCAATCCGCTTATCCGCTGGCGCGCTCGCGTGCGCCGCGGCGCTATCCCTGGTCAGCCCCGCATCGGCGACCGCGAACGAGTGGTTCCAGCGGGTCGGGACCATGCCCGTGCACCAGAACGGGTCCGCCGACGAGCACACCGCCGCGGAGATCGCCGCGGCCACGCCGGACGGCCGCACGATCGTCTACACCGACTCCCCGGCGTCGCGGATCGGCTTCGCGTTGCTGCGCGGGGGCGTCCCGCGGCCCGCGGGCGTGCTGCCCATGCCCGGCGAGCCGACTTCGGTCGACATCGCGGGCGGGCACGCGCTGGTGGCGGTCAACACCTCCGCGTCGCACGCCGCGCCCTCCGGCGCGCTGGTGGTGGTCGAGCTGCGGTCCCGGCGGATCGTGGCGCGGCACGAGCTCGGCGGGCAGCCGGACTCCATCGACGTCTCCCCCGACGGCCGCTACGCCGCCGTCGCCATCGAGAACGAGCGGGACGAGGACGTCGACGACGGCGCGCTCCCGCAGGCCCCGGCGGGCTTCCTGACCGTGGTCGACCTGCGCGGTGCGCCCGCGGGGTGGTCGCAGCGCCGGGTCGAGCTGACCGGGATCGCCGAGGTCGCGCCGTCGGACCCGGAGCCGGAGTACGTCAGCGTCAACGCGCGCAACCAGGCCGCGGTGACGCTCCAGGAGAACAACCACATCGCCGTGGTCGACCTGCCGACCGGGCGGGTCGTGCGGCACTTCTCCGCGGGCACGGCGACCGTCGCGGGCGTGGACACCGCCGACGACGGCCGCATCGACCCGTCGGCGACGATCACCGCCAAGCGCGAGCCGGACGCGATCGCCTGGCTGGACGAGCGCTACCTCGGCACCGCGGACGAGGGCGACTACCAGGGCGGCTCCCGGACCTGGACGGTGTTCGACTCGCGCACCGGCGCGGTCGTGCACTCCTCGGGCAACGAGCTGGAGCAGGTGGCCATCCGCCAGGGCCAGTACCCGGACGGGCGCTCGGACAACAAGGGCGTCGAGCCGGAGGGCCTGGCCGTGGCGAGCTTCGGGCGGCAGCGCTACGCCTTCGTCGGCCTGGAGCGGGCCAACCTCGTCGCCGTCTACGACATCGCCGACCCGCGCCGCCCGCGGTTCGTCCAGGCGGTGCCGACCGGGGTCGGCCCGGAGGGCGTCCTGCCCATCCCGGCGGCCCGGACGCTGGTCGTCTCCGCCGAGGAGGACTCGGCCGAGGACGGCATCCGCTCCTCGCTGAGCGCCTACCGGCTGACCAGGGCGCCCCGGTCCGCCGCCCACCAGCGCAACGCGGCGGCGCCGTCGATCGTCTCCCGCGGCATCGGCTTCGGCGCGCTGTCCGGGCTGTCGGCCGTCCCCGGCAACCACCGCGACGTGGTGGCCGTGACCGACGCGGCGTACGCGCCGACCCGGGTGCTGACCGTCGACACCGCCGCGGCCCCGGCCGTGGTGCGCGCCGAGCTGCCGCTGACCCGCGACGGCGGGCCGGTGGGCTACGACGCCGAGGGCATCGCCGCCCGCCCCGGCGGCGGCTACTGGATCGCCGCCGAGGGCGACGGGGATGACCTGCCCAACCTGCTGGTCGAGGTCGACGCCCGGGGCCGGGTCGTCCGCGAGGTCGCGCTGCCCGAGCAGGTCGCGGCCACGGCCACCGGCAACGGCTTCGAGGGGGTCGCGGTCGCGGGCGAGCACGTCTGGGTCGCCGTGCAGCGGCCGTGGAAGGGCGACCGGCCCGGCGAGGCCACCCTCGCCCGCTACACCCCTGCCACCGGGGCGTGGGCCTTCGCCGCGTACCCGCTCGACAAGCCCGCCACCGGCTGGGTCGGCCTGTCCGAGCTGACCGCGGTGGACTCCCGCA
Organism: Actinokineospora sp. NPDC004072; assembly: GCF_053604195.1. NCBI lineage: Bacteria > Bacillati > Actinomycetota > Actinomycetes > Pseudonocardiales > Pseudonocardiaceae > Actinokineospora > Actinokineospora sp. NPDC004072. The sequence goes on along the minus strand of NZ_JBSGHB010000004.1, from coordinate 246,652 downwards.
CGCTGCTGGTCCTCGAACGCGACAACCAGCGCGGCGACGCCGCCGCGGTCAAGCGCGTCTACCGCGTCGACGTCGGGGCCGTGGCCCCGGTCGCCGCGGGCGGGCCGAAGCCGGTCGTGGCCAAGCGCCTGGTGCGCGACCTGCTGCCCGCCCTCACCGCGGGCGGCGCGACCGCCCACGACAAGCCGGAGGGGCTGGCGCTGGTCGGCGCCGGGCCGGTCCGCAGGCTCGTCGGCGCGGTCGACAACGACGGGGTGGACGACGCCCCCGGCGAGTCGGTCTTCCTGCGCCTGGGCTGGTTCACCGCGTTCTGACGGCTCGCGGGGTGCCACGGGCCGCCGTGGCACCCCGCCCGCTCACAGCGCGGCCAGCAGGGCGGCCTCGGCGTCGGCGGGCAGGCCCGCCTTGCGCTCGCGGTCGACGCCCAGCGCCTCCTCGTGCGCCAGCGCCCGGGTCGCCGCCTCGGCCAGCGGCCGCGGCCGCAGCCCGGCGGCGATGGCCGGACCGGCGTCGCGCGCGCCCATCATCCGGTGCGACTCCGGCAGCCACAGCGGCAGCGAGCGCGGCCCCATCCACGGGGCGATCTCGTGCTCGGCCAGCACCGCCTCGGGCACCTTGACCAGCTCGGCGTCGGCGTCGACGGCCGCGGCGACGCCCTCGATCAGCTCCAGCAGCGGCTGCGCGGGACCGATGCCGTCGTACACCCCGCCGGTCCCCTGCTCGGCCGCGTCGACGATCCACGCGGCCAGATCGCCCACGTCGATGATCTGGGAGAGGTGGTCGACGTCGGGCACCACGACCCGGCCGCCGCGGCGCAGGCGCATGGGCCAGTAGCCGAAGCGGTCGAACGGGTCGCCGGGGCCGGTGATCAGGCCCGCGCGGACGATGAAGGCGCGCTCGCCCATCGCCGCCAGGACGGCGTTCTCGCTGGCGACCTTGATCGAGCCGTAGGCGTCGGGGTCGGTCAGCACCTTGGTGCGGTCGAAGTGCTCCTCGCGCGGGGGCAGCAGGACGTCGTCCACCCGGTCGGGGTGGGCGTAGGCGCTGATCGAGGAGACGAACGTCCAGTGGCCGACCGAGCCGCCTAACGCCTCCAGCGCCCGGCTGACCCAGGTGTGGGAGATGGGGGCCACGTCGACCACCGCGTCGAACCACTCGCCCGCCAGAGGGGCGAGGCCGTCGGGCTGGTCGCGGTCGATCTTCACCAGCCGTGTGCCGTCGGGCACCGACCCCGACTCGCCGCGGGCCGCGCAGACGACCTCGTGGCCGCGCGCCGCGGCCGCCGCCGCCGTGGTGCGCCCGAGGAACCGGGTTCCGCCCAGGATGAGAATTCGCATGCGCCCACCCAACTCCGCCGCGGGCCCGCCCGCCACGGTTCTCGCCGCAGGCGAACGGCCACCCACCCCGCGCTTCCCCGGCCGAAATGATGAATACGCAGGTCAGTTACGATTTGTCAGTACCGGCCTTCGCAACCGTAGGAGCAGCCTGCCGTGGCCCGAGTCGTCGTCGACGTCATGCCCAAGCCGGAAATCCTCGACCCGCAGGGGCAGGCGGTCGCCCGCGCCCTGCCCCGCCTCGGGTTCACCGGGGTGTCCGATGTCCGCCAGGGCAAGCACTTCGAGCTGGAGGTCGACGACGCCGTCGACGACGCCACGCTCGCCAAGATCGCCGAGGGCTTCCTGTCCAACCCGGTGGTCGAGGACTACGTCGTGCGGCGGGTGGAGTCGTGAGGATCGGCGCGGTCACCTTCCCCGGCACCCTGGACGACAGCGACACCCTGCGCGCGATCACCGCGGCGGGCGGTGAGGCCGTCGCCCTCTGGCACGGCGACGCCGACCTGCGCGGGGTGGACGCGGTGATCCTGCCCGGCGGCTTCTCCTACGGCGACTACCTGCGCGCGGGCGCCATCGCCCGGTTCGCGCCGGTGATGGGCGAGGTCATCGACGCCGCCCGCAAGGGCATGCCGGTCCTGGGCATCTGCAACGGCTTCCAGGTCCTCTGCGAGGCGGGCCTGCTGCCCGGCGCGCTGCTGCGCAACGCGGGGCTGCACTTCGTCTGCCGCGACCAGTGGCTGCGGGTGGAGAACAACACCACCGCGTGGTCCTCCCGCTACGACGCGGGCGCGGAGATCATCATCCCGATCAAGAACATGGACGGCCGCTACACCGCCTCCGCCGAGACCGTCGCCGAGCTGGAGGGCGAGGGCCGCGTGGTGTTCCGCTACGTCGGGGGCAACCCCAACGGCTCGCTGGACGACATCGCGGGCATCAGCGACCCGACCGGCCGCATCGTGGGCCTCATGCCGCACCCCGAGCACGCCATCGACGCGCTCACCGGCCCCTCCGACGACGGCCTCGGCATGTTCCTGTCCCTGCTCGACGCGGTGGTGGCGGCGTGACCGACACCGTCGAGCAGGCCAAGAGCACCCCCGACCAGCCGCAGCCCTACCGCGAGCTGGGCCTCAAGGACGACGAGTACGCCCGCATCCGGGAGATCCTCGGCCGCCGCCCCACCGACGCCGAGCTGGCGATGTACTCGGTGATGTGGAGCGAGCACTGCTCCTACAAGTCCTCCAAGATCCACTGGAAGCACTGGAAGGACAACACCACCCCCGAGATGCAGGCCAAGATGCTGGCGGGCATCGGGGAGAACGCGGGCGTGGTCGACGTCGGCGACGGCTGGGCGGTGACGTTCAAGCTGGAGTCGCACAACCACCCGTCCTACGTGGAGCCCTACCAGGGCGCGGCGACCGGCGTCGGCGGCATCGTGCGCGACATCATGGCGATGGGCGCGCGGCCGCTGGCGGTGATGGACCCGCTGCGCTTCGGCGCGCCGGACCACCCCGACACCAAGCGCGTGCTGCCCGGCGTCGTGGCGGGCATCGGCGGCTACGGCAACTGCCTCGGCCTGCCCAACATCGGCGGCGAGGTCGTCTTCGACCCCAGCTACCAGGGCAACCCGCTGGTCAACGCGCTGTGCGTGGGCGCGATGCGCACCGAGGACCTGCACCTGGCGCACGCCTCCGGCGTGGGCAACAAGGTCATCCTCTTCGGCGCGCGCACCGGCCTCGACGGCATCGGCGGGGTGTCGGTGCTGGCCTCGGAGACCTTCTCCGGCGAGGAGGGCGGGACCGGCCGCAAGAAGCTGCCCTCGGTGCAGGTCGGCGACCCGTTCATGGAGAAGGTGCTGATCGAGTGCTGCCTGGAGCTGTTCCAGGCGGGCATCGTCGTCGGCATCCAGGACCTCGGCGGCGCGGGCCTGTCCTGCGCGACCAGCGAGCTGGCCAGCGCGGGCGACGGCGGCATGCGCGTGGAGCTGGACAAGGTCCCGCTGCGCGCCACCGGCATGACCCCGGCCGAGGTGCTCTCCAGCGAGTCGCAGGAGCGCATGTGCGCCGTGGTCGAGCCCGCCAACGTCGAGGCCTTCATGGCCGTGTGCGCCAAGTGGGACGTCATCGCCACGGTGATCGGCGAGGTGACCGACGGCGACCGGCTGGTCATCACCTGGCACGGCGAGACCGTGGTCGACGTGCCGCCGCGCACCGTCGCGCACGAGGGCCCGATGTACGCCCGGCCCATCGCCCGGCCGGACTACCAGGACGCGCTGCAGGCCGACAGCGCCGACCGGCTCCCCCGGCCGTCCACCGCCGACGAGCTGCGCGAGCTGGTGCTGCGCATGGCGGGCGCGCCGAACCTGGCCTCGCGGCGCTGGGTCACCGAGCAGTACGACCGCTACGTGCGCGGCGGCACCGTGCTGGCCCAGCCGTCCGACAGCGGCATGATCCGCATCGATGAGCGGACCGGCCGCGGCGTGGCGCTGGCCACCGACTGCAACGGCCGCTTCGTCAAGCTCGACCCCTACACCGGCACCCAGCTCGCGCTGGCCGAGGCGTACCGCAACGTCGCGGTCACCGGGGCGACGCCGCTGGCGGTCACCAACTGCCTCAACTTCGGCTCGCCGGAGGACCCCGCGGTCATGTGGCAGTTCGAGCAGGCGGTCAAGGGCCTGGCCGAGGGCTGCAAGGCGCTGGGCATCCCGGTGACCGGCGGCAACGTCAGCTTCTACAACCAGACCGGCAGCACGGCGATCCTGCCGACGCCGGTGGTCGGCGTGCTCGGCGTGATCGACGACGTGCGCCGCCGCATCCCCACCGGGATCGGCGCGGAGGCGGGCGAGACGCTGCTGCTGCTCGGCGAGACCCGCGACGAGTTCAACGGCTCGGAGTGGGCCCACGAGATCCACGGCCACCTCGGCGGCCTGCCGCCGAAGGTCGACCTGGAGCGGGAGAAGCTGCTGGCCGAGGTGCTGGTCGCGGGCTCGCGCGACGGGATGGTCTCGGCCGCGCACGACCTGTCCGACGGCGGCCTCGCCCAGGCGCTGGTGGAGTCCTGCCTGATCGGCGAGACCGGGGCGCGGGTGTTCCTCGACGCCGACCAGGACCCGTTCGTGCAGCTGTTCAGCGAGTCGGCCGGGCGCGTGCTGGTGGCCGTGCCGCGCACCGAGGAGCTGCGGTTCACCGACATGTGCACCGCGCGCGGGCTGCCCTGGCGCAAGACCGGCGTGGTGGACCCGGAGTCGGGCGCGCTGGAGATCCAGGGCGTCGGCGTGCTGCCGCTGGCCGAGCTGCGCTCGGCGTGGGAGGCGACCCTCCCGGCCCTGTTCGGCTGAGCCTGCCCGGTCACCGGGCTACGGCCCGGTGACCGGCACGCACGCCGCGGGCTGGACCTCCAGCCGGAACAGGATCTCGGCGTCCCCGCTCGACGGGCGCTTGGCGGTGATCGCCAGCGCGAGGTCGCCGCTGGTGGCCCCGACGCCGGTCGCGGTGGGCCGCGCCGCCCACCCGGCCGCGGTCAGCGCGTCTGCCATCCGGGTCAGCTCGCCCTCCAGGTCGGTGTCCGCGGCCAGCTTGGCGGTGTCCCGCACGGTCCAGGTGAGGCCGCGCGGGCCCGCCCCGCCGCAGTTGGTCGGGGGCAGCGTGTTGACCTCGCGCCCGTCACGGCCGAGCACGCCGTTGACCGCCGCGGCGGCCTGCCGGGCCCGCTCCTGCCCCTCGGCGACGGCCCGCGCCTGCGCGTCGGTCGGGTCGGGGCGCTCGAAGTCGTTGTGGTCGAGCTGCCGGTTCTCGGTGGGCTTGGTGCAGTTGGGCCGCTCCGCGCGCACCGTCGTCCCGGTCAGCGCGAGCAGCACGTCGTGCGGTCCGACCAGGGCGAGGTCGACCGCGTCGGTGGCCTGCGGCTGCCAGCCCGCCGCGATCGCCGCCGTCCGCAGCGCGTCGGCGGTGACCCCGGTCAGCTCGGCGTCAGCCCAGGTGATCACCTGGTCGGGGACGGCGGGCCAGGCGCCGCAGGCCGCCGCGCCGAAGCTCGGCTCCGCGGACCCGTCCACCGCGCGCAGCAGGTCGGTCACCACGGCCTTGAAGTCCTCGGCGACCGGCACCGGTTCGGCCTCGCCGGTGCAGCCCGCCCCCGCGGCCAGCACCGCGAGCGCGGCGGCGACGCGGCGCAGGATCACCGGCGCGTCACCGTGTACTCGTACGTCTCGACCTGCTGCCCGCCGAAGAAGCCGCCCGCGCTCTCGATGAACCGGCGCACCGACGGGTCCTGGCTCTGGTCGAGCCGGCGGGCGGCGTCGGTGTAGTTGCCGCCGATGCCGTGGTTGCCGCCCGCGGTCCCGGTCTGGTTGTCGAAGGTGACGGTGACCCGGTTGTCGCTGGCCGGGTTGTCCCGGGCGTCGAGGTGGGGCACGATGTCGCCGCTGTTCTCCAGGGAGAGCACCTGCACGTGGTCCGGGACCTCGATGTTGCCCACCGGCGACCCGGCGGTCACGACGTGGGTGACGTTGTAGGGCTGGCCGGTCACCGGGTCGGCCAGCGTGCCCGCCGCCTGCGCGGCGACGATCCCGCCCTGGCTGTGCCCGACGAGCATGATCGGCGCGCCCGCTGGCACGCCCGCGGCCCGCAGGGCCTGCTCGATGCCCTCCTGCAGCACGGTCTCGTTGCCCGCCATCGCGTCGACGTTGGTGCCGAAGTCGTTGGCGCTGCCCTGGTCGCCGCCGGGCAGGTTCCACACCTTGGTGCCGGGGATGTCGACGATGTAGGACACCGAGCCGTCCGGGCCGACCACGCGCTTGACGTCGACGTTGGCCTCGGTCTGGTTGCGGTGGTCGAGCCCGTCGAGCAGGTCGCCGAGGCCGTCGGGCGGGGTGGTGCCGACGGCGCTGCGGTCCAGCACCGGGTCGGCCCCGATGGGCGGGTCGAGCGCGGGGTCGCCGTCGGGGTAGGCGGCGGCCACCAGGTCGGTGAGGGTGGCCATGTCGGTGGGCAGGCCCAGTGCGCTCAGCGCGCCCGGGGTCATGCCCAGCACGGTGTCGATCATGCCGGGGTGCTCGACCAGCCAGCGCTGGGCGTCCCCGTCGTAGTTGATCATGATGTCGGCGGCGATCAGCGCCGCCGTGCCGCCCGCGACGGCCAGGCCGGGCAGCGTGGTGGCGGCCGCGCCCATCATCCAGCGGGTGGCCTCCAGCGCCTTGGCGTTGAGGTCGTCGGCGAGCTGGTAGGCCTGGTTGGTCGCCTGCAGGGTCAGCCCGCGCAGGCCGATCGCCGCCGAGGTCGCCGTCAGCCCGGTCGGCCCGTCCAGCGCGCCGAGCATCGCGGCCTCGAACCGGGCCACCCCGGCCGGGTTGAGCAGCGCGGAGGCGACGACGTTGGGGTCGACCAGGTGCCCGTGCGCGGCCATGGCGATCGTCAGCGTCTCCCCGGCCACGTCGTCGGTCAGGTCGCCGAGCGCGGCGAGGTCCTCGTACTGCGCCTCGGTGCCGCCTGCCCCGCCCGCGACGGTCAGGTTGGTCACCCCCGGTCCGGTCATGACAGCGCCTCCGACACGAAGGGGGCCAGCCAGACCCCGAACTCCTCACGGGCAACGGGCTCCAGGTCGACCAGCCTGCGGTCGGCCCCGGTGGGGGCCGGGCGGATGCCCACCCAGCCGGTGTCGCTGTGCAGCCAGGTCAGCCGCGCGGTCCGCACGCCCCCGCCGACCAGCGCGGTCACCTGGCAGTGCAGCAGCCCGTCCGAGCGGCGCAGCACCTCGGTGGCGAAGCGCGCCTCGGCGGCGGGCAGGTTCAGCTCGGCCAGCACGTGGCCGGGGGCCTGCGGGTCGGCCTCGCGCAGCAGCTCGGCCACGCCCAGCTCGTGCAGGGCGGCCAGCGGCACGCGCCCGCGCAGCGGCTCGTCCGCCGCGCCGTCCAGCGCCGACCCGATGCCGCCGCGCTCCTCGGCGGGCACCGCCCGCACCAGCTCCCGGCCCAGGTCGGTCGCCTGGAACATCGACAGCTCGACGGCGGCGTCGGGCAGCAGGAACAGCGACGCGCCGAACCGCCCGGCGATCGCGTGCAGGCTGCGCGAGCCGCGGGCGCCGACCGTGGCGGTGGTGTCGAACATGATCTGCGGGCCGGTGAGCACGCGCAGGTTCGCCGCGACCGAGGGGTGCACCCGCCCGTCGACGACGATGTCGCGCTCGGCCAGCGCCGCCGCCTCGGCCCCGGTGGTGATCTCCGGCGCGGGCTCCCAGTCCGGGGGCATGCGCAGGTCCAGCTCGCCGACGACGTGGGCGTACTCGGCGGCGGTGAGCACCAGCCGGTGCGCCGCGGTCAGGGCGGCCACTACGCCACACCCCGCGCCTGCATGAACCTGCCGACCTCCAGCCACTCCTTGTCGCCCGGCGGCGGCAGGTTGTCCGGCTGGTAGCGCCAGCCCTCCCACGGCGGCCGCGGCGGCGACGGGGCGTCGCCGCCGAAGCCCAGCGCGTCGCCGATGCCGTTGGCGATGTCGCGCACGGCGTCCTTGAACGCATCCACGGCCTGGTTGAACCGCTCGATCGCGCCGTTGAACCAGTTCACCACGCTCTCGGCGATCCGCTTGATCGCCGCGATCAGCTCCCGCACCTGCTGGGCGTGCTGGCGCAGCACGGCGGCCGCCGCGTCGAGCTTGTCGGCGGCCCCGTCCAGCGCGGCGCGGTCGTTGGCGACGGTCTCCCGGCACCGGTCGGCCGCGATGGACTTCCACCGCATCGCCTCGGCCTGGGAGAGCATCGATGCGCCGTGGTCGCGCACCTCGGTCGCGCGCTGCTCGATGCGCGTGGCGATGCGGTCCAGCTCGTCGGGATCGCCGTAGAACGCCATGTCCTTACCCCCAGCGGGCGGGTCGTCGGGTACAGACCCTAGACGCGCCCGGTGAGGGTTCGGTTCCGCCCGGTCACCCCTAGCCGTTGGCCAGGGCTTGGAGGCGGTCGTAGGCGCCGTTGAAGTAGTTCTGGTCGATCGGCGTGGACGTGTACTGCCAGAACGTCCACACGGTCCAGTTGTAGGGCAGCGTGCCCACCGACGTGGAGTACCGCGCCACCCACAGCGGGTTGGCGTGGGCGAAGCGGCCCGCCGTGCCCACGCACTGCGACCACCAGCTCGTGCTGGTGTAGAAGACCGGGTCGCGGCCCGTGCGGTTGCGGTAGGTGGTGCTGAAGTCGGCGATCCACGCCGCCATCTGCGCCTGCGTCTTGCCGTAGCAGGTGGCCCCGTACGGGTTGTACTCCAGATCGGCGACGCCCGGCAGGGTGCGCCCGTCACGGGACCAGCCGCCGCCGTTGTCGACGAAGAAGTTGGCCTGGGCCGCGCCGGAGGAGACGTCCGGCAGGGCGAAGTGGTAGGCGCCGCGGATCATCCCGACGGCGAACGACCCGTTGTACTGCTGCGCGAAGTAGGGGTTGCGGTAGGTCAACCCCTCGGTCGCCTTCACGTAGGCGAACCGCTTGCCCTGGTTCCACCAGTGCGCCCAGTCCACGTTGCCCTGCCAGCTGGCGACGTCCATCCCGGCGACGGTGGCGGCCACCCCCGGCGCGGGCGGCGCCTTGCGCGCGTTGCGGTCGCCGCCCTCGTGCTTGCGGATCTGCGAGCCCATCGCGTGGTCGGCGGCCGGTTCGGCCGCGACCGGGGGCGCGACCAGGGTGGACAGCACTAATGCGGACGTCGCTACCAAGGACTTCATCATTGATGCCCCTTCCGAGTGCCCTCACGCAGGCGGCTTACCGGAGGTAATCGCCTGGGTACCCATCGTGCTTGATTAACCACCCAAAAGTCACGCTTTCGCGTGAATTAATAACCAAACGGCCGAGGGTCGTGCGGACGCGCTCCGGTCGGCAGTGGAGACTTGACCATGCCCACTCGTTCCCGGACGCTTTCGGTAGTCACCCGGAAGCCTCATGTGAGCAGAGGTGGTGACACTCCGCAAATGCGCAACCGCTCTGGTCACAAGCCGTTGTTCAGGTGAAACTGTCCGTGGAGTGGCGGAAGGGGTGAGGAGTGGACAACGCACCGGTCGGACCGGAGGCGTTCGCCGAGCGGTGGACCGGCGTGCTCGTCTCCACCGGGTACGTGGCCCTCGACCGGGCCACGCTCGTCGGGCGCGTGCGCGGCCTGACCGACGTCGTCTACGCCGCGCTCGCCGCGCCCGAGGCCGACACCGCCGCGGTCGAGAAGGTCGGCACCGCGCTGGTCGAGCTGAGCCTGACCGGCGCCGCGACGCTGGCGGCCACGATCCGGCTGTTCGGCGAGCTGCTCGACGGCCCGCACCTGCCCGCCCTGCAGGCCGCGCTGACCACCGGGTTCGTCACCGCCCACCAGGAGCGCATCTTCCGCGACCAGGAGGCCATCCGGCGCGCGGCGCTGGAGGCCAGGCGCGGGGTGGAGTCGGCGCTGCTGGCCAGCGAGGCCCGCTTCCGGGCGATGTTCACCCAGGCCGCCATCGGCATCGTCATCACCGACGCGGTGGGCAGGCTGCTGGAGGCCAACGCCGCGTTCGCCGCGATGTTCGGCTACGCCGAGGCCGACCTGGTCGGCATGACCGCAGCCGACCTGCGCTTCCCCGACGAGCCCGCGACCATGAGCGAGCCGTTCGCCGAGATGGTGGCGGGCGAGCGCGACCACTACCGGATGGAGCGGCTGCTCAAGCGCGCCGACGGCAAGGGGGTGTGGGTCGACCTGTCGGTGTCGCTGGTGCGCGACGAGGACGGGGCCCCGCGGTTCATGGTCGGCATGGTCGAGGACATCACCGAGCGGCACAGCCTGGAGGAGCGGCTGCGCCACCAGGCCAACCACGACCCGCTGACCGGCCTGGGCAACCGCGCGCTGTTCGCCGAGCGGCTCGGCGCCGCCTTCGCCGTCGAGCCGGACAACCGGGTCGGCATCTGCTACCTGGACCTGGACGGCTTCAAGGTCATCAACGACAGCCTCGGCCACGACGTGGGCGACGAGCTGCTGGTCGCCGTCGCCGCCCGGCTCGACGCGCTGGTCACCGCGCCGCACCGCCTGGTCGCCAGGATGGGCGGGGACGAGTTCGTCGTCCTGGTCGAGCGCAGCACCGGCTCCGCCGAGCTGGTCGAGCTGGCCGAGAGCATCCTGGCCGCGCTGGCCGAGCCGGTCAGCATCGGCGGGCACCGGCTGTCGGTGTCGGCCAGCATCGGCGTCGTCGAGCGCCCGGTCGCGGGCACCACCCCCGCCGAGACCATGCGCGACGCCGACGTGACGCTGTACTGGGCCAAGGCCGACGGCAAGAACCGCTGGGCCGACTACGACCCCGACCGCAACGCCCGCGAGGTCGCCCGCTTCACCCTCTCCGCCCGGATGCCCGCCGCGGTGGAGAGCGAGGAGTTCTACGTCGACTACCAGCCGATCGTGCGGCTCTCCGACAGCAAGCTCGTCGGCGTCGAGGCGCTGGTGCGCTGGGCGCACCCGGAGTTCGGCAGGCTCGGGCCCGACCAGTTCATCGGCCTGGCCGAGGAGACCGGCCTGATCGTCCCCATCGGCCGCTGGGTGCTGCGCGAGGCCGCGGGCCAGGCCCGCCGCTGGCGCGACGCCTACGGCGCCCGCGCGCCCCGGGTCAGCGTCAACCTGGCCGCCCGCCAGACCGAGGAGCCGACGCTGGTGGCCGACGTGGGCACCATCCTGGCCGCCGCGGACATCCCGGCCTGCGCGATCCAGCTGGAGCTGACCGAGTCGGCGATCATGGAGACCACCGGCAAGCCCCTCGCCGCCCTGCACGGCCTCGCCGACCTCGGCGTCCGCATCGCCATCGACGACTTCGGCACCGGCTACTCCAACCTCGCCTACCTGCGCCACCTCCCGGTGCACGCGATCAAGCTCGCGGGCTCCTTCATGGAGGGCCTGCGGGGCATCCCGGCCGCCGACCCGGCCGACAGCCAGATCGTCACCAGCCTGGTCACCCTGGCCCACGTGCTGGACCTGGAGGTGATCGCCGAGGGCGTGGAGGAGCCCCAGCAGGCCAGCCGCCTGGCCGCCATCGGCTGCGACAACGCCCAGGGCTGGCTCTACGCCAAACCCGGCCCGCCCGAGGAGATCGAGCGCTGGCTGGAGCACGCCTGAGGCGCTGGTCGGCGGCGCGCACCGCCTAGGCTCCACCCCATGCAGCTCCTCAAGGTCGCGGAGCGGGCCGACGTCCCGCCCTTCCACGTCATGGACGTCGTCTCGGCCGCCAACGCGCGCCAGCGGCTGCGCGGCGACGTGGTGTCCCTGGCCGCGGGGCAGCCCTCGACCGGAGCGCCGACGGCGGTGCGCCAGGCGGCCGTCGACGCGGTGCACGCCGGTCCCCTCGGCTACACCGAGCAGCTGGGCATCCCGGAGCTGCGCGCCGCGATCGCCACCCGCTACCCCGGCGCGACCGCCGACGACGTCATCGTCACCACCGGCTCGTCCGGCGGCTTCCTGCTGGCCTTCCTGGCCGCCTTCGACGCGGGCGACCGGGTCGCGCTCGCCCGGCCGGGCTACCCCGCCTACCGCAACATCCTCACCGCGCTGGGCTGCGCGGTCGTCGAGCTGCCGACCGGCCCGCAGACCCGGTTCCAGCCGACGGTCGAGATGCTGGAGGCGGCGGGGCGGCTCGACGGGGTGATCGTCGCCAGCCCGGCCAACCCGACCGGCACCGTGATGGCCCCCGACGAGCTGCGGGCGATCGCAGGCTGGTGCGCCGACCGCGGCGTCCGGCTCATCAGCGACGAGATCTACCACGGCATCTCCTACGGCGCGCCCACCGCGTCGGCGTGGGAGTTCTCCCGCGAGGCCGTGGTGGTCAACTCCTTCTCCAAGTACTTCGGCATGACCGGGTGGCGGCTGGGCTGGCTGCTGGTCCCGCCCGGCCTGCACCGCGCGGTCGACCGGCTGACGGGCAACTTCCACCTCTGCGCGCCCGCCATCGCCCAGCACGCCGCGGTCGCCGCCTTCACCCCGCAGACCTACGCGGAGATGGACGGGCACGTCGCCCGCTACCGCGCCAACCGCGACCTGCTCATCGCCGGGCTGGCCGAGCTGGGCATCACCGAGGTCGCCCCCGCCGACGGCGCCTTCTACGCCTACGCCGACATCTCCCACCTCACCGACGACTCGATGGCCTTCTGCAAGCGGCTGCTGGACGAGACCGGGGTGGCGATCGTGCCGGGCATCGACTTCGACCCGGTGGACGGCCACCGGTTCGTCCGCCTGTCCTTCGCGGGCTCCACTGAGGACGTCCGGGAGGCGCTGCGCCGCATGCGCGTGTGGCTCGGCCAACCGGACCGCGGTGCCCCATGATGGAACCCCTGGTCGCCGCGCAGCGTTGACCTGGGTAAACGGGAGGCGCAGATGCTGCTCAAGATCATCGGCGCGATCATCGTCATCTGGATCGCGTTCAGTGTGCTCGGCTTCGTGTTCAAGGCGATCGGCACGCTGCTGATCGTCGCGGCCGTGGCGACCGTCGGCGTGGCGGCCTACGGCGCGATCAAGGGCAAGGGGGAGCGCAAGCAGATCCGGCCGTGACGATTGCCTGCGGGGCGGCCGCGGGTTCAGCATGTCCCGGTGGCGGAGACCGATGAGACCGAGCCCGCGGTCAGCGCGTGGGAGCAGCGCACCGACCTGGCGCTGACCTCGCTCGCGCTGGCCTTCCTCGGCGTCTACGCCTGGCAGGTGCTCGACGTCGGCATGGACCCGGGCCTGAGCCTGGCGCTGGAGGTCGTCCTCTGGGCGATCTGGGTGCTCTTCGCCGCCGACTACGCCATCCGCCTCGCGCTGGCCCGACGCAAGCTGCGGTTCGTCGGCAGGCACCTGTTCGACCTGATCGCGGTGGCCCTGCCGATGGTCCGCCAGCTGCGGGCGCTGCGGCTGCTCACCGTGCTGCGCGTGCTCAACCGCCGCTTCGGCGCGGGCCTGCGCGGCCGGGTCGGCATCTACGTCGGCGGCACGACCCTGCTGATCGGGCTGGCCGCCGCCCTGGCCGTGCTCGACGCCGAGCGCCGCGACCCCGACGCCACGATCACCACCTTCGGCGACGCGCTGTGGTGGACGCTGACCACGATCACCACCGTCGGCTACGGCGACCGCTACCCCGTCACCACCGAGGGCAGGCTGATCGCGGCCACCCTGATGATCGGCGGCATCGCGCTGATCGGCGTGGCCACCGGCACGATCGCCTCCTGGTTCCTGGAGAAGATCGCCGGGGCCGAGGACACCGACGAGTCCACCTACAACGAGGTCGTGGCGATGCGCGCGGAGATCGCCGAGCTGCGCGCCGAGATCGCCGCGCTCACCCGGTCGGGGTCGCCGCCGCCCTGATCCTGCCCAGGACCTCCTCGATGTCGGCGGCGGTGACGTCGCGGTGGGTGACGAACCGCACCCCGCCGGGCACCGCCACCGCGGCCACCCCGATCCGGTCCAAGCCCGCCAGCGCGTGCCCGGTGTCCGGCACGGCGGCAATGACGATGTTGGTCTCCGGCGTGCCCACCGCCCAGCCCAGCTCGGCCAGGCCCGCGGCCAGCCGGGCGGCGTTGGCGTGGTCGGCGGCCAGCTCCGGGATCCGGTCGAGGGCCAGCAGCCCGGCCGCGGCCAGCACCCCGCCCTGCCGCACGCCGCCGCCGAGCATCTTGCGCAGCCGCCGGGCCTCGGCGACGAAGGCCGCCGACCCGCACACCAGCGACCCGACCGGCGCGCCGAGCCCCTTGCTCAGGCACACCTGAACGGTGTCGACGCCCACGGTCAGCGCCGCGGGCGGCACGCCGAGGGCGACCGCGGCGTTCCAGATGCGGGCGCCGTCGAGGTGCACGCGCAAGCCCGCCTCGGCAGCCAGCGCGACCAGCTTGGCGTGCTCGTCGGGCGGGGTGACCGCCCCGCCTGCGAAGTTGTGGGTGTTCTCCAGGCACAGCAGCCGGGTGCGCAGCGCGTAGTAGGGGCCGGCCGCGCCCAGGTGGGGCCGCAGGTCCTCGGGCGAGACCCGGCCGGGACCGGCCGTCCACTCCAGCGGCTGGGGCATCCCGCCTGCCAGCCACGCCGCCGAGCCCAGCTCGGCCTCCAGCACGTGCGCCGCCCGCGGGGCGAGGTAGCGGTCGCCGCGCTCCAGGTGGTGCATGAGCGCGATCAGGTTGCCCATCGTGCCGCTGGGCACCCACAGCGCCGCGGCCACCCCGAGCAGGTCGGCGGCGCGCTCCTCCAGCTCGCGCATGGTCGGGTCGCGGTCGAGGACGTCGTCGCCGACCTCGGCGGCGGCCATCGCCGCCCGCATGCCCTCATCGGGCTTGGTCACGGTGTCCGAGCGCAGGTCGATGCTGGGGAAGGTCACGAACGGATCACACCACAGCCACGCGGGCGCGGCTGGTGCCGGGGGTGGCGTGCATCTCCCACCGGGTCCGTGCAACCGTGGACCGCCACACGTCCGTCCCCAATCCGGAACAACCAGGAGAGTCCGCGTGGACCAGAGCGAGGAGCGGGAGTTCGCGGAGTACTTCGCCGCCCGGCGCGACGCCGTGCGGCGGACCGCGTACCTGCTCTGCGGCGACTGGCACCGCGCCGACGACCTGGCGCAGACCGCGTTCGTCGCACTGCACCGCAGGTGGCGCAAGGTCCGGGACAAAGCCGCCCTGGACGCCTACGTCCGCCGCAGCGTGGTGCGCGCGGCGATCGACGAGTCGCGGCGGCCGTGGCGGCGGGAGCGCCAGGTCGACGCCGTGCCGGAGCGGCCGTCCCGCGACCCGGCCGGCGGCGACCCCGGCGACGCCGTCGCCACCCGGTCGGCGCTGCTCGACGGCCTGGCCGCGGTGCCGCCGCGGCAGCGGGCGGTGCTGGTCCTGCGGTTCCTGGAAGGCTTGGACGTGGCCGCGACCGCGGCCGTGCTCAAGTGCTCGGAGGGCAACGTCAAGAGCCAGACCGCGCGCGGGCTGGCAACCTTGCGGACGGTGCTCGGCGACGCGATGGACGACCTGCGGTCGGCGCAGTAGGGAGGTGGGGTCGATGGACGAGAAGCGCATCTCGGCGCTGTTCCAGGACGCGGTCGGAGACGTGCCCGCGCCCACCTTCGACGCGGGCGACGTCACCGCGGAGTCGGCCAGGTTGACCCGAAAGAGGAACGGACTTCTGGCCGGAACGGCGCTAGGCTTCGCCCTGTTGGTCGGCGGTGTGACGACCGGTGTCGCGTTGTGGGCTGGGCCGAGCGGTGGTTCCGGTAACGATTCGGCGGCGGCTGGAGCGCCCTCCGTACTCGAAGGTAACGAATTCTCTGCTCCAAACGAGGTACCTCGTGACGGCGCCGGTGACGGCGCCACCCCAGACCTCACGGTGACGACGCCCAAGCAGGGGGGCGGAGTCGCCGGGAGCGCCGGGGCTGAACCCGGCGGCACCCCCTCGGGGTGTGGAACGGCGGCCGGGGAGTTCGCTGCTGCCCTCGCGGGCGAACTCCCGGCCGCCACTTCCGCGGGTGACCCGGTCGCCTCGCCCATCACCTGCCCTCCCGGCGCCCGCTCGGTCGCCGTGCCGGTCGCCGACGGTCCGCGCAAGGGCTTGCTCTCCCTCATGGTCGTGCCCGCCGACGCGCCGTTCGCCGTGCAGCCGCCCTGGCAGGACCGGCCCTCCGGCGCACAGGGCGCGGTGGTCGTCGCCGCGTCCGGGGCCCGGCTGGTCGTGGTGATCGAGCCGGTGGCGGGCTCGGCCGCCCCGCCGCTGGACGCCGCCGACGCGCGCGAGATCGCCGACGGGCTCGCCGACGAGTTCTAGCGAAGGCCGCGACCGACACGACATGACCACCGCCAGCACCCCCAAGGGCGAGCGCCGCAGGCAGGCGCTCGTCGAGGCGGCCGCCGAGCTGCTCATCGAGGGCGGGTTCGACGCCCTGCGCCACCGCGCGGTCGCCGAGCGCGCCGGGCTGCCGCTGGCCTCGACCACCTACTACTTTCAGTCCCTCGACGAGCTGGTGATGGCCGCGCTGGAGCACCACGGCCGCGCCGAGCTGGCCAAGGGGTACGCGCTGCTGGAGTCGCTGGCCGAGCGCCCGCCGGAGACGCTGGTCGAGCTGGTGCTCGACCAGCTCCTCGGCCCGCCCGCCCCGGACGGGGACTTCGAGGCCGTGCTGCTGCGCTACGAGCGGCTGGTCGCCACCGGCCGCAGGCCCTACCTGCGCCCGCTGGTGCTCGAACTCGGCGGCGAGCTGCGCAGGCTGCTGCTGCGCACGTTCGCCGCCATGGGCGTGCCCATCGACGCCGACCGGCTGGAGCAGCTCATCGCGCTGGTCGACGGCGCGGTGGTGAACGCGCTGATCGAGGTCGACCCCGATCCGCGGGAGAACGCGCGGCGGATGCTGCGCAAGGCCCTCGGCTAGAGTGGCCCAACGTGCAGAAGCCCCGCATCCCCAATGTCCTCGCAGGCCGCTACGCCTCCACCGAGCTGGCCGCGCTGTGGTCGCCGGAGGCCAAGGTCCGGATGGAGCGGGAGCTGTGGCTCGCCGTCCTCACCGCCCAGGCCGACCTCGGCGTGGACGTCCCCGCGGGGGCGGTCGAGGACTACCGGAAGGTGCTGGACGAGGTCGACCTGGAGTCGATCGCCGCGCGCGAGCGGGTGACCCGCCACGACGTGAAGGCGCGGATCGAGGAGTTCAACGCGCTGGCCGGGCACGAGCACGTGCACAAGGGGATGACCTCCCGCGACCTGACCGAGAACGTCGAGCAGCTGCAGGTGCTGCGCTCGCTGGAGCTGGTGCGCGCCCGCGTCGCCGCGGTGCTGGCCCGGCTGGCCCGGCTGGCCGCCCAGCACGCCGACCTGGTGCTGGCGGGCCGCTCGCACAACGTCGCCGCCCAGGCCACCACGCTGGGCAAGCGCTTCGCCACCGCCGCCGATGAGCTGCTGGTCGCCTTCACCCGGCTCGACGAGCTGATCGGCCGCTACCCGCTGCGCGGCATCAAGGGCCCGGTGGGCACCGCCCAGGACATGCTCGACCTGCTCGGCGGCCCGGGTGAGCTGGCTGAGCTGGAGTCGCGGGTGGCCGAGCACCTGGGCTTCGCCTCGGTGCTCACCAGCGTCGGGCAGGTCTACCCGCGCTCGCTGGACTACGACGTGGTCTCCACGCTGGTGCAGGTGGCCGCCGCGCCGTCGTCGCTGGCCAAGACGATCCGGCTGATGGCCGGGCACGAGCTGGCCACCGAGGGCTTCCAGCCGGGCCAGGTCGGGTCCTCGGCGATGCCGCACAAGATGAACACCCGCTCCTGCGAGCGGGTCAACGGCTTCGCGGTGATCCTGCGCGGCTTCGCGTCGATGGTCGGCGAGCTGGCGGGCGACCAGTGGAACGAGGGCGACGTGTCGTGCTCGGTGGTGCGCCGGGTGGCCCTGCCGGACGCCTTCTTCGCCATCGACGGCCTGCTGGAGACCTTCCTGACCGTGCTCGCCGAGTTCGGCGCCTACCCGGCGGTGATCGAGCGCGAGCTGGACCGGTACCTGCCGTTCCTGGCCACCACCAAGGTCCTCATGGCCGCGGTCCGCGCGGGCGTCGGCCGGGAGACCGCGCACGAGGCCATCAAGGAGCACGCGGTCGCCGTCGCGCTGGCCATGCGCGAGGAGGGCATCGAGCGCAACGACCTGATGGACCGCCTCGCGGCCGACCCGCGCATCCCGCTGGGCAAGGCGGAGCTGGACGCGCTGCTGGCCGACCGGCTGCCGTTCACCGGGGTCGCGGGCGCGCAGGTGGCCGCCGTCGTCGAGCGGGTGGCGGCGGTGCTGGAGCGCTTCCCGGAGGCCGCCGGGTACGCCCCGGCCGCCATCCTGTAGCGGGCATATTCCGCTTCAGCGGGCCGGAAATCAAGGCGGTCCCGTCCCCAATTGCCATACGGGGCAAGAGCTCTTCTCAAACCTCGCGCGGGGTGGCAGCATCCCGGCCGGCGCACAGACGTCCCTTGTGGACCCCCTGCAGCTGTGCGCTCCCTGCGAGAACGAGGAACCCTGCTCATGAAGCTCACCACCCTGCGTGGCGCGGCGACGAGGGCGGCGGTGCTGCTCGGCGCCGCCGCCACCGGCTTGGCCGCGCTGTCGGTCCCGGCCGCTGCCGAAGGCGCCATCCTCGGCGCCGACGCCCCCGCCGCCGCCAAGGACCGCTACATCGTCAAGCTCAAGGACAACCCCGCAGCCCTGCAGACGGCCTCCGCAGCCAAGGCCGACCGCTACGGCGGCAAGCTGCGGCACCGGCTGGACGTCATCAACGGCTTCTCGGTCACCATGACCGAGAAGCAGGCGCGCAGGCTGGCCGCCGACCCCGAGGTCGAGTACGTCCAGCAGGCGCAGCACGTCTCGGCCCTCGACACCCAGACCAACCCGCCGAACTGGGGCGACGACCGCATCGATCAGCGCGACCTGCCGCTGAACAACGCCTACACCTACCCAACCA
This sequence comes from Actinokineospora sp. NPDC004072, assembly GCF_053604195.1. NCBI lineage: Bacteria > Bacillati > Actinomycetota > Actinomycetes > Pseudonocardiales > Pseudonocardiaceae > Actinokineospora > Actinokineospora sp. NPDC004072. The sequence goes on along the minus strand of NZ_JBSGHB010000004.1, from coordinate 227,928 downwards.
ACGCCGGTCAGGGCGCGCACGTGTACGTGCTCGACACCGGCATCAACGCCAGCCACACCGACTTCACCGGTCGGATCGCGGCGGGCTACGACTTCGTCGACGGCGACAGCAACCCCGGCGACTGCCACGGCCACGGCACCCATGTGGCCGGTTCGGCCGCGGGCACCCGCTACGGCGTGGCGAAGAAGGCCACCGTCCACGCGGTGCGCGTGCTCGACTGCCAGGGCTCGGGCACCAACGACGACATCATCGCGGGCATCAACTGGGTGCGGAACAACGCGGTCAAGCCCGCGGTGGTCAACTACAGCATCGGCTGCCGCCAGCGCTGCTCCGACCCGGCCACCGACAACGCGGTGAAGGCGCTGATCGCCAGCGGCGTCCAGTTCGTCATGGCCGCGGGCAACTCGACCGACGATGCCTGCGGCTACAGCCCGCAGTACGTCGCCGAGGGCGTGACGGTCGGCAACAGCACCAGCTCCGACGCCCGCTCCAGCTCCAGCAACTACGGCTCCTGCCTGGACATCTGGGCGCCCGGGACGAACATCGTCTCCGCGTCGCACACCAGCACCACCGGCACCGCGACGATGACCGGCACCTCGATGGCCTCCCCGCACGTCGCGGGCGCGGCCGCGGTCTACCTGGCGCAGAACCCGAACGCCACCCCGGCCCAGCTCCGCGACGCGCTGGTGACCAACGCCAGCACCGGCAAGCTGACCGGCATCGGCACCGGCTCCCCCAACCGCCTGCTCTACACCGGCTTCATGAACGGCGGCGCCCCCGACCCCGACCCGGAGCCGACGGGCTGCTCGGGCACCAACGGCACCAACACCACCATCGCCGACAACGCCACCGCCGAAAGCCCCATCGCGATCGCCGCCACCTGCGGCACGGCCTCCGCCACCGCGACGGTCGCGGTCGGCATCGTCCACACCTACATCGGCGACCTCGTCGTCTCCCTGGTCGCCCCCGACGGAACCGCCTACACCCTGCACAACCGCTCGGGCGGTTCCGCGGACAACATCAACCAGACCTACACGGTCAACCTGTCCGCCGAGCAGGCCGCGGGCACCTGGAAGCTGCGGGTTCAGGACGTCGCCACCAACGACACCGGCTACCTCGACACCTGGACCCTCGACACCAAGGCCACCACCGGCGGCACCCCCGACACCTGCGCCCCCGCGACCAACGGCACCAACGTCACCATCCGCGACAACGCGACCGTCGAAAGCCCCATCACCCTCAACTGCCCGGGCAACGCCTCAGCGACCAGCACCGTCCAACTCACCATCCAACACACCTGGCGCGGCGACCTGGTCATCGACCTCGTAGCCCCCGACGGCAGCACTTACCGCCTGAAGAACGCCAACTCCAACGACAGCGCAGACAACGTCACCGGCACCGCCACCCTCAACCTCTCCACCGAACCCCGCACCGGCACTTGGAAGCTGCGGGTTCAGGACGTCGCCACCAACGACACCGGCTACATCGACACTTGGACCCTCACCACCTAATCACCCCCTAAAGAACCGAACCACCCACTGGCGTCCCGACTTCCCCCGGGACGCCAGTGCGTATTTCAAAGCAACCAACCCACCCACAAACAAACAGCAACGCGCCCCACCAAGCCTGTCCGATGGGGTGGACTCGCATTCGCGGGGAGCGAAACGCCGCTAAACTGGCCAGGGCGTGAACGGGCTCCGCCCGCCTTCACCGCTCTTCACGCCCAAGCGGCGTTTCGCTTAGGGGTCCCCGCGAATGCGAGTTCACCCCATCGGACCCCCCACGCAAACCGCGGGATCCCCATCGATCCACCCACAACGCGCCAACTGCCGCCTAAATAGGACCGGTCGGGGCAGTAGAAGAGTCAAGCAGTAGGAGCGGTCGGGGCTGTAGAGGGCAGGGCTGTAGAGGGCAGGCTGAAGAGCGGTCAGGGCAGTAGGGGCAGAGCAGTAGAGGGCAGGTAGTAGAGGGGTCAAGGCAGTAGGGGCAGGGCGCTAGAGGGGTCAAGGCAGTCGGGGGCAGGGCGGCAGAGGGCAGCCCTGCAGCCGATCAGGACCGAACCCACTCCCCCCGCCGCAACACACCAGTCGGATGCAGCCGCGCATCCAACAACACCACATCCGCCCGCAACCCCTTGGCCAACCGCCCAGTCACATCCCCCAACCCCAACAACTCCGCAGGCCGAGTAGCCGTAGCCGCCACAGCCTCAGCCACCGACAGCCCACACCCCTCCACCAAATTCCTGAACGCCGCATCCATCGTCAGCGTGCTCCCCGCCAACGACGTCCCCCCAGCCAGCGTCGGCACCCCATCGCGGACGACCACTTCCAGCCCGCCGATGTCGTAGCTGCCATCCCCGACCCCGGCAGCCGCGATCGCGTCGGTCACCAGGACGGTGCGGTCCACGCCCGCGTGCTGGGCGGCCAGCCGGACGATGGTCGGGCTCAGGTGGACCAGGTCGCAGATCAGCTCGACGGTCACGCGCGGGTCCGCCAGCAGCGCGCCGATCGGGCCGGGCTCGCGGTGGTGCAGGGGGCGCATGCCGTTGAACAGGTGCGTGGCGACGGTGGCTCCTGCGTCGACCGCGGGCATCACCTGGGCTTCGATGGCGTCGGTGTGCCCGACGGCCGCGATCGAGCCGCCGTCGACGAGCTGCCGGACCGCGCGGACCGAGCCCTCCAGCTCCGGGGCGAGGGTGACCATGCGCACCGCGCCGCGGCCTGCGCGCAGGACCGCGGCGACCGACTCCTGGTCGGGCGGGCAGAGGATGGCCGGGTCGTGGGCGCCGCAGCGGACCGCGGAGAGGAACGGGCCCTCCAGGTGCACGCCTGCGAGCAGGCCCTCCTCCACCAGCTCGCGCAGGGCCGAGATCTGGGAGACCAGCTCGGGGATCGGGCGGGAGACCAGGCTGGCCAGCATCGTGGTGGTGCCGTGCCGGGCGTGGGTGGCCGCGGCGTGCGCCATGCGCTCGGCGTTCGCGCTGGTGAACGGCTCGCCGCCGCCGCCGTGGCAGTGGATGTCGACGAAGCCGGGGACGACCCAGGCGCCTGCGGCGTCGACCACGGAGTCCGCGCGCGGGGGCACGCCCGCGCCCAGCGCGGCGATCTCGCCCTCTTCGACCAGCAGCCAGCCGTCGTCCAGCAGGCCGTCCGGGGTGACCAGCCTGCCGCCTGCGATGAGCTGTCCTGCCATGTGTCCTCCGTGCCGTTCCCGCCGCGCACCCGCGATCGGTGTGCACAGTGGCAGTCTATTGGTCTATACCGCAATGGTCTAAACCAACTTGGGCCCGGCTGGAGTATTGGGCTACGGCGTGTCCATGATCCGCTGGAGGGCTTCGAGCGCCCGGGAGGCGGTGGACTTCACCGTCCCCCGGGAGATGCCCGCGGCCTCGGCGATCTCGGCCTCGGAGAGGTTGCCGTAGTAGCGCAGGACCAGGACCTCGCGCTGGCGCGGCGGGAGCTGCTGCAGGGCCTTGACCACGTGCTGGTGCTCGGCGGTCAGCATCGCCAGGCTCTCCGCCGACCGGGCGTTGGGCGCGTGCGGCGGGGTGTACTCGCGGGCGGTCTTGCGCCTGCGCAGGACGCTGCGGGAGCCGTTGACCACTGCCGTCCGCAGGTAGCCGACCGCGGCGGCGGAGTCGCGCAGGTTGCCCCAGTGCCGGTGCAGGCCGGTGAACGCCTCCTGGACCACGTCCTCGGCCGTGGCGGGCTCGTCCACCAGCAGCAGCGCCAGCCGGATCAGCCGCATGCGGTGGGTGCGGTAGAGGTCCTCGAGGGTCAGCGGGGCGTCCGGCCGGGCCGCGGGCGCGCTGCGCAGATCGATCGCGCGCAGCCGCGTCAGCGTCTGCTCGACGCTCTTCTCGGCCCGCCCCTCGGCGGCGAACCCGTTCGCATCCCCGGCCACGGGCAAACCTTACCCGCACGCACCTGGCGGGCAGGCCCGAACGGCGTGTCAAGATTCGGGCATGGCCTGGTTCACCGTGGACACCACCTACACCGACGACCGCGCGCTGCTCGACGCCGTGCGCCCGGCCCACCGGGACTGGCTCGCCGGGCACGTGGCGGCGGGCCGGGTGGTCGCCGCGGGCCCGTGGGCCGACGACACCGGCGGCTTCTTCGTCGTCGCTGGCGAGGACCGGGCGGCCATCGATGCGCTGCTCGCCGAGGACCCGTACACCACCGGCGGCGTCGCCGCGGCCCGGGTCGTGCGCGAGTGGAAGATCGTCATGGGGCCCTGGGCTCAGTAGGCCCCGCCCAGCTTGCGGTGGTCCCAGGAGACGACCCGGGTCGGGGTGAGCACCAGCCCGACCCGCTTGGCCGCCTGCGCCCGGAGGAACTGGGCCGCCGCCGTCGCGGCCTCCGCGCTGCCGCTGTAGCGGCGCAGCAGCGCCGAGCCGATCCGCACCACGCCCGCCTCGTCCTCGACGATGGCGACGTCGCACTCCATGCTGACCCCGCGCAGCTCCTCGTACGACTCGCCCGCCTCGACCAGCGCGGTCGCCCGCGGGTCGCGCCGCAGGTTGGCGACCTTCTGCGAGGCGGCGTAGGTCCAGGTGGAGAGGGCGGGGCCAGGGACGTACCAGAGCGGGACCAGGTGCGGCCGCCCGCCGGGACCGAGCGTGGCCAGCGACATCGTGCGCTCGGCGGCCAGGAAAGCGGCCACCTCGGCGTCGGACATCCGGATCTGCGCCCGGCGCGACACCGGCCTACCGCCCCTGCATCGCGGCCGCGCCCCCCGGCCCGACCGGCCGCGACGACGCCGCCGCCCCCCGCGCGGCCACGTCGGCCAGGGCCTCCTTGTCCGCGCGGGCGACCATGTTGCCGCGCAGCCTGCCGCCGATCTCGATGATCGGCGGGAGGAACGCGCGGACCAGCTTGAGCGCGCCGACCCAGCCGGGCACGTGGACCGACCGGTCGCGGCGCAGCACGCCCCGCTCCAGCGCGTCCAGGGCCACCGACACCGGGTGGGTCTTGCCGATCGGCCCGGGCATGCCCGCGCGCAGCTTGCCGAAGACCGGGTGCTCGTCGGCCCCGTGCACCAGGTCGGTGGCGATCCACGACGGGTGCGCGACGCCGACGCCCACGCCCAGGTGCCGCACCTCGGCGCGCAGGCTGTTGCCGAACGCCTCGACCCCCGCCTTGGCCGCGGCGTAGGCCGACATGGCCGGGGCGTGGGTGATCGCGGCCAGCGACGAGACGATCTGGATGTAGCCGCGCCGCTTGATGACGTGCGGCAGCGTCGCCCGGACGGTCCGCCAGACGCCGAGCAGGTCGACCTCGATGGTGCGCTCGAAGGCAGCCGGGTCGATGGACCGCACGAAGCCCGCCGCCGCGATGCCCGCGTTGGCCACGACGACATCGATCCCACCGAAGCGCTCGACGACGCCGCGCACCGCCGACTCCAGCGCGTCCCAGTCGGTGACGTCGGCCTCGAAGACCGCGGCGTCCGACCCGCACCGGGCGGCGACCTCGGCCAGCTCCGCGGGCTCCAGGCCGACGAGGGCGAGCTTGGCCCCGCGCGCGCCCAGCCGCTCGGCCAGCCCGGCGCCCAGCCCGCGGGCCGCCCCGGTGATCAGGACGACCTTGCCGTCGACGGCGTGCTCACGGGCGAACAGGTTCGTCGCACCCATCCGATGCCTCCTCGGGAGTCAGGTGGAGGCGACGGTACCGCAACTTACCGCCGGTAAGCTACCGGCGGTAACAGGTAAATCGGGTCAGCCCTGCACCTCGACGCCGCGCCAGAAGGCCACCCGGCCGCGGATCTGCTCGGCCTCCTCCTTGGGCTCGGCGTAGTACCAGGCGGCGTCGGGGTTCTCCTCGCCGTTGACGTGCAGGGTGTAGTAGCTGGCGTCGCCCTTCCAGGGGCAGTGCGTGGTGGTGGTCGACGGGCGCAGGAAGTGCTGGTGGACCGACTCGATCGGGAAGTAGTGGTTGCCCTCGACGATGACCGTGTCGTCGCTCTCGGCGATGACCTCGCCGTTCCAGGTAGCGGTCGCCATGTCGGCCAGTGTGCCCGACGCGGGGGTGGGCCGCTTTTCGTAGGATGCGGCAGAACGGCGCATGGCCATCCCGAGGAGGAGCCCCCGATGCCCATTGCCACGCCCGAGGTCTACGCGGAGATGCTGGACCGGGCCAAGGCGAACGAGTTCGCCTACCCCGCCATCAACGTGACCTCGTCGGAGACGCTGAACGCCGCCCTGCGGGGCTTCGCCGAGGCGGAGAGCGACGGCATCATCCAGTTCTCCACCGGCGGCGCCGAGTTCGCCTCCGGCACCAAGGTCAAGGACATGGTGACCGGGGCGACCGCGCTCGCCGAGTTCGCCCACGTCGTCGCCGCGAAGTACCCGGTGAACGTCGCCCTGCACACCGACCACTGCCCCAAGGACAAGCTCGACGGCTTCGTCCGCCCGCTCATCGCCATCAGCGCCGAGCGGGTCGCGGCGGGCGGCAACCCGCTGTTCCAGTCGCACATGTGGGACGGCTCCGCGGTGCCGCTGGAGGAGAACCTGCAGATCGCCGCCGAGCTGCTCGACGCGGCGGCCAAGGCCAAGATCGTCCTGGAGATCGAGGTCGGCGTGGTCGGCGGCGAGGAGGACGGCGTCGACAACGAGATCAACGAGAAGCTCTACACCTCCGCCGACGACTACCTCAAGACCGTCGAGGCCCTCGGCGCTGGCGAGCGCGGCCGGTACCTGCTGGCGGCCACCTTCGGCAACGTGCACGGCGTCTACAAGCCGGGCAACGTCAAGCTGCGCCCGGAGATCCTCAAGCAGGGCCAGGACGTGGTGGCCGAGAAGCTGGGCCTGCCCGCCGGGTCCAAGCCGTTCGACCTGGTCTTCCACGGCGGCTCGGGCTCGCTGCTGGAGGAGATCCACGAAGCGGTGTCCTACGGCGTGGTGAAGATGAACATCGACACCGACACCCAGTACGCCTTCACCCGCCCGATCGCGGCGCACATGTTCACCAACTACGACGGTGTGCTGAAGATCGATGGCGAGGTCGGCAACAAGAAGACCTACGACCCGCGCAGCTACCTGAAGGTCGCCGAGCAGGCCATGGCCACCCGGGTGACCCAGGCGTGCGAGCACCTCAAGTCCGCGGGGCGCATGCTCGCGGGCTGACCGCAGCGGCAACCCCGATGGCCCGTCCGGACACTCCGGGCGGGCCATCGCCCTGGGTGGACGCCGACGGCCGGTTCCGGGAAGCTCGACGCATGAGTGTGGAGGTCGCCGACGCGCCCGAGCGGCGCCGGTTCGAGGCCACTGTGGACGGCCAGCCCGCCGGGCACGCGGAGTACCTGCTCGGCGCCGACCTGATCGTCTTCCCGCACACGGAGGTCGACCCGGCCTTCGAGGGGAAGGGCGTGGGCAGCGCGCTGGCCAGGGCGGCGCTGGACGAGGCGCGCAGGCGGGGGCTGGCCGTGCTGGCCACCTGCCCGTTCATCGCCGGGTGGATGCAGCGGCACCCGGAGTACCTCGACCTCGCGTACCAGAACCGGTCGTCCGCGGATGACTGAGCTGGCCGACATCTACCGCGACCTGCACCGCAACCCCGAGCTGGCCTTCGCCGAGGAGCGGACCGCGGGCGTGGCCGCCCGGGAGCTGCGCGCGGCCGGGTTCGAGGTGGCCGAGCGGATCGGCGGGACCGGGGTGGTGGGCGTGCTGCGCCGGGGCGGCGGGCCTGCGGTGCTGCTGCGCGCCGACATGGACGCCCTGCCCGTCACCGAGCGCACCGGCCTGCCCTACGCCAGCACGACCACCGGCGTGATGCACGCCTGCGGGCACGACGTGCACGTGACCTGCCTGATCGGGGCCGCCCGCAGGCTGGCGGGGACGCCGGGGTGGGCGGGCACGGTGCTGGCGGTCTTCCAGCCGGCCGAGGAGGTCGGCGGCGGGGCCCACGCGATGATCGACGACGGGCTGTTCGACCGGTTCGGCACGCCGGACGTGGTGCTCGGCCAGCACGTCGCGCCCATGCCCGCCGGGGTCCTCGGGCTGCGCGCGGGCCCGTCCTTCGCCGCCGCCGACACCCTGCGGATCACCCTGCACGGGCGCGGCGGGCACGGGTCGCGGCCGGAGGTGGCCGTCGACCCGGTGGTGATGGCGGCGTCGACGGTCCTGCGGCTGCAGACGATCGTGTCCCGGGAGACCGCGGGCGGGGACACCGCCGTGGTGACGGTCGGCGCGATGCAGGCGGGCACGGTCGCCAACATCATCCCGTCCGAGGCCGAGCTGCGCCTGAGCGTGCGCACCTACGACTCGCGCGTCCGCGAGCGCACCCTCGCCGCGATCGAGCGGATCGTCCGGGCGGAGGCGGCGGCCTCGGGCGCGGACCGGGAGCCGGAGATCGTCCTGGAGAGCAGCTTCCCGACCGCGGTCAACGACGCCGCCGCGGTGGAGCGCACCCGCCCCGCCTTTCAGGGCGTCGCGGTGGTCGACCCGGGGCCGGTGACCGGCAGCGAGGACGTCGGCGTCTTCGCCACCGCGGCGGGCGCGCCGCTGGTGTACTGGCTGCTCGGCGGGGCCGACCCGGCCGCGTTCGCGGGCGCGACCAGCTTCGAGGAGCTGCGCGATGTGGTGCAGACGCTGCCCGCGAACCACTCGCCGCTGTTCGCCCCGGTCATCGATCCGACGATCGGGCTCGGCGCGGCCGCCCTGGCCGACGCGGCCCTGGCCTGGCTGCGGCAGGATTGACCCATGACCGGCAACCTCCTGGGCCCCGAGCCGACCCGCCTCCCCGAGCGACCCGAGCCCCAGTCGGCGCTGGAGCGCGGCGACGACCCCGCGCTCGTCGCCCGCCAGTGGCCCGACTTCAGCGAGGCGTGGGCGGCCCTGGCCGAGCGCGCCCTCGACGCAGGCGAGGACGTCGCCGCCTACGCCTACGCCCGCACCGGCTACCACCGCGGCCTCGACCAGCTGCGCCGGTCCGGCTGGAAGGGGTTCGGCCCGGTCCCGTGGGCGCACCGCCCCAACCAGGGCTTCCTGCGCGCCCTGGCCGCCCTGGCCCGCGCGGCCGAGGCCATCGGGGAGACCGAGGAGCAGCAGCGCTGCACCCAGTTCCTCACCGACTCCGACCCCGAGGCGCCGCTGCTGTCCAAGCACGACGGATAGCGGCCGTTCATCCACACCCGACGCGGGGTTATCCACACCCGACCCGGCCGGATGGGGCGAATCCGGCCGGGTGGCACGCCCCCGTGATCTTGAATGCCGCGCCGCGGCGACTACGCTGGGCGGCGTGGGCGTTCCCGCGTGGGTGTGGTTCGTGGTGGCGTTCGCGGCTCTGGTCGCGGGCGCTCTGTTCCTGATGCGCGATCGCGCGCGGCTGAGCTCGCGCAACCGCGAGCGCAGGCGGTGGGCGGCGCTGCGGGGGTGGCAGTTCGCCGAGGCCGACCACGTGCTGCCGGGCCAGTGGAACGGCGGCGCGATCGCCTACTACGGCGACGGCGTGGCCCGGGACGTGGTCGCCGGGTCGACGTTCACCGCCGACGGCAGGCGCAAGGTGTACGTGTTCGACCTGGAGGCGGGCGGGCGCGTCAACACCGTCATCTCGGCGGTGCAGTGCAAGCGCGTGCACCCCGTCGTGGTCGAGCTGTGGGTGCCGAGCACCCCGTTCCAGCGCGAGCACATGCCCGAGCTGCTCGGCCCGGTCGGGCAGCGCTACGCCTTCGTCTCCGACATCGCCGCCGCCCGCGCGCTGATCACCCCGGACCTCGTCGACGCCACCGAGGACATCGGCCAGGACGTGGCCGTGGCGTGGATCGAGAACGGCTGGGTGCTGGCCGCCTCCGCGCCGAACTCCTCGCCGTCGCGGCTGGAGCGGCTGCTGCGCGGCCTGGGCGAGATCGCCGACGTGGTGGACCCCTTCGACGCCGAGGTCGACCGCCCCGGCGAGGTCGAGGCCCGCGGCGGGGCCGACGAGTGAGCTTCCGGCCCGGGCGTACCGCTGGGTAGCGTGCCCGCTATGCCCACCGCACTGATCACCGGCGCCACCGCGGGAATCGGCGCGGCCTTCGCCCGCAGGCTGGCCGCAGACGGATACGACCTGGTCGTCGTCGCCCGCACCGCGGAGCGGCTCAAGGCCGTCGCCGCCGAGCTGACCGAGGCGCACGGCGTCGCGGTGCAGACGATGACCGCCGACCTGACGACCACCCGCGCCCGCAAGCGCGTCGAGGACCGCCTGTCCGACCCGGAGCGCCCGGTCGACCTGCTGGTCAACAACGCGGGCTTCGGCACCCGCGGCGCCTTCGCCGAAGCCGACCCGGCGTGGCTGCAGTCGCAGGTGGACCTCAACGTCACCGCCGTCATGCGGCTGACCAGGGCCGCCCTGCCCGGCATGCTCGCGCGCGGGCACGGCGGCATCGTCAACGTCTCCAGCATCGCGGGCTTCTTCCCGGCCAGCGGACCGTCCTACGGGGCCAGCAAGGCGTACGTGACGGCCTTGTCGGAGGGCCTGGCCGCCCACCTGGCGGGCACCGGCGTCCGCGTGGTCGCCCTCTGCCCCGGCTTCACCCACACCGAGTTCCACGAGCGCGCGGGCGACGACATGAGCGAACTCCCCGAGTTCCTCTGGCTCGACGCCGACCGCGTGGTGGCCGACTGCCTGGCCGACCTCGTCCACGGCCGCACCCGCTCCATCCCCGGCCCCCAGTACAAGGCCCTGGTCGCCCTCACCAGACTCCTGCCCCGCGGCCTCCAGCGCACCCTCGAACGCCGGGTGGCCGCAGGCCGCAACCGCGGCTGATCCGGTCGTCTGCCGTTCCGATCGCTCGGTGCATGCACGCGCAGCCCGGTCCGCGGCGGGCTGACGCGGGGCGCGGCGGATTGTTAGGCGCGGGGCGGGTCGTGAGAGGCTGACGTTCTGTGCGAACTGCTGTTGATGAGACCGCCAAGGGTGAGCTGGCCCGGTTGGTGAGCGAGCTGGCCGTCGTGCACGGTCGGGTGACGCTGGCCTCGGGGAAGACGGCCGACTACTACGTCGACCTGCGCCGGGCCACCCTGCACCACGCCGCCGCCCCGCTGATCGGGCGGCTCATGCGCGGGTTGACCGCCGACTGGGACTACGTGGCCGTCGGCGGGCTCACGCTCGGGGCCGATCCGGTCGCGCTGGCGATGATGCACGCGGCGGCGCACGCCGGGGAGGTGCTGGACGCCTTCGTGGTGCGCAAGGAGACCAAGGCGCACGGCATGCAGCGGCGGATCGAGGGGATCGAGGTCGCCGGGCAGCGGGTGCTGGCCGTCGAGGACACCTCGACCACCGGGGGCAGCGTGCTGACCGCGGTCGACGCTCTGGTCGAGGCCGGGGCGACGGTCGTCGGCGTGGCCACGGTGGTCAACCGCGGCGACACGGCCCGGCGCGCGGTCGAGGAGCGCGGGCTGCCGTGGCGGTCGCTGCTCGACCTCGCCGATCTCGGACTTCCTGACCAGGGCTGATCCTGCCCGAATCGGACACTTCCCCGGTACCTTGGGGTCACGGGGAGGTGGTGGCCCATGTCGGGGGCGCTGGCCGCGGCTACGGCGGTGGTGCACTTCATCGCGCTGGGCTACATCGGGCTCGGGGGGTTCCTCGCGTGGCGGTGGCCGCGGACGATCTACGTCCACGTCTTCTTCGCCGCGTGGGGCGTGCTGGTCAACGTCACCCCGATCCCCTGCCCGCTGACCGAGCTGGAGAACCACTTCCGCCACCAGCAGGGCTTGGGGGACCTGCCCGGCGGGTTCAACGAGCACTACATCTACGGTGAGCTGTTCCCGCACGCCATGCTGCCTGTGGTGGGCGTGCTGGCCATCGTCCTGCTGGTCGTGTCGTACGCGGGCGTCTGGGCGCGCAGGCGCAGGGGTGTGAAGGTGTGAGCGAAGGACCCACCGAGTGGGTGTTCGGCGAGCCCGTGGGCGTCGGGCCGTGGCCGGGCGAGTGGCCGACCGAGCCGCACTACGACCCCGACCTGCTCGCGTCCGGCGACCGCCGCAACGTGGTCGACGCCTACCGGTACTGGCGGCGGGAGGCGGTCGTCGCCGACCTCGACCGCCGCCGCCACGGCTTCCACGTGGCCATCGAGAACTTCCAGCACGACCACAACATCGGGACCGTGGTCCGCACCGCCAACGCCTTCGCCGCCCGCGCGGTGCACATCGTCGGGCGCAGGCGGTGGAACCGCAGGGGGGCGATGGTGACCGACCGGTACCAGCACGTGGCCCACCACCCGGACGTCGACTCGCTGGTGTCCTTCGCCCGGGCGTCGGGCCTGGCGGTGGTCGGCGTGGACAACACCCCGGGGTCGGTGCGGCTGGAGACCGCCGAGCTGCCCAGGGAGTGCGTGCTGGTCTTCGGCCAGGAGGGCCCGGGGCTGACCCCCGCCGCCCGCGCCCGCGCCGACCTGCTGGTCTCCATCGCCCAGTTCGGCTCGACCCGCTCGATCAACGCGGGCGTCGCCGCGGGCATCGTCATGCACGCCTGGGTCCGCGCGCACGCCGACCTGGAGGCGGCGTGGTGACCCGCCCGCCGACCCGCGTCGGCGACCTGGTGCGGGCCATCGAGTTCGAGCCGGACGTGGTGCAGCGGCTGGTCGCCGACGCCCAGGAGCACCTGCGCCCGTGGATGGCGTGGGCGGCGGAGGACTACACGCTGGACTCGGCGGGGGCGTTCCTGCTCGACGCCGCGACCGGCTGGGCGGCGGGCACGTCCTTCTGCTACCTCATCGCGCCAGGGGGCGAGCCGATCGGCGCGTGCGGCCTGGAGCGGCGCATCGGCCCGCGCGGGCTGGAGATCGGCTACTGGCTGCACCCCGCGCACACCGGCCGCGGCCACGCCACCCGCGCCGCGGCGGCCCTGGTGGCCGTCACCGGGGGCATCGAGGACATCGACCACGTGGAGATCCACCACGACGCGGCCAACCACGCCAGCGGCGCGGTCCCGCGCAGGCTCGGCTTCACCCTGGTGGAGACCGCTGACCCCCGGCCGATCACCGCGCCGGGGGAGACCGGCGTCGGCATGGTCTGGCGGCTGGCGCTGCCCGCCGGAGGGCACGAATCAGTGACACCGGGGGCATCCGGAACGATCCAGCCCCCACCATGGAGGCATGACCCGGGGCGCGGAGCGGGCGGTGGGCGCGGCTGAGCGCACGCCGGGGCTGTGGGCGGCCCGGGCGGGGGTGGCCGAGCGGGGCATCCGCGGCAGGCACCTGCGCAGGCTGTGGGGGCTGCCCGGCACCCGGCTGGGCGTGGTCGGCAAGCCCGCCCGGCTCGCCGACCGGCTCTTCGGCCGCTGGCACTACTGGTGGCAGGCCCACCTGATCGATTGCCTGGTCGACGCGCACGAGCGCGCCCCGGCCACCGGGCGCGTCGAGGTGATCCGCCAGCTCGTCCACGGGGTGCACCTGCGCAACCTGCGGCGGTGGACCAACGACTACTACGACGACATCGCCTGGCTCGGCCTGGCCCTGCACCGCGCCCGCGACCTGCTCGACACCCGCGCCGCGCTGGTCGAGATCACCGCGCGGCTGCGCGAGGGCTGGACCGAGCACGGCGGCGGCGGGATCTGGTGGCGGCGCGGGGACACCTTCAAGAACGTCCCGGCCAACGGACCCGCGGCGATCCTGCTGGCCCGCGCGCGGGTCGACCGCGCCGACCACCAGCGCGCCCGCGCGATGGCCGAGTGGATGGAGCGGCAGCTGCGCGACCCGGCGACCGGGCTGCTGTGGGACGGGCTGCACGTGGCCCAGGACGGCGGCGTCCGCGACATCGTGACCACGTACTACACCTACTGCCAGGGCGTCTTCATCGGCGCCTGCGTGGAGCTGGCCGAGCGGGAGCCCGGCGGGCCGTGGGCGCAGCGGGCCGGGCGGACGGTGCGGGCGGTGGCGGAGGGCCTCGCGCCCGGCGGCGTGCTGCGCGGCCACGACGGCGGCGACGGCGGGCTGTTCACCGGCATCCTCACCCGCTACCTGGCCGACGCCGCGATCCGGCTGCCCGACGCCGAGGGCGAGACCGCGGCCGGGCTGGTGCTGGCCACCGCGCAGGCGTGGTGGGACAACCGCGGCGCGGTGCCGGGCGGCCCGCTGTTCGGCCCGGACCCCGCCCGGCCCGCCAACCGCGCAGGCGGGCCGGAGCACGACCTGTCGGTGCAGCTCAGCGGGTGGATGGCGCTGGAGGCCGCGGCCCGGCTGGAGCGCCGTGCCAGCATGGCCGGGTGAGCGTACTGGTGGTGACCGGCGGGAGCCGGGGGATCGGGGCCGCGGTCTGCCGCAGCGCCCCGCACGACGTGGTCGTCAACTACACCGCGGACCGGGCGGCGGCCGACGCCGTGGTGGCCGAGGTGCGGGCGACGGGCAGGCAGGCGGTGGCCGTGCGGGCCGACGTGTCGGTCGAGGCGGACGTGGCGGCGCTGTTCGACGCCGCGGCCGAGCTCGGGCCGCTGACCGGGCTCGTCGCCAACGCCGGGGTGACCGGCGGCCGGGGCCGGGTCGACGAGGTGCCCGCCGCGGCGATGCGCGCGGTGCTGGACGTCAACGTGCTGGGCACGTTCCTGTGCCTGCGGGAGGCCGTGCGGCGGATGTCCACAAAGCACGGTGGGGCTGGCGGGTCGATCGTGGCCGTGTCCAGCACCGCGGCCAAGCGGGGGTCGCCGGGCGAGTGGGTGCACTACGCCGCGTCGAAGGCCGCCGTGGAGACCCTGGCCTACGGGCTGGCGCTGGAGGTCGCCACCGAAGGCGTGCGGGTCAACACCGTCGCGCCCGGGACTGTCCACACTGGACTGCACGCCGCGGCGGGCGATCCCGACCGCCCGGCGCGGCTGGCCGCCACCCGCATCCCGATGGGCCGCGCTGGCGAGCCGCCGGAGGTCGCCGCCGCGATCCTCTGGCTGCTCGGCCCGGAAGCGTCCTTTGTGACCGGTGCCGTGCTGCCGGTGTCAGGCGGGTTCTAGCCGGAAGCAGGCCCGCAGCGTGGTGCGGTCGTCGGCGTGGGCGATGTCGTAGTGCTCCGCGGTGGCCTCGACCGCGCCCAGGGCCCGGCCGCGCAGCGTGCCCAGGCCGGTCTCCGGGTCGCGCCACCGCCCGTCGTCGGTGACGGTGGCGACGACCCGGGCCGGGTGGATCGTCGCGGTGATCGTGATGGCCGTGGGGCCGTGCGCGCCCGCCTCCGCGGCGGCCTCGGCCACGGCCAGCACGATGTCGCAGGCGGACAGCTCGGCGACGCCGTGGTCGACCAGCCAGCGGGTCAGCGCGCGGCGGGCCGCCCCGACGCGGTCGGCGGCGACGGTGAGGGCGAGGGTCGGCAGGTCGTGTCCGGTCGTGGCGGGCACCGTCGCTCCCATCCGGGACCACACCTGTGGCGGACCCGTTGGGTGCGTCGTGCGCCCCTACCGGGTTGTTACCCGGACCGCGCGACCGGCAACGGCGCCCGGACCACCCACCAGCGGTTCACCCGCCGGCCTGGCAGCCGCACGAGCCGCGGTGGACCAGGGTCGGCGGGAGCAGCACGGTCTCCGGCTCGCGGTCGGGCTCGGCGATGCGGCGCAGCAGCAGGCGCACGGCGGCGCGGCCGATCTCGTCCACCGGGTGGGCCATCGTGGTGATGCCCGGCTGGACCAGCTCGGCCCACTCCACCTCGTCGTGGCCCGCGATCGCCAGGTCGCGCCCGACGGCGAGGCCGTGCGCGCGGGCCTCCTTGTACGCCCCGCCGGTCATCGCGCCGTTGCCGGTGATCACCGCCGTCGGCCGCTCGGGGACGGTGAGCAGGCGGCGCAGGGCGAGCACGCCGTCCTCGTGCGTCGCGCCGCCGCCCGCGACCAGGTTGGAGTCCCAGCGCAGCCCGGCCCGGCCCAGGCCGAGGCGGTAGCCGAGGGTGCGCTCCTCGCTGGCGCTGACCCAGTCCACACCGCTGATGAAGCCGATGCGGCGGTGCCCCGCGGCGGCCAGGTGGGAGACGAGGGCGGAGGTGGACTGGATGTTCTCCGGGCCCACCTGGTCGAGCTTGACCCGGTGGGAGACCCGGTCGACCAGCACGGCGGGCGTCCCGCTGCGGGCCAGGGCGTCGAGGGTGGCCGTGTCGCCGGGGACGGGGGTGAGCAGCACGCCGTCCACCCGGCGGGCCTGCAGCCTGCGCACGGCGTCGCGCTCGCCGTCGGGGGTGTCGAGGGTGTCGCCGATCAGCACCGTGTGCCCGGCCGCCGTCGCCTCGGCCTCGATCGCGTGGACGAGCTGGGCCAGGTGCGGGTTGGCCAGCAGCGACATCGCCACGCCGATGGACTTGGTGCCGCCGGTGACCAGCGAGCGGGCGATCGCGTTGCCGGTGTAGCCGGTGGACTCGATGGCCGCCAGCACCCGTTCGCGGGTCGACTCGGCGACGGCTCTGGTCTGGTTGACCACGTGCGAGACGGTGCTGATCGACACCCCGGCGATCCGGGCTACATCCTGCATGGTGGCCACGGCGTGAAATCCTGCTCCCCGTTCGCTGCAAACGCTTGCGGACCATACCCCGCCGAAGGTGAGGAGCATGGGACCGACCTTCCCCGACCTGGTCGCCCGCGCGTCCGGCATGGCCGACCGGCGCCGCCTGCTCGGCATCTGCGGCCCGCCGGGCGCGGGCAAGTCGACCCTGGCGGCCCGGCTGGCCGACGCGCTGGGCGGGCGCGCCGCGCTGGTGGGCATGGACGGGTTCCACCTCGCCCAGCGCGAGCTGGACCGGCTCGGCATCGCCGCGGTCAAGGGCGCGCCGCACACCTTCGACGCCGACGGCTACGCCGACCTGCTGGCCCGGCTCAAGGCGCGCACCGACCCGGTCGTCTACGCCCCGGAGTTCCGCCGCGAGATCGAGGAGCCGGTGGCCTGCGCGGTGCCGGTGCGCCGGGAGACGCCGCTGGTCATCACCGAGGGCAACTACCTGCTGCTGTGGCCGCGCGTGCGGGCCCTGCTCGACGAGGTCTGGTACGTCGACGTGCCCGACGACGTGCGGCGCGAGCGGTTGCGCCTGCGGCACGAGGCCCACGGCCGCACGCCCGAGCAGGCGTGGGAGCGCACGCTGGGCTCCGACGAGGCCAACGCGGTGCTGATCGCCTCGACCAGGGACCGGGCCGACCTGGTGGTCACTCCGTGACGGAGATGGTGTCGACCGGCTTGCTCATCTCCTGCCGGTACTTCCAGATCCCCCACGCCGTGCCGACGACGAAGAACGCCACGCTGCCGATGACGGCCGCGGTCTGCAACCACGGCACGCGGTCGAGCAGCCCGGCGGCGTAGTAGCCGAGCAGGACCAGCGTCGGCACCCAGGCCAGCGCGCCGACGGTGGTGGCCAGGGCGAAGCGGCGGGCGTCCATCTTCGCCGCGCCCGCGATCAGCGGGGCGAGCGTGCGCACCCACGGCAGCCAGCGGGCCAGCACGATCGCCCAGAACCCGCGCCGGTCGAGGAAGTCGCGGGCCTTGGCCAGGTTGGCCGCGTTGAGCACCCGCCCGCCCTTGCGGGTGATGATCGCGTGCCCCGTCTTCGCGCCGATGACGTAGCCGAGCTGGTTGGCCGCCACCGCGGTGACGGTCGCGGCGATCGAGAGCCCCCACGCCTGCCCCTCGGCCGCGTGCTGGGCGAGCACGACCCCCGCGGCGAAGAGCAGGGAGTCCCCGGGCAGGAACAGCCCGAAGATGAAGGCGCACTCGACGAACACGAAACCCAGCACGACGGCCCACACCAGCAGGGGCCCCGCCGAGTCGAGCACGTCGGTCGCAAGGGTCACGGCCGTAGGGTACGTGCCGCCGACCCCGACCCGTCTCCCGTCGAGCCCAATTCACCGGCCCTTGGCCTGCGGTTGGGCAGCACGACGACGCCTGCGTCGAGGTCGACGCCCAGCGGCGGGCCGCCCTGGGCGTCCTCCTCGCGCAGCATGGACTGGGAGTCGCGGTGGTCCAGCTCCATGCGCTTGGTGCCGTAGAACATGGCGGTGAACTCGTTGATGTAGGTGGCGGTGACCGGCGTCCCGGCCTTGTCCCTGCGCTTCTGGCGCAGCAGCTCGAACACCCCGACGGCGACCATGAGCAGCGTCCCGCCGGGCACGCTCCAGGCCAGGATGGTCTCCACCATGCCGGGACAACGGTTGCGGCGCGGGCGGGGTTCCGGGAACCCCGGTCCGGGTCCGCGGCGTTGAGCCCGGCGTGGGGATACACGCGAGCGGGCTGGGTGTGCTGGTCGGGGACCGGTGGCTGTTCCGCGGGCTGGACCTGGCCGTCGAGCCCGGCGAATGCCTGGCGGTGACCGGGGAGAACGGGTCGGGGAAGTCGACCCTGCTGCACTGCCTCTACGGCCTGCAGGAGCCCACCGAGGGCACCGTGGCCGTCGCCGGGCGCAAGCCGGACGAGCGGGAGCCGGAGTTCCGCCGCGCCGTCTCGGTCGTGCTGGACGACTCGGCGCTGTTCGAGGAGTACACCCCGGCCCAGCACCTGCAGCTGCTCGGCCTGCCCGACACCACCGGGCTGCCCGACGTGCCCGCGGTGGAGATGTCGGCCGGGCAGCGGCGCAGGCTGCTGCTGACCGGGGCGCTGCGCCGGGACTGCCGGGTGCTGCTGCTCGACGAGCCCGAGCGCGCGCTCGACGCCCGGGCGCGGCAGTGGCTCGCCGAGGTCATCGCCGAGGCCAAGGCGTCGGCAGCGGTGGTCATCGCCAGCCACCACCGGCCGCTGGTGGACGCGGTGGCCGACCAGGTGGTCGAGCTGTGAGCGGCCTGGCCGCCTTCATCGGCGTGGGCCTGCTCGCCCTGCCGTTCTACCGGACCGAGCTGCTGCACGAGCGGTTCATCGGCGCGCACGCCGTGCCAGCGAACGCGCTGAACGCCGTGGTCCTGCTGGCCACCGCCGTCGCCATCCTGTCGCTGCTGCGGCGCGACTTCGTCCGCGCCCACCCGGCGCGGCTCACCTGGGATGACACCGGCGACCGGGCTCGGCTGGTGCACGGGCCGATGGTGCGGGCGTGGGCGGTGCGCTTCGGGATCGTGGGCTACCTGCTCGTCGCCGCCGGGCAGGTGCTGGGCTGGTCGGGCTGGCCCGCGGCGCTGGCGGTCGTGCTCGCCGGCGCCGCCTACGCCTACTCCGCCGCGCGCCGGGTCCGCAGGGGCGAGCACCTGGCGCCGTTCGCGCTGGCGGTCGCGGGCGCGCTGTTCGCCCCCGCGGCCTGGCTCTGGGCCATCGCCGCGGCGCTGCTGGTCGCGGCCGCCGCCGTCTGGGGGCCGCCCGCGCGGCCGGGGCGGCGGGAGCTGGTCCGCGGGCACAACGCCCACGTCGTGCGGTCCGTCGCGGCGGCCTTCGGCGACGTGCTGTCGCTGCTGCCGCGGCCGCGGCCGACGCGGGGCAGGCTGGACAGCACGCTGCGGCTGGTGGTCTCGGGCATCGCGGCCCGCCGGGGCATGCTCGCCGCCGCCGCGCTGCTCGCCCTGGCCGCGCCCGTCCTGCACGCGGTCTTCCCGGTGGTCGCCCCGGTCTGGTGGGCGGGGCTGGGCGCCTACTTCGCCGTCCTGCCGCTGGCCGGCGGCCTGGCCGAGGCCACCGCGGTGGCCGGGTTGCGGCGCTGGCTGCCCCAGTCCGACACCGAGCTGTGGCTGACCGCCGTGGTGGTGCTCATGGTCGTCGCGGGACTGTGGCTGGCCGCCGCCGTGCTCGCCGGGCTGCCCGCCGCGCCCGCCGCCGTCCCGGTGGCGGCCGTCGCGGTGGCCCGCACGGTCAGCAGACCCGACCTGGACTACACCCCCGGCCCCACCGCCGACGTCGGCGGCGTCGCCCTGCCTGCCAACCTCGTCCGCCAGCTCGTGCGCGGGCCGTTCCTGCTGGTCATCGGGCTGGCCGCGCTCAGCTAGGCGGTCACCCGGTCGAGGAAGGCGGCGACGTTGGCCGCGGTCCGCTCGATCTGCTCGTCGAGGGTCAGCGACTCGCGCACCCGCGTGCCGGGGCCCGCGTCCTTCTTCCCGCGCAGGTAGAGGGAGCAGGCGAGGTCGGCGCAGATGTAGATGCCCACGGAGTTGCCCTGCTGCCCGCCGCTGCCCGCCTTGCGGGCGGTCATCAGCGTCACGCCGTCCCCGGGGTGGGTCGTCAGGCACAGCGAGCACATCTTGCGCCGGGTCGGGCCCGCCTCGGCGGAGGCCAGCCGCAGCGCCACGCCGGTGGCGCCCGCGGCGGTCTCGGCGACCAGGTAGGCCCGCTGCGGCGCGGCCGGGTCGCGCCACCCCAGGAAGTCCAGGTCGGCCCAGGGGCGCGCGGACAGGTCCGCGGGCAGGGACATGCGCTTGGCCTCGCCCTTGGTGCAGTTGACGAACGACGCGCGGATCTCGCGCTCGGTCAGTGGGCCCATGCCCCGAACCTACGTCGCGCCCGCTCGGCCGAACAAACGGTTATCGGCGGTCGCGGACGGTCTCGCCCTCGGGTGCGGGCTCGCCGGCCGCACCGGCTGCGGGTGCGGCCCCTTCGCCCGCTGCGGACATGGCCGCCGCCTGCGCCGGGCTGTGCATCTTCAGCGGGATCTCCTTGATGAACAGCGCCACCACGAACGCCAGCACCATCACCCCGGCGCCCGCCAGGAACACCAGCTGGATCGACTCGGTGAAGCCCTCCTGGAACGGGCGCGCCAGCCGCGGGTCGACCGACAGCAGGAACGACGAGTCGTCCAGCACCCCGCCGTGGCCGCCGGAGGTCAGCGCGTCGAACACCGGCGCGTTGGCCGGGTCCGCCCGCACCGCGGGGTCGGCCAGGGCGGCCTGGAAGCCCGGGTCGCCCACCGCCGAGCGGAAGGCCCGGCCGATGTTGTCGGCCACCGTGCTGAACAGCAGCGACAGGAACACCGCGACGCCGAGCGTGCCGCCGAGCTGGCGGAAGAACGTCACCGACGCCGTGGCCACGCCCATGTCCTGGAACGGCACCGAGTTCTGCGCCGCCACGGTCAGCGTCTGCATGCAGTTGCCGAGGCCCAGGCCGAAGATCGCCATGTAGACCAGCGGCTGCCAGATGGGGGTGTCCACCCCGACGGTCCAGAACAGCAGCAGGGCCACGATCGCCAGCGCGGTGCCGATGATCGGGAACATCTTGTAGTGCCCGCTCTTGGCGGTGAGCCTGCCCGAGGTGATCGAGGCGGTCATCATCCCGAGCATCATCGGCAGCATCATCAGGCCCGCGTCGGTGGGGCTGTAGCCGCGCACGATCTGCAGGTACTGCGGGATCATCGAGATCCCGCCGAACATGCCCACGCCCAGGATCGCGCCCGCGATGATCGTCATGGCGAAGGTGGACGTGCGGAACAGCCGCAGCGGGATCAGCGCCTCGTCGCCCAGCCTGCGCTCCACCAGCAGGAACGCGACCAGGCCGACCACGCCGAGGGCGTAGCAGACGATGGCGACCGGCGAGCCCCAGCCCCACTCCCGGCCCTGCTCGGCGATCAGCAGCAGCGGCACGACCGACACCGCCAGGAACGCCGCGCCCCAGTAGTCGATGCGGTGGTCGCGCTTGGTGTGCGGCACGTTGAGCACCCGCGCCACCACGAACAGCGCCAGCGCCCCGATCGGCACGTTCACCAGGAACACCCAGCGCCAGCCGGTGATGCCCAGGAGCGTGTCCTGCCCGGCGAAGAAGCCGCCCACCACCGGGCCGAGGACGCTGGAGGTGCCGAAGACGGCCAGGAAGTAGCCCTGGTACTTGGGCCGCTGCCGGGGCGGCACGAGGTCGGCGATGATCGTCAGGGCCAGCGACATCAGCCCGCCCGCGCCCAGGCCCTGCAGCGCCCGCGCCGCGGCCAGCTGGGCCATGCTGTCCACCAGCGTGCAGGCCAGCGAGCCGATGACGAACACGCTGATCGCGGTGATGAACCACGGCTTGCGGCCGTAGATGTCGGAGAGCTTGCCGTACAGCGGCGTCGAGATCGTCGCGGTGATCAGGTACGCCGTGGTCGCCCAGGCCTGCATGCTCAGGCCCTGCAGGTCGTCGGCGATGGTGCGGATGGCCGTGCCGACGATCGTCTGGTCGAGCGAGGCCAGGAACATGCCCAGCATCAGGCCGGACATGATGACCAGGATCTGCCGGTGCGTGGGCCCGGTCGCGGTCCCGGGCTCGGTCATGCGTGCCTCAAATTCGGTTGGTTGGGCTCAGCAACTACTTGGCACAGCCTTCCCCGATCGGCCGCTGATCGCAAGTCATGCGGCCGCCCGCGCCGTCGCCAGCGCGGACCGGACGAACTCGCCGACGTAGCCGATGGCCGCCCTGGCCTCGGGGATCAGCGCGTGGAACGCCGGGAAGACGTGCACCTGCCCCGGCCACACCTGGAGCTCGCAGTGCGCGCCCGCGGCGGTGATCACCGCGGCCATCCGCTCGGCGTCGCCCAGCAGGCATTCGGTGTCCCCGACCTGGATCAGCATGGGCGGCCAGCGCCGCTTGCTGCCGCGGAACACCGACAGCCGCGGGTGCGACAGCGGGTGCTCCCCGGCGTAGTGCGCGGCGACCTCGCGGGCGCGGGCGGGCGGGATGTAGGGGTCGCGGCAGGCGGCGTCGCGCTCGTCGAGGCCCGCGCAGGTCAGGTCGAGGAACGGGGAGAACAGCACCGCCGCGCCCGGCATCCGGGCCCGGGCCCTGGTCAGGTCGCCGAGCAGCCCGGCGGCGATGTGCCCGCCAGCCGAGTCGCCCATGACCGCGATCCGGTCGGCCGGGTAGCCCTGGTCGCGCAGCCAGTGGAAGGCCGCGAGCGCGTCGTCCGCCGCGGCCGGGAACGGGTGCGCGGGGGGCTTGCGGTAGGCCAGCAGCAGCACCGGCAGCCCGGTCGCCACCGAGATGGCCGCCGCCAGGTGCCGGTGGGTGCGCAGCGAGCCGAGGACGAACCCGCCGCCGTGCAGGTACAGCACCGCGCCGTCGGCCTCGACCGCGCCCGGCCCGGTGATCCACAGGCCGGTGACCTCGCCGTAGCCGTGCGACTCCGAGACCGGCCGCAGCCGGGTGCCGCGGGGCAGCGGGGTGATGCCGGTGGCGTCGAACGCCTCCCTGACCAGCGCCAGCCCGGCCCCGCGCAGGCTGATCCGGTCGCCGAGCGGGCGGATGCCCGCCAGCAGCAACCGCGCCAGCGCCTTGGCCTGCACGCTCGGCGCCGCCATGAGCTCGACCACGCGCCACCTCCCCCACGGCCGGGTCGACGGTGACGACGGCCACATAACCACTGTAGGGGAGTCAGCCGTCACCGGCCGAGTCACGAATTGCCCACCGGGGGATACCGTGGTCCTCGTGGACCTGCTGTCGACCTTGCGCGCCGCGGTGGGCGCCGACGCCGTGCTGACCGATCCGGACGTCACCGCCGCGTACCGGCGGGACATGATGCCGCTGGCCCCGGCCGGCGAGCCGCTGGCGGTGGTGCTGCCGTCGAGCACCGAGCAGGTCCAGGCGGTGGTGCGCGCCTGCGCCGAGCACCGCACGCCGATCGTGCCCAGGGGCGCGGGCAGCGGGCTCTCCGGGGCGGCCAACGCCGTCGACGGCTGCGTCGTCCTCGCGCTCACCCGGATGAACCGCATCCTGGAGATCGACCCGGACAACCGGCTCGCCGTGGTCGAGCCGGGCGTGGTCAACCTCGACCTGCGCGACGCGGTGGAGAAGCACGGGCTGTTCTACCCGCCCGACCCGTCGTCCTACGACTGGTGCACGATCGGCGGCAACGTCGCCACCAACGCGGGCGGGCTGTGCTGCGTCAAGTACGGCGTCACCACCGACTCGGTGCTCGGCCTTGAGGTCGTGCTGGCCGACGGCGAGCTGCTCAGGACCGGCCGCCGCACGGTCAAGGGCGTCGCGGGCTACGACCTGACCAAGCTGTTCGTCGGCAGCGAGGGCACCCTCGGCGTGGTCACCCAGGCCACCCTCGCCCTGCGCCCGCTGCCGCAGGCGCCCGGGACCACGGTGGCCGCGTTCCCCTCGATCGTCGCCGCGGGCGCCGCGGTGTCGCGGATCGTGCGCGAGGGGATCGTGCCGTCGCTGATGGAGATCATGGACTCGGTGTCGATCGCGGCGGTCGAGGCGCACCTCAACACCGAGGTCGGCGCGGGCCGGGGCAGCGCGGCGCTGCTGATCTGCCAGTCCGACGCCGTGCGCGAGGCCGCGCGGGCGGAGCTGGCGGCCATCGAGCAGGTGTGCGCCGACAGCGGGGCCGAGCTGGTGCACACCACCTTCGACCTCGCCGAGGGCCGGATGCTGCTCACCGCGCGCCGGGCCGTGCTGATGGCGCTGGAGGTCTACGGCGCGTGGATGACCGACGACGTGTGCGTGCCGCGCACCCGCATCGGCGAGCTGATCGCGGGCTGCGAGCGGATCAGCGCCGAGGTGGGGCTGCGCATCGCCGTCGTCGGGCACGCGGGCGACGGCAACATGCACCCGACGATCGTCTACGACCCCGCCTCCGCCGACGAGCTCGCCCGCGCCCAGCGGGCCTTCGACGAGATCCTGGCGCTGGGCCTGGCCCTGGGCGGCACGGTGACCGGCGAGCACGGCATCGGCAAGGTCAAGCGCGAGTGGCTGGCCAACGAGATCGGCCCGGTGGGGCTGCGCACCCACCGGGCCGTGAAAGCCGCGCTCGACCCGGGGAACCTCTTCAACCCGGGCTCGATGTTCAGTCCTGGATGAGCTGCCGCTTCTCCCGGCGCGCCTTGAGCACCTCGAAGATGATCGGCAGCACCGAGAGGAAGACGATCAGCAGGATCATCAGCTCCAGGTTCTGGTTGACGAACGGGACCTTGCCCAGCGCCGCGCCCAGCAGCGTCACCCCGGTCGCCCACAGCACCGCGCCGATGGCGGAGTAGACGAAGAACGTGCGCTTGTTCATCCGCCCCACACCGGCGATGGCGGTGATGAACGTCCGCACGATCGGCACGAACCGGGCCAGCACGATCGCCCGCGCGCCGTACTTCTCGAAGAAGGCGTGCGTCTTCTCCACGTGCTCCTGCTTGAAGAAGCGGGAGTCGGGCTTGTTGAACAGCGCGGGCCCGGCCTTCTCGCCGATCCAGTAGCCCACGACGTTGCCCGCGAAGGCGCACACCGTCAGCAGCACGCAGATCAGCCACAGCGGCGCGGGGATCACCCCGGTCACCGCGAACATGCCCGCGGTGAACAGCAGCGAGTCGCCGGGGAGGAAGAAGCCGATCAGCAGGCCGCACTCGGCGAAGATGATCAGGCACAGCCCGGGCAGCAGGAAGGGGCCCAAGCCGGTCAGGATGTTCACCGGGTCCAGCCACTCGGGCAGCAAGGCGAGGTTCACCCCCGACAAGGTACAGGTCGGCGGCAGATCACCAGTGCACCAGGCAGAACGGGTGGCCCGCGGGATCGGCGTAGACGCGGAAGCGCTCGCCGCCGCCGTCGAACCGGGTCGCGCCCAGGGCCAGCACCAGCTCCCCCGCCCGCGCGAGGTTGTCGACCCGCACGTCGATGTGCAGGTGGGCGGGCTCGGCGGGCCAGGCGGGCGGACGCCAGTCCGCCACCCGCTGGAAGGCCACCCCGGGCCGGTCCGGGGCGTCGCCGATGACCACGAAGTCCGGGTCGTCCTGGATCCGGATCATGCCCAGCAGCTCCTGGTAGAAGTCTGCGAGCGCGCGCGGATCCGGGCAGTCGACCACCAAGCCGTGCCAGCTCCCGATCATGGGCGCATCCTGGCAGCGGGGGCGGACAGTTCCGGCGCGGGCGCCCTCAGACCAGGGTCAGCAGGCCGACGACCGCGCCCGCGGCCAGGCCGAGCAGCAGCGCGACGACGAGCACCCACACCGCGGGCGTCGACTCCGCGGGCAGCGCCTCGGTGACCTCGACCGGCCGCGGGCTCAGGTCGGTGCCGGAGAGCAGCGCGGGCTCCGGCCCGTGCGCGCGGGGGGCCTGCGCCGCCTGGGCCCGCAGCGCCTCGGCCAGCAGCCGCTCGGGGTCGTCGCTCACGTCGGCGACGGTAGCACCGGTGAACCCGGTCACCCCGGGAACGAACCCGCCGCCCCGCGCGTTGTCCCGTCAGGAAGCTTGAGCGGAGTCGGCTCAACTACAGAAGCTGATCCCGGTAGACTCAACTTCGCTACAGCAAGCCCAGTGAATTCTTGGAGGAGAACAATGGCGCGAGCGGTCGGCATCGACCTGGGGACGACCAACTCCGTCGTCGCCGTCCTCGAGGGCGGTGAACCGACGGTTGTCGCCAACTCGGAGGGCTCCCGGACCACCCCATCGATCGTGGCCTTCGCCAAGAACGGGGAGGTGCTGGTCGGCCAGCCCGCCAAGAACCAGGCGGTCACCAACGTCGACCGGACCATCCGTTCGGTGAAGCGGCACATCGGCACCGACTGGAAGACCGAGATCGACGGCAAGGCTTACACCGCGCAGGAGATCAGCGCCCGCGTGCTGATGAAGCTCAAGCGCGACGCCGAGGCCTACCTCGGTGAGACGATCACCGACGCGGTCATCACCGTGCCCGCCTACTTCGAGGACGCCCAGCGGCAGGCCACCAAGGAGGCCGGGCAGATCGCGGGCCTCAACGTGCTGCGGATCGTCAACGAGCCGACCGCGGCGGCGCTGGCCTACGGCCTGGACAAGGGCGCCAAGGAGCAGACCATCCTGGTCTTCGACCTCGGCGGCGGCACCTTCGACGTCTCCCTGCTGGAGATCGGCGACGGCGTGGTGGAGGTCCGCGCGACCTCCGGCGACAACCACCTCGGCGGCGACGACTGGGACCAGCGCGTCGTCGACTGGCTGGTCGAGAAGTTCCGGCAGAGCAGCGGCATCGACCTGACCAAGGACAAGATGGCCCTGCAGCGCATCCGCGAGGCCGCGGAGAAGGCCAAGATCGAGCTGTCCAGCTCGAACAGCGCCAACATCAACCTGCCCTACATCACGGTGGACGCGGACAAGAACCCGCTGTTCCTGGACGAGACGCTCTCCCGCGCCGAGTTCCAGCGGATCACCGCCGACCTGCTCGACCGCACCCGCGCGCCGTTCAACAACGTCATCAAGGACGCGGGCATCTCCGTCGGCGACATCGACCACGTGGTGCTGGTCGGCGGCTCGACCCGCATGCCCGCCGTCGCCGAGCTGGTCAAGGAGCTGACCGGCGGCCGCGAGCCGAACAAGGGCGTCAACCCCGACGAGGTCGTCGCCGTCGGCGCCGCGCTGCAGGCCGGCGTGCTCAAGGGCGAGGTCAAGGACGTCCTGCTGCTCGACGTGACCCCGCTGTCGCTGGGCATCGAGACCAAGGGCGGGGTGTTCACCAAGCTCATCGAGCGCAACACCACGATCCCGACCAAGCGCTCGGAGATCTTCTCCACCGCCGACGACAACCAGACCACCGTGGGCATCCAGGTCTACCAGGGCGAGCGCGAGTTCGCCCAGGACAACAAGAAGCTGGGCACCTTCGACCTGACCGGCCTGCCCCCGGCCCCGCGCGGCGTGCCGCAGATCGAGGTCACCTTCGACATCGACGCCAACGGCATCGTGCACGTCTCGGCCAAGGACATGGGCACCGGCAAGGTGCAGTCGATGACCATCACCGGCGGCTCCGCGCTGCCGAAGGAGGACATCGACCGGATGGTCCGCGACGCCGAGGCCCACGCCGAGGAGGACCGCAAGCGCCGCGAGGAGGCCGAGGTCCGCAACCAGGCCGAGTCGCTGGTCTACCAGACCGAGAAGTTCGTCAAGGACAACGACGACAAGATCCCGGCCGACGCCAAGGAGAAGGTCCAGGCGGCGATCAAGGAGGCCAACGAGGCCCTCGCGGGCACCGACATCGCCAAGATCAAGGCGGCGATGGAGAAGCTGGCCACCGAGTCGCAGACCATGGGGTCGGCGCTCTACGCCAACACCCAGGCCCAGGGCGGTGACGGCGACGGCGCAGGCCAGGCGAAGGCCGACGGCGCCGAGGACGTCGTCGACGCCGAGATCGTGGACGAGGACAAGAAGTGACGACCAACCACGACGAGCACGGCGGCGAGGAGCCCCGCGTGGTGGTGCGCGACCGGCGGCGGATCGACCCGGAGACCGGGCAGGTCCGCCAGCCCGCGGCCGACCCGGAGCCCGCCGCCGCGGACCCCGCGGAGGGCGCGATGGAGGGCACCATCGAGTTCCCGGCCGAGGAGCCCGCCGAGACCGGCAGCACCGAGTTCGACCCGGCAGCGGAGCTGAAGACCCAGCTGGACGAGCGCACCGCCGACCTGCAGCGGCTGCAGGCCGAGTACGCCAACTACCGCAAGCGGGTCGACCGCGACCGCGAGGCCGTGATCGCGGGGGCCAAGGCCCAGGTGCTGATCGAGCTGCTCGGCGTGCTCGACGACATCGAGCGCGCCGAGGCCCACGGCGACCTGACCGGCGCGTTCAAGGCGGTGGCCGACAAGCTGACGGCCACCCTGCAGCGGGTCGGCCTCGAACCGTTCGGGCACGAGGGCGAGCCGTTCGACCCGGCGGTGCACGAGGCCGTGCAGCACACCACCTCACCCGAGGTCGACGGGCCGACGGTGACCGGCGTGCTGCGCCGGGGCTACCGGCTCGGCGACCGGGTGGTGCGCGAGGCGATGGTGGCCGTCACCGACGCCGAGTCCGGCGGACCCGAGCAGGGCTGAGTGGAAGGAGGGGGCGTCCGGTGAGCGCCAGGGACTGGATCGACAAGGACTTCTACCGCGAGCTGGGCGTCTCCTCCGACGCCGGCGATGCCGACATCAAGAAGGCGTACCGCAAGCTCGCCCGCGAGCTGCACCCGGACGCCAACCCGGGCAACACCGACGCCGAGGCCCGCTTCAAGGCGGTGTCCGAGGCGTACGGGGTGCTCGGCGACCCGGAGAAGCGCAAGCAGTACGACGAGGCGCGCAGCCTCTTCGGCAGCGGGTTCCGGCCGGGCGGCTTCGGCGGCGGCGGGAACTTCGACTTCACCGACATCTTCAACCGCCAGCAGGGGGCGGGCGCCGAGCCCGGCGGCTTCGGCGGCCTCGGGGACCTCTTCGGCAACCTGTTCAGCCGCCGCGGCGGCGCGGCCAGCAGGCCGCGGCGGGGCGCGGACGTGGAGACCGAGGTGCGCATCGACTTCGTCGAGGCGGTCCGCGGCGCCACCGTCCCGCTGCGCCTGACCAGCCCGGCCACCTGCGAGACCTGCCACGGCTCCGGCGCGCGGCCGGGCAGCGCGCCCAAGGTGTGCGCGACCTGCGGCGGGGCGGGCCTGGTCAACCGCAGCCAGGGCGCGTTCGCCTTCAGCGAGCCGTGCCGGGACTGCCGCGGCAAGGGCACCGTGGTCACCGACCCGTGCCCGGACTGCGGCGGCGAGGGCGTGGCCACCCGGACCCGCCCGCTGACCGTGCGCATCCCGCCCGGGGTGACCGACGAGCAGCGCATCCGGCTGGCGGGGCAGGGCGAGCCGGGCCAGAGCGGCGCCCAGGCGGGCGACCTGTACGTGCGGGTGCACGTCACCCCGCACCCGATCTTCGGCCGCACCGGCGACGACCTGACGCTGAAGGTGCCCGTCACCTTCCCCGAGCTGGCGCTGGGCACCACGCTGACCGTGCCGACCCTGGACTCCACGGTGAGCCTGCGGGTCGCGCCGGGCACCGCGTCCGGGCGCGTGCTGCGGGTGCGCGGCAAGGGCGTCGCGCGCCGCGACGGCCGCGTGGGCGACCTCCTGGTCACCCTGCAGGTCGCCGTCCCCGCCACACTGGACGCCGACGCCCGCGCCGCCCTGGAGGCGTACGCGGCGGCGACGGCCGACCACGACCCCCGACCGGACCTCACCGCGCTGGTGGAGAAGGCGAGGTAACCCGTGAACCCCCTGCCCCCGGGCACCGACGAGGACACCCCGTTCTTCGTCATCTCGGTGGCCGCGCAGCTCTCCGGGCTGCACGCCCAGACGCTGCGCAGCTACGACCGCCAGGGCCTGGTCTCCCCGGGCCGCACCCCCGGCGGCGGCCGCCGCTACTCCCTGCGCGACATCGCCCTGCTGCGCGAGGTCCAGCGGCTCTCCCAGGAGGAGGGCGTGAACCTCGCGGGCATCAAGCGGATCATCGACCTGGAGAACGAGGTCGACCGCCTGCAGGGCATCGTGCGGGAGCTGACGGAGGAGCTGGCCGCCGTGCGCGCCGCGGCCGAGCAGGCCGCCGCGGCGATCCACCGCTCCTACCGCCACGACCTGGTGCCGGTGCGCAGGCAGACGGCGCTGGTGGTGTGGCGGCCGGAGAAGAAGCGGTAGCGCCGTCGTCAGTCGATCGTGAACGGGTCGTAGACGATCCGGTCCAGCGGTGTCCCGGCGATGAGCATGCGGGACACCGTGGCCCGGATCATCGGCGGCGAGCCCGCGATGAGGACGTCCCGGTCGGCCCACGCGCCGTAGCGGGTCACCACGTCGGCGACCGTGCCGTGCTCGAGACCGGGCGTCGGCTCCTCGCTCACGCCGACGACCGTCAGCCACGGGTTGGCCGCGGCGATGTCCTGCAGCAGGGCGAGGTCGTAGAGGTCGGCGGCGGTCCGCCCGCCGACGAACAGGTGCACGGCCGGGTTCTCCCCCCACCGCGCCAGGTGCTCCACGATCGCCCGCATCGGCGCGACGCCGGTGCCGCCCGCGACCATCAGCACGTCGGAGTCCGAGGTGCGGTCCACGGCGATGCGCCCCATCGGCGCGCCGATGCGCCACTGGTCGCCCTCGGCGGCGTGGGCGACCAGCGCGCGGCTGACCCAGCCGCCCTCGACGGCGCGGATGTGGAACTCGATGACCCCGTCCTCGCGCGGGTCGTTGGCGGGGGTGAGGTAGCGCCACAGCCGGGGCCGCTGCGGGATCTCCACGCTGACGTACTGGCCGGGCAGGTAGGGGATCGGCCGCTCCGGGCGCACCCACACCCGGGCCAGGTCCCAGGCCAGGCGCTGGCGGTCGACCACCTCGGCGCGCCACAGCGGCGGGCCGGGGTCGGCGGCGGCCGCGTCGATCATGGCCCGGGCCATGATCGTGTACGCCTCGGCCCAGGCGCGCTCGGTGTCGTCGTCCCAGTGCGGGCCCGCGTGCTTCTTCACCGCCGCGATCAGCGCCATGCCGACGGCCTCGAAGTGGTCGGTGGTGACGCCGAACTTGCGGTGGTCGCGCCCGAGCTGGCGCAGGTACGGCACGAGGTCGTCGGGCCGGTCGACCAGCTGCACGATGTGCACCAGGGCGCGCAGCAGGCGCGAGCGCTGGACCTGCATGTTGGCCGGGAACATCTCGCGGGTGGCCGGGGCGATCGAGAACAGCATGCCGTAGAAGAACTGGGCGACCTGGTCCGCGTGCGGCTCCACCACCGCGAAGCTCTCCCGCACCAGCCGCACCATCGTCGCCACCGCGGCGGGCGACTCGGGGTGGGGCCGGACGTGCGGGATCGGGCTGAGCACGGGATTGGCTGTCATGGTCGGGGCGCTGACTCCACCTCTCGGGGCGCTACCAGCGTGCGCCGTGCCTGCGAGCATCGATCCCCCGACGGTGTGGACACTAGCCCCATCGCGGGCCGCGTGCCCAAGGCCGCGCGGGGCGACGCTGGACTTTCGTCACTCAATGTCACCGTACGCGGTTTCGCCGACCGACGACCGGGTGAGCGGGCTCGCGGTCGTGGGATGGTCATGACACCGTTTGCCGCGTGTCCCCCCACCCGCTCCCCCGGACCGCGGCAGCCCCGCGCGAAGTGCACCCGATCGGCTCAAGCCTGTTGCCCGCCAGGGGAACGGGCCGGGGGCGCAGATGACCGACGACGAGCGCGTGCGCGCCGCGCAGGCCCTGGAGCGGGAGCTGTCGAAGCTCTTCGGCCGGGCGCGCAGCCTGTCGCTGACGCTGGCCGCCCGCGTGCACCCCGACCTCGACGGCGCCGCCTACGCCCTGCTGCTGCACCTGGGCGACATCGGCCCGGCCCGCGCCGCCGAGGTGGTGGACCGCACCGGCCTGGACAAGTCGACGGTCAGCAGGCAGATCGCCCGGCTGGTCGACCTCGGGCTGGTCGAGCGGGTGCCCGACCCCTCCGACGGGCGGGCGCGGCTGGTGCAGCTCACCGCGGTCGGGACCGAGCGGCTGGCCAAGGTGCGCGCCGACCGCAGGCGGCAGCTGCGGGAGCGGGTCGAGCGGTGGCCGACCGCGGACCTGCGCGAGTTCTCCCGGCTGCTGGCCAGGCTCAACAGCGATTTGTGACCCCGCAGGCCGGGTACCGCACGGGTCGGGCCGACGAGTTGTCCCCAGCACTGTGGACAACTTCCTGGGGTTTGTGGACAACCGGGGCCCGCGTGTGGACAACCTGGTTGCGACATGTGGGTGAGCCGGTGGACAAGCGCTCGCGGCGCACGTCACACGGGGCAGAATCAGGTTGAGCGGAACTGGCTCAACTTTCCTGACGTTATGTCGGGTGAGACGACCGCAGGCATTGAGGTGGGAGATGGAAGCGTTCAACCCGACGACCAAGACCCAGGCCGCCATCAGCGCGGCGGCGCAGGCCGCCGCGGCCGCGGGCAACCCCGACATCGCGCCCGCGCACCTGCTCGGCGCGCTGCTGGCGCAGCCGGACGGCCTCGCGGGTCCGCTGCTGACCGCGGTCGGCTCCGACCCGGAGGTCGTCCGCAAGGAGCTGGAGCCGCTGCTGCGCGCCCTGCCGTCGGCGACGGGGGCCACGGTGTCCTCGCCCGCGCTGTCCCAGCCCGCCCTGCGCGCGATCACCCACGCCCAGAAGCTGGCCACCGAGCTGGGGGACGAGTACGTCTCCACCGAGCACCTGATGGTCGGCCTGGCCGCCGCGGGCGGCGACGTGGCCGAGCTGCTGCGCCGCCGCGGCGTCACCCCCGAGGCCCTGCGCGAGGCGTTCACCAAGGTCCGCGGCTCGGCCCGGGTGACGAGCCCGGACCCGGAGGGCACCTACCAGGCGCTGGAGAAGTACGGCATCGACCTGACCAAGCGCGCCCGCGAGGGCAAGCTCGACCCGGTCATCGGGCGCGACTCGGAGATCCGGCGCGTGGTGCAGGTGCTGTCCCGCCGCACCAAGAACAACCCGGTGCTCATCGGCGAGCCCGGCGTCGGCAAGACCGCCATCGTCGAGGGCCTGGCCCAGCGGATCGTGGCGGGCGACGTGCCCGAGTCGCTGCGCGGCAAGCGGGTCGTCGGCCTGGACCTGGGAGCGATGGTCGCAGGCGCGAAGTTCCGCGGCGAGTTCGAGGAGCGGCTCAAGGCGGTGCTCAAGGAGATCACCGAGTCCGCCGGGCAGGTCATCACCTTCATCGACGAGCTGCACACCATCGTCGGCGCGGGCGCGACCGGCGAGGGCGCGATGGACGCGGGCAACATGATCAAGCCGATGCTGGCCCGCGGCGAGCTGCGCATGGTCGGCGCGACCACGCTGGACGAGTACCGCCAGCACATCGAGAAGGACCCGGCGCTGGAGCGGCGGTTCCAGCAGGTGCTGGTCGGCGAGCCGTCGGTGGAGGACACCATCGGCATCCTGCGCGGGCTCAAGGAGCGCTACGAGGTCCACCACGGCGTGCGGATCATGGACAGCGCCCTGGTCGCCGCCGCGGACCTGTCCGACCGCTACATCACCGCGCGCTTCCTGCCCGACAAGGCCATCGACCTGGTGGACGAGGCCGCCTCCCGGCTGCGCATGGAGATCGACTCCCGACCGGTGGAGATCGACGAGGTCGAACGCGCCGTGCGCCGCCTGGAGATCGAGGAGATGGCGCTGGCCAAGGAGGAGGACCCGGCCTCCCGGGAGCGGCTGTCGGCGCTGCGCGCCGAGCTGGCCGAGAAGCGCGAGGCGCTCTCGGCGCTGACCGCGCGCTGGCAGAACGAGAAGGGCTCCATCGACCGCGTCCGCCAGCTCAAGGAGCAGCTGGAGGCCCTGCGCGGGGAGTCCGAGCGCGCCGAGCGCGACGGCGACCTCGGCCGCGCCGCCGAGCTGCGCTACGGCCGCATCCCGGCGCTGGAGAAGGAGCTGGACGCCGCGACGGCATCGACCCCGCAGCCCGGGGCCGAGGTGATGCTCAAGGAGGAGGTCGGCGCGGACGACATCGCCGAGGTGGTCTCGGCGTGGACCGGCATCCCGGCCGGTCGGATGCTGGAGGGCGAGACGCAGAAGCTGCTGCGCATGGAGGACGCGCTCGCCGCGCGGGTCGTCGGCCAAGCCGAGGCCGTGCGCGCGGTATCCGACGCGGTGCGCCGGGCCAGGGCGGGCGTGGCCGACCCGGACCGCCCGACCGGCTCGTTCCTGTTCCTCGGCCCGACCGGCGTCGGCAAGACCGAGCTGGCCAAGGCGCTGGCGGAGTTCCTGTTCGACGACGAGCGCGCGATGGTGCGCATCGACATGAGCGAGTACAGCGAGAAGCACTCGGTGGCCCGCCTGGTCGGCGCTCCCCCCGGCTACGTCGGCTACGACCAGGGCGGCCAGCTCACCGAGGCCGTCCGCCGCCGCCCGTACACCGTCGTGCTGCTCGACGAGGTGGAGAAGGCCCACCCGGACGTCTTCGACGTGCTGCTGCAGGTCCTCGACGACGGCAGGCTCACCGACGGCCAGGGCCGCACGGTGGACTTCCGCAACACGATCCTGGTGCTGACCTCCAACCTCGGCTCCCAGGCCATCGCCGACGCGACCCTGGACGAGACCCAGCGCCGCGACGCGGTCCTGGCGGTCGTGCAGCGCCACTTCAAGCCGGAGTTCCTCAACCGCCTCGACGACGTGGTGGTCTTCCACTCGCTGGCCACCGAGGAGCTGACCTCCATCGTCGACATCCAGGTCGCCCGCCTCGGCAAGCGCCTGGCCCAGCGCAGGCTGACCCTGCACGTCACCCCGTCCGCCCGCGACTGGCTCGCCCTCAACGGCTTCGACCCGGTCTACGGCGCCCGCCCCCTGCGCCGCCTGGTCTCCTCCGCCATCGGCGACCAACTGGCCAAGGCCCTCCTCGCAGGCGACATCCGCGACGGCGACACCGTCCAGGTCGACGTCGCCGACGACAACAGCTCGCTCACCGTGACACGGGAGGGTGGTCCACACGCCGGGTAGCGATTTCGGCACGTAGTGTCGAACTTTCCAACTATCCGCCAATTGAGTGGCGGTTAGACCGTTCGAGTCGCGGGTCTCGAAGCGATAACTCCCCTGAGACACCAATTCGGTGTCGCAGGGGAGGAACACATGTCCGCAGGAACCGAGGGGTCCACCGGCACCGACCCGGACCTGGTCAGGGAGATCGACGACATCGAGGACACGATCCTCGACGACGGCGAGCCCACGACGAACGGCGGGCCGTACCAACCGCACTCGCCGGACACGCGGCCCACGGGGGGTCCGTACCAGCCGCACTCGCCGGAGACGAAGCCGAACGGCGGGCCGTATCAGCCGCATTCGCCGGAGACGCGGCCGACTGGGGGTCCGTACCAGCCGCATTCGCCGGAGACCAAGCCGACGGGTGGGCCCTATCAGCCGCATTCGCCGGAGACCAAGCCCAACGGGGGGCCGTACCAACCGCACTCGCCGGAGACGGAGCCGACGGGTGGGCCCTACCAGCCGCATTCGCCGGAGACGATGCCCAAGGGCGGGCCCTACCAGCCGCATTCGCCCAACGGGGAGCCGACGGGTGGGCCGTACCAGCCGCATTCGCCCGAGGAGGCAACGGGGGCGGCCGGTCAGGAGTAGTGGCCTGGTCGCGCGCTGTGATCTGATGTCCGCGTGCCCCAGCCACCAGCTGACCCGGTCGGCCTCGCACGCGACCTCCACCGCAGGGGCAAGGCCGCGGCCTCGGCCAACCGCTACCCGGAGGCGGCGCGGCTGCTGCGCGCGGGCGTGGCCGCCCTCGCGGCGCCGGGGCTGGATCCGGTCGACGCCCTGGAGGTGCGCACCCGGCTGCTGATCACGCTGTCCTTCTGCGTGGCCGAGACCCGTGGCCTCGACGAAGGGCTGCGCCAACTGGACACCGCACGCGACGGGCTCGGCGGGCTTCCGCCGGGCCCGTTGCGCGAGGAGCTGGAGAGCCTGGTCAACGGGGTGCAGGGGGTGCTGCTGTTCCGGGTCGGGCGCATCGCCGAGGGGATCGCGTCGGTGGACCTCGACGTGGCCTACCACGAGCGGCGGTTCGCCGCGTCCCCCGGCGATCCCGCGATCGCCAACTCGCTGGTCACGACCCTGTCCAACCGGGGCAACGCCTACGGGGAGATCCACCGCTTCGAGGAGGCCGTGCGCGACCTCGACCGGGCCGCCGAGCTCGCCGAGCGGTTCGGGATGCCGATGCGCACCGCCATCGCCACCCATGCGCTGGGCAACGCGCTGCAGCGCGCGGGGGACATCACCGGGGCGCTGCGCCGGTACGCGGTGGCGGCCAAGATCTTCGCCGAGGTCGAGCCGAGCCTGCTCGGGCGGCTGCGCATCGACCAGGCCGAGGCGCTGATCAGCGCCGGGCTGGCCGAGGAGGCGGCCAGGCAGCTGGACTCCGTGCTGCCCGCGCTGCGCGCCCAGCGCGCCGGGCAGGACATCGCCGAGGCCGAGCTGTACCGGGCGATCGCCGCGCTGCACGAGGGCGACCTGGCGCTGGCCCAGCGGCTGGCCGGGGCGGCCCGGCGCAGGCTGCTGCGGCGCGGCAGCCCGGGCTGGGCGGCGATCGCGGCGCTGGTGGTCCTGCGCGCCCGGGCCCAGGGCGCTGGCCGCCCCCGCGCCACGCTGGTGCGGCAGGTCTCCGCGCTGGCCGCCGAGCTGGCCGAGCTGCAGCTGGACGGGCACGCCGCGTTCGCCAAGACCCTGGCCGCCCTGCTGCACGTGCGCCGCGGCGAGCCGGAGCGGGCCGCGGCGGCGCTGCGCGCGGTCCCCTCGTCGCGGCTGGGCCCGATCGACCACCAGATGCTGCTGCGGCTGTGCCGGGCCGAGCTGGCGCTGGCCCAGGGCGACCAGCGGGCCGCGCTGGCCCAGGCCCGCACCGGGCTGGCCGAGCTGGGCCGCATCCGGGACCGCTTCGGCGGGCTGGACCTGCTCTCCGGCACCTCGGCGCACGGCCGCGAGCTGGGCGAGCTGGCGATCCGGCTGGTGCTGCGCGGGCCGGACTCGGCGGCCAACGCCCGGCGGCTGTTCACCTGGCTGGAGCGCACCCGCGCGCAGCTCTACCGGTACGACCCCGTGGACGCCACCGTCGACGACGAGTTCGCCGAGCGCCTCGCCGAGCTGCGCGTGCTCAACCGGGCCCTGCTGCGCGCCCGGCTCGACGGCCTGCCGACCGAGGACCTGGCCGCCCGCTGCGCCGCGGGCAGGCAGGCGGCGATGCAGCTGGACTGGACGGCCGGACCCGGCGGCACGCCGCGCCCGGTGGCCACCGCCGACGAGGTGCTGGCCCGGCTCGGGGACCGCGCGCTGGTCGCCATCGCCGCGTCGGACGGCGCGCTGGTCGCGGTGGTGCTCGCGGGCGGGCGGGTGCGGATGGTCCGCCTCGGCGGGCTGGCCGAGGCCACCGAGTCGGCGCGCAAGCTGCACGCCGACCTCAACGCGCTGGCCCCCGACGGGCTGCCCGCCCCGCTGGTCGAGGTCGTCACCGCCTCCGCGCGGCGCGAGGCCGACCGGCTGGACGAGGCGCTGCTGCGCCCGCTGCGCGGGCCGATCGGCGACCGCGACCTGGTGGTCGTGCCGACCGGCGCGCTGCACGTGGTGCCGTGGGGCGTGCTGCCGACCTGCGCGGGCCGCCCGACCGCGGTCGCGCCCTCGGCCACGGCGTGGCTGTCGGCGAGCAGGCCGGACAAGGGCAGCGGCGTGCTGCTGGTGCGCGGCCCCGACCTGGCCGCCGCGCCCGCCGAGATCGTCCGGCTCGCGGTCCTGCACCACGACGCGAAGGTGCTCGACGGCGAGGAGGCGACGGTGGACCGGGTGCTGTCGATGCTCGACGGCGCCGCGCTGGCCCACATCGCCGCGCACGGCGAGCACGAGCCGGAGAACGCGCTGTTCTCCCGGCTGGAGCTGGTCGACGGGGCGCTGTTCGCCCACGAGATGGGCAGGCTCCAGCGCACCCCGGACCACGTCGTGCTGGCCGCCTGCGAGCTGGCGCTCAACCGCGTGCGCCCCGGCGACGAGCCGCTGGGCTTCGCGGGGGCGCTGCTGGCGGGCGGGGCGCGCACGGTGATCGCCGCGTCCAGCCGGGTGGGCGACCGCTCGGCCGCCGCCGCGATGGCCGACTACCACCGCGCGCTGACCGGCGGCGCGGCCCCGGCCATCGCCCTGGCCGAGGCCGTCGCGGTGGACCCGCTGCGCCGCCCGTTCGTCTGCGTCGGGGCGGGGGACTAGGGGCTACCGCGGGACCGGGATGGCGCTGGGCCCGGTGCTCTTGCCCACCAGGTGCAGCACCGCGTTGCGCATCGCGCCCGGGGCCGACTCCCGGCTGACCGAGCGGTGCAGGTCGGCGGCGACGGCGGCCATCAGCGTGTGCGCCAGGGCGCGCGGGTCGGCGGGGGCGCGGGCCTCGACCAGCAGCCGGGCCACGTGGTGGTGCCAGTAGCGGTAGGGCTCGGCCCGGTAGCGCGCGCCCGGCTTGGCGGTCTCGGCGATCCGCATGAGGTCCAGGTTCGCGGTCAGGAACGCCAGGTAGGCGTCGAAGAAGGCGACCAGGCGCTCGGTCGCGGGCGCGCCGGGCCCGAGCGGGGCCTCGCCCGCGGTGACCCGCAGGTAGAGGTTGCGCTCGGCCTCGGCCAGCAGCGCCCGGGCGAGCCCGGCCTTGTCGCCGAAGCGGCGGAAGAGGGTGCCCTTGCCGACCCCGGCCGCGGTGGCGACGTCGTCCATGGTCACCGCGTCCGCACCGTGGCGCTCCACCAGCAGGCGGGCGGCGGTGAGGATGCGGCGGCGGTTGCGCGCGGCGTCGGCGCGCTCTCGGGTGGTCATGCGTACCTCACCGTCACATCGCCGCTGTTCGTGGACAGATCGAGGGCGGTGGTGGCCGCCGGGTCGTTGCGCAGCGGGCAGTCGAGCTCGCCGCTGCCGACGTCGAGCTGGAGCCGGTAGCGCCCCTGCGGCACGGTCACCTCCACCGAGCCGCTGGTGGCGCGGGCGCGGATGTCGACCGGGGTGGCGACGCCGATGGCCACGTCCCCCGACGTGGCCTCGACGTCGACCTTCCCCCGCACCCCGGTCAGCGAGATCGCCCCCGACGACGACCGGACGCTGGCGTCCCCCGCGACGCCGCGCAGGTCGACATCCCCCGACTGGACCTCGACCGAGGCGTTCTCCCCCACGTCGGAGAGCTCGACCCGACCGGAGTTGGTCTCCACCGAGACCGCTCCGGACACCCCCCGCGCGGTGACGTCCCCCGACGCCATCCGCAGGTCGACCGACTCCGCCTTCTCCAGCGCCACGTCCCCCGACGCGACGTCCCCCGCGAGCCGGTACCCCTCCGGCACGACCACCTCGTAGTCGATCCAGCAGTGGTTCTGCTCGCAGCCCTGCAGGATCAGCGCGTCCCCCTCGACCCGGTGCGTGGCGCCCGGCTTGTCGTTGAGGTAGTGCACCGTGCGGCGCACCGAGGCCGCGGCGCCGACCCGGATGGTCACGTCCCCCGCGTCCTGGGCCAGCCGCACGCTGCGGATGCCCGGGCCGAGGTCGGCGCTCTCGCTGAACTCCCGGGTGGCCAGCCCGCAGCCGGTGAGCAGCGCTCCCGCCACCCCGACCGCGGTGATCCCCGCCAGCACCCTCATCGCTCCCCCTTCGCCCAACCCCCGGGGCGCGGAGCGCACCTCGGGATCTCCCCCGCCGCTTCACCCGATGGGGTGAAGCAACCGGACCGAACACGCAGAACGCTATGGCTGCGGGCGGTCCGCCGACATCAGGGACGCCCCCGACCCGACCCGGAGGTTCCCCCTACCGCCATCCGGAGGCTATGGACCGCGGTCCTGATCGCACGTCAACCCGAAGTCGCACGTGAACCCCGACTTTCGCCGTACCCCGGTCCTCGGGGTCGATCAGCGCAGGGGCGCGAGCAGGGCCTCCACGACCGGCAGCAGCTCGGCCGCGGTCGGCGGCTCGTCGTCGATCAGGCCCTGCATGAGCAGCCCGTCGACGCCCGCGAGGAAGGCCCGGAAGCCGACCTCGTCGGGGTGGCGGGCCAGGCTGGTCAGCACGTCCAGCCAGCGGCGGGCGGCCGGGCGCAGCGCGGGGCGGCGGGCGGCCAGCAGGTACAGCTCGTACTCGGCCATCGTCCGGCCGCGCCGCGGGCCGACGGCCTCGGCGAGGGTGTGCGCGACCGCGGCCGCCGGGCTCGCGCCCTTGATCCGGCTGGACTCGATCGAGTCGCGGATGTCGGCGGCCATGTCGTCGGCCGAGGCGGTGAGGGTGGCCACCAGCAGCTCGTCCAGGCTGGCGAAGTGGTAGGTGGTCGAGGTCGTCGGCACCCCGGCCTCGGCGGCGACGCTGCGGTGGGTGACCCCGGCGACCCCGTCGCGCTCGATCACCCGCAGCGCGGCGGCGATCAGCTCGGCCCGCCTGCGCTCGCCGCGGGCTCGGCGGCCGTCGACCCGGGGGCGGCTCACCGGGCGGGTCGCGGCCGGGGGGAGCAAGATTGACGCGCCATGACCCCAATCTAACTGAACGATCGTCCCAATACTGCGGAGGTGTGCGCCACACTTGGCCGCCTTAGGCTTCTCTAACCCGGTTACTGGCGAGTAAGAAGAGTTCACCCGAGCGGAAGGTCGTCACCACCATGGGCGCGGTGCAGTTGACACTCGGGCTGATCGCCGTCGCGGTCAGCCTCGTGGCCTGGAGCATGTTCGTGCGCACGGTCGCGCGCATGGTCGCCGTCGTCCGGCTCGGCCAGCCCGACGCGACCCGCAACGGCCCGTTCTGGCCGCGGCTGCGCACGCTGGTGAAGGAGTTCGCCGCGCACACGCGGATGAACAAGTTCCGCCACGTCGGCTGGGCGCACTGGCTGGTCATGTGGGGCTTCCTGGTCGGATCGGCCGCGCTGTTCGAGGCCTACGGCGAGGTC
Source organism: Actinokineospora sp. NPDC004072 (assembly GCF_053604195.1). Classification (NCBI taxonomy): domain Bacteria; kingdom Bacillati; phylum Actinomycetota; class Actinomycetes; order Pseudonocardiales; family Pseudonocardiaceae; genus Actinokineospora; species Actinokineospora sp. NPDC004072. The sequence continues at coordinate 187,035 of NZ_JBSGHB010000004.1, read as the reverse complement.
TTCGTGCCCACCTGGGGCTGGCCGGTCCTCGACCACTGGAACCTGTGGCACCTGCTGATGGAGGTGCTCGGCGTCGGCACGATCGTCGGCGGGCTCGCGCTGGTGGTCATCCGCCAGCGCAACCACCCGCGCCGCGCCGACCGCCAGTCGCGCTTCCAGGGGTCGAACTTCTGGCAGGCGTACTTCGTCGAGTTCGTGGTGATCTTCGAGGGCATCGGCATCCTCGGCGTGCGCGCGGCCAAGGCCGCGATGGGCGCCCACGAGCTGCCGACCTGGGCCGCGTTCGTGTCCAACCCGCTGTCCCACATCCTGCCCGCCAGCCCGGACCTGGTCTCGGCGCTGGCCTTCGTCAAGCTCATGGGCGCGATGGTCTGGGTCTACGTCGTGGCCAAGTACATGACGATGGGCGTGGCCTGGCACCGGTTCAGCGCCTTCTTCAACATCTACTTCAAGCGCGAGGCCGACGGCGGGGTCGCCCTCGGCGCGCTCAAGCCGATGACCTCCGGCGGCAAGCCGCTGGACTTCGAGGAGGCCGACCCGGAGAAGGACGTCTTCGGCGCAGGCAAGGTCGAGGACTTCTCCTGGAAGGGCTGGCTGGACTTCACCACCTGCACCGAGTGCGGCCGCTGCCAGTCGCAGTGCCCGGCGTGGAACACCGGCAAGCCGCTCTCGCCCAAGCTCGTCATCACCCAGCTGCGCGACCACGCCTACGCCAAGGCCCCGTACCTGCTGGCGGGCGGCAAGAAGGACATGGCGGGCGACGAGGTCGGCCTGACCGGGGACAACCCCTACGCCGGGATCGACGTGCTGGCCATCGCCGAGGCCGAGCGGCCGCTGATCGGCGGGGTGGACGAGAACGGCGTCATCGACCCCGAGGTGCTGTGGTCGTGCACCACCTGCGGCGCGTGCGTCGAGCAGTGCCCGGTGGACATCGAGCACGTCGACCACATCGTCGACATGCGCCGCTACCAGGTGCTCATCGAGTCGAACTTCCCGTCCGAGCTGGGCGGAATGTTCAAGAACCTGGAGAACAAGGGCAACCCCTGGGGCCAGAACGCCAAGGACCGCCTGGCCTGGACCGAGGACCTGGACTTCGAGGTCCCGGTGTTCGACGGCGAACTGGCCGACGACGTCGAGTACCTGTTCTGGGTCGGCTGCGCGGGCGCCTTCGAGGACCGCGCGAAGAAGACGACCCGCGCCGTGGCCGAGCTGCTGCACGTGGCCGGGGTGTCCTATGTGGTCCTCGGCCCGGAGGAGACCTGCACCGGCGACCCGGCCCGGCGCGCGGGCAACGAGTTCCTGTTCCAGATGCTGGCCCAGCAGAACGTCGAGGTCATCAACACCGTCTTCGAGGGCCGCGCGCCCGGCAAGCGCAAGATCGTGGCGACCTGCGCGCACTGCTTCAACACCCTGGCGAACGAGTACCCGTCGCTGGGCGGGCAGTACGAGGTCGTGCACCACACCCAGCTGCTGAACCGCCTGGTGCGCGAGCGCCGCCTGGTGCCCGTCGCCCCGGTGGCCGAGGACGTCACCTACCACGACCCGTGCTACCTGGGTCGGCACAACAAGGTGTACGAGGCGCCGCGCGAGCTGGTGGGCGCGGCGGGGGCGAACCTGCGCGAGATGCCCAGGCACGCCGACCGCTCCATGTGCTGCGGCGCCGGGGGCGCTCGCATGTGGATGGAGGAGCGCATCGGCAAGCGCATCAACGTCGAGCGCGTGGACGAGGCGCTGGGCACCGCGCCCGCGAAGATCGCCACCGGCTGCCCGTTCTGCCGCGTCATGCTCACCGACGGCGTGACCGCCCGGCAGGCCGACGGCCTGGCAGGCGAGCACGTCGAGGTGGTCGACGTCGCCCAGCTGCTGCTGAGCGCGGTCAAGCGCGGCCTCCCCGAGCCCGCCGACACCCCCACCGACGTGGCGGCCACCGGCACCCCGCTGCCGGACGAGGACAAGTCCTCGACCGCCAGCGGCTGATCCCCCCGAACCGCGGCCCAGGCCCACCGCCCCCCGGCGGGCCTGGGCCGCTTTCACGCGCGGACCCTAAGCCTTCCCATTATTCAGGAATCTGGTTCCGTCATACGGGATCGCGTAGCTAACCTAACTTCATGCAGCAGCGGTGGGTGATCCTCGGGGTCGCGGTGGGGGCCCAGGCGGCGATGAGCGCGCTCGTCTACGGGCCGCCGTTCCTGCTGCCGCGCATCCAGGCCGCCGAGGGGATCTCGCTGCCGCAGGCCAGCGCGCTGGTCGTCGCGCCCGTGCTGGGGATGCTGGTGGCGATGATCGGCTGGGGCGCGCTCGCCGACCGGATCGGCGAGCGGGTGGTGATGGCGGTCGGGATGCTCGGCAGCGCCGCCGCCGGGTTCGCCGCGGTCGTCGTGCCGGGGCTGGTCGGGCTCGGGGTCGCGCTGGCGGTCGCCGGGGTGTTCGGCGCGTCGATCAGCGCCGCGGGCGGGCGGGCGGTGCTCGGCTGGTTCGACGTCCGCGAACGCGGGCTGGCGATGGGGATCAGGCAGACGTGCACGCCCATCGGCGTGGGCATCGCGGCGCTGACGCTGCCGCCCGCGGCGGCGCTGGGCGGCTACCGGGCCGCGCTGCTCGTCCCCGCCGCGCTCTGCCTGGTCGCCGGGGTGGCGGTGGCGGTGTGGCTGGAGAACCCGGCGCGGCCCGCCAAGGGCGCGGTGGCGGCGACCGGGTCGCCCTACCGGCAGGCGCGGCTGTGGCGGGTGCACGCGGCCAGCGCGCTGCTCGTCGGGCCGCAGTTCATCGCGAGCACGTTCGCCTTGCAGTACTTGGAAACCGAGCAGGGCTGGGACCCGGTCGCGGCCGGGGCCGTCATCGCCGCGGTCAACGTCGTCGGCGCGGGCGCGCGGGTCGTCGCCGGGGTCTGGTCGGACCGGGTCGGCAGCAGGCTGCGGCCGATGCGCGCCATCGCCGTCGCCGCGGCGGTGTCGGTGCTGGTGTGGGCGGTGGGCGACGGCGCAGCCGGGTGGCTGGCGCTGGTCGGCCTCACCGCGACCCTCATCGTGTCCGTGATGGACAACGGGCTCGGCTTCACCGCGACCGCCGAGCTGGCCGGGCCCGCGTGGGCGGGCCGGGCCATCGGCGTGCAGAACACCGGTCAGGGCGTGGTCGGCCTGGCCGTCGCGCCGGTGTTCGCGGTCGTGGTCACCGCGTTGCACTGGCCGTGGGCGCTGGCCGCCGCCGCGCTGATGCCCGCGCTGGCCGCGGTCGCCACGCCCGTGCGCGGGGAGGTCATGGCCCGGCCAGATCCCGTTCCACCGCGGCCATGACCGCCTGCCAGTGCGCCCGCTGGCGCTCGCGCTCCTCCGGGCCCGCCAGCCACTCCTGGTGGAAGCGCACCACCGTGCGGTCCGGCCCGCTCGGCTGGACGGTGACCTGCACCGTGGTGTCGTGGTCCCAGTCCGCGGGCCGCCAGGTCAGCCGGACGCGGTCGCCGCTGCGCAGGCTGCGCAGCTCGCCGACGGTGCCGGTGTCGGTGGTGTACCGGTCGCCCTTGGCCGTGCCGAGGCTCGCGCCCGGGCCCAGCCAGGTGCCCACGCCCTCGGCGCCCACCAGGTAGGCCCACACCCGCTCCAGCGGGTGCGGCAGCGTCTTGGAGACGCCGATGTTCCACCCGACGTCCTTGGTCTGTCCCGAAGCCATGTCCCAACCTCCTGCGGCAACCGTACGAGCTGGCACCGACAATCGGTCGAAAGTGGTCCACGCCACAGCGGCGGCCACTGGTACGACGAATGCGCGGGGAAGCCGATCGGCAGGCCACAACTCACTGGGAGCGCTCCCAATCTGAAGGGAGGCTCACCACTGCGTTCGGGTGAACGCGGGTGAATAACCAGGCAAGTTCGTCGCCCGGCAATGGTTGGGCCATTGACGGCCCTCGCTCCATCCTGCCAAGATCTATGAGAGCGCTCCCAGAAGTGCGCGTGTCCGGGCGAAAGGTGCGAACTTCCCATGACCGACCACGACGGCGCCGACCTGCTCGGCTTCCCCGCCGACTTCCGCTGGGGCGCGGCGACCTCGGCCTACCAGATCGAAGGCGCCGTCGCCGAGGGCGGGCGCAAGCCCTCCATCTGGGACACCTTCGCCCGCACGCCCGGCAAGGTCGTCGGCGGCGAGACCGGCGACATCGCCGTGGAGCACTACAAGCGCTACCGCGAGGATGTCGCCCTGATGGCGGGCATCGGCCTGCGCGCCTACCGCTTCTCGCTGTCCTGGGCCCGCTTCCAGCCCGACGGCCGCGGCCCGGCCAACCCCGAGGCCGTCGCCTTCTACCGCGGGCTGCTGGAATGCCTGCGCGACAACGGGATCGAGCCGGTCGCCACGCTCTACCACTGGGACCTGCCGCAGGCGCTCGAGGAGGAGGGCGGCTGGCGCGCCCGCGGCACCGCCTACCGCTTCGCCGAGTACGCCGAGCTCGCCAAGCAGGCGTTCGGCGACCTGGTCCGGACCTGGGTGACGGTCAACGAGCCGTGGTGCGCGGCCTTCCTCGGCTACAGCAGCGGCGTCCACGCCCCCGGCGTGCAGGACCCGCCCGGCGCGCTGCGCGCCGCCCACCACCTGCTGCTCGCCCACGGCCTGGCCGCCCAGCGGCTCAAGTCCGGCCCGCACCCGGCGGAGGTCGGCCTGGCGCCGAACTTCTACCCGGTCGAGCCGCTGACCGCCGACCCGGCCGACGCCGACGCCGCGGCCCGCATCGACCTGCTGCAGAACCGGCTGTTCCTGGAGCCGGTGATGAAGGGCGGCTACGCCGACGACATCCGCGCGCACGTGGCGCGGGTCAGCGGCGTCGAGCACATCCGCCCCGGCGACGAGGCGATCATCGCCGAGCCGATCGACTTCGTGGGGGTCAACTACTACAGCGTCTACCGGGTCGGCGCGGGCACGCCGGACGGCACGCCGACCTCGTGGCCGGGCGCCGAGGACGTGCGGTTCCACCGCTACAACCAGCGCACCACCCACATCGGCTGGGACGTCGCGCCGGACGGGCTGCTGGCGACGCTGGAGCGCATCGGCAAGGAGTACCCGGGGCTGCCGATCTACATCACCGAGAACGGCGCGGCCTACGACGACCGCGCCGACGCCGACGGCTTCGTCCAGGACGACGACCGCATCGCCTTCCTGCGCGACCACTTCGCCGCCGTGCACACCGCGTTGCAGCGCGGTGTCGACGTGCGCGGCTACTTCCTCTGGTCCCTGCTGGACAACTTCGAGTGGGCCGAGGGCTACGGCATGCGCTTCGGGATCGTCCACGTCGACTACGCCACCCAGCGCCGCACCCGCAAGGCCAGCGCGGACTTCTACGCCGAGGTGATCCGCGGCAACGGCGTGCGGGTCTGAGGGCGGCGGAACCGGAAGCGGCGCCGCGGTCCCACCCGGCGCCGCCGCCCCCGGCGGACCGGAGCAGGCTCCGGGTGGACCACGCTGCTGGTGCGGCTGGCCGAGCAGCGCGGATCCGGCCGCCCTCCGGCACGTCCGCGCCCCCTTCATGATCTACACTGGGGGTTCGGGTTGCGTCGAACTCCGCACCACCAGCTGGACCCCGCAATCGTCGATCCGAACGACAACATGGACCGCGTGCCAACGATCCGCAGCCGGGAACTCGGCGACGCACTGCGACAAGCCCTCAAAGCCGCGGGCCTGACCGGACAGGAAGCCTCCCGCAGGCTGGGCTGGTCACCTTCCAAGGTGTCCCGCCTGCTGCTGGGCGCCCGCGGGGCGTCCGAGCGCGACGTGTCCTCCATCCTGCTGCTCTGCGGGGTCAACGGGGCCGAGCGCGCCCGGCTGCTGTCGCTGTGCCGCGAGCCCGGCGGCTGGATCCAGCGCCTGGGCAAGCTGCCCACCCAGCTCAAGACCCTCGTCGACCACGAGAACCAGGCCAGCGCCATCGACGAGTTCGAGCCGACGCTGGTCCCCGGGCTGCTGCAGACGGTCGACTACGCGCAGGCGATCGTGCGCGCCAACACCAACGTCCCGCCGCACGAGGTCGAGGAGCGCGTGGTCGCCCGCACCGCGCGCCAGCAGCTGTTCCGCCGCGCCCGGCCGCCGCGCTTCGCCTTCTACATCCACGAGTTCGCGCTGCGGCTGCCGGTCGGCGGGCCGGAGGTCATGGCCGACCAGCTCAACCACCTCGTCCGGATGTCGCACCGGGACAACATCCTGGTGCGCGTGGTGCCCGCGGCGGTCGGCGCGCACGCCGCGCTCGCCGGGGCGTTCCGGCTCATGGAGTTCCCGCACTACAAGCCGATCGTGTACCTGGAGAGCGAGAACTCCAGCCTGTTCCTGGAGCGCCCCGAGGAGATCGCGGCGTACCGGGGCATCCTCTCCGCCCTCGCCGACACGGCGCTGGGTGCGGGAGAATCGCGGCAGGTCGTCGCCGAACTGGCGAGCGAACTGTACGCGGACGGAGAGGACAATGGCGTCCTATGAGCAAGCGTCCCATGCCCGGTCCCGGCTCCCGTGGCGCCGCAGCAGCGCCAGCGCGGCGAACGGGAACTGCGTCGAGGTAGCCCCCGCCCGCGGCGGCTGGCTGGTGCGCGACAGCAAGCACACCGGCCCGCGCCTGGCCTTCGGCCCCCAAGCCTGGGCCGACCTGCTCAGCCGAGCAGGTCGGCCGCCGGGACGATCGCGGTGATCGGCCCGAGCGGGTTGACCACCAGCGGGTAGCCGTTGAGCTGCGCGGCCAGCGCCGACCCCTTGATCTCCCGCCAGCCCGGCCACTGCCGCGGCACCCGCGCGACCGAGGTGCACGCGGGCACCATGACCTGGCCGTCGTGGTTGGGGAACGCGGTGATCCCGGTGTCGCGCGCGGTGCGGGCGTAGACCAGCAGCCGGGCCGCGCGCAGGGCGGGCAGCAGCTCGTCCTGGTCGAGGTGGCGGGTGCGGACCAGCTGCAGCACCCGCTCCACCTCGTTGGCCGGGGGCGGCATCCGCAGCGCCTGCGGCGACGGGCGGTACCCGGCGTTGGGGCTGAACGTCTCCCGGATCTCGCCGCTGGCGTCGACCGGGTAGGCGCCGACGACGCCCCACGGCGGCACGTCGTCGTCGGCCTCGAACACCGGGTCGATGACGTAGAGCCAGCTCCCGGGGTTGGCCCGGGCGGCGATGCGCATGTCGAGGGTGATCTCCGGCTGGTGCATGGGCTGCTCCGAATGGCGTCGGTGCGGTTCGGCCGATTATCGTATGCGCTCGATCACGCCCGGCCGCTGCCAGCCACGGTCTCGTGAACTCCCACCGGAACCGTTCCGCCGCGGCGGGCGTCGAAGTTAGAGTCGTGGAAATCGCTGCAGGACGAGGGGGCCAGCTGGTGTTCCTAGCCGATGGCGCTGCGGGCGCGGCGCTGCCCGCCCAGTCCGGGAGGCAGACCCTGCGCGTCGAGCCGCACGCGATCCCCGGCGCGCTCGCGGCCTTCCGCGACGCGCACGACCGGGTGGCCGCGAAGGTCGCCGCGCTCGACGGCCTCGAGGTGCGCGAGTGGGCGGGCGACCCGGTCAGCGGCGAGACGGCCGCCCAGTTCGCCCAGCGCACCAACGGCGGCGCGGCCGACTCGGCCATCGCCTGCCTGCGCGGCTACCAGCACCAGCTGCTCGCCGCGATCACCGCGCTGGAGGCGGCGCACGCGGCGTACACGCTGACCGAGGGCACCAACACCGCCATGTGGGGCAAGCAGCACCGCTGATCGCCGCGGAGGAGAGTCGGACATGGGCATGCACCGCTGGCGCGGGTACGACCACCCCGAGCTGTACCGGATGATCAACTCCGGCCCGGGCCCAGCGGCGTCCACCCCGCAGACGGAGTACTGGGACGCGCTGCTGCGCGAGCTCGGCGACATCGACCACGACCTCAACGCCAAGCTGGCCACCCTCGCCGCCAGCTGGGAGGGCGCGGCGGGGGAGGGCGCCCAGGGCGCGCTGAACCCGTTGCGGCAGTGGGCCGCCGACTCCCAGACCGGGGCGAGCGGCATGCGCGCCTCCACCGAGTTCCAGGCCGACATGATCGCCAGGGCGCGCGCGGAGATGCCCGAGCCGGTGCCGGTGACCACCCCCGCGCCGTCCGGGTGGGCCAAGCTCGCCGCGGGCGCCGCGCTGCTGACCGGCAACGCGGGCCCGGCGCTGGCGGTGGCCGACCAGGCCGCCGACCACGAGGCGCAGGAGGCGGCCCAGGACGCGGCGGCGCAGAAGGCCGTCGACACCATGGAGTCCTATTCCGACAGCAGCGAGTTCAACCGCAACACCCTCGGGGAGTTCGTGCCGCCACCGGACGTCGTGGTGTCCACGCCCGCCCCGTCGGGCGGGGTCGGGACGTCCGCGGCGTACTTCAGCAGCGCGCCGGGCTCGGTGCCCGGCAGCACCGGCGGGAGCGCGCCGTCCTACGCCGCGCCCGCCCCCACGACCGGCGGCGGCGCGCACATCCCGTCGACCGGCGGTGGCGGCGGCGGTTCGCTGACGCCGTACCTGCCGGGAGGGGCGACGCCCGCGCAGGTGGGCTCGTCCCCGACCACGCCGTCGGCGGTCACCCCGACCGCGCCCCCGGTCGCCCCGCCCGTCCCGGCGACGCCTGCCCCGACCGCGCCGACGACCTCCTTCCCGGGGATGCCCGGGCTCCCCGGACCCTCCGGCCTGCCCGGCCCCGCCGGCCGCGGCCCCGTCGGCCACGGTCCCGCGGGGGCGCGGCCCGCCCTGCCGGTCGGGGTGGACGTCGAGGCCACGCGGGGCAACCAGGCGCTGCGGCCCGCCGTCGGCATCGCGGGCGAGGGGACGGTGGGCGCGCGCGGCGGCGTCGTCGGCTCGGTCCCCGCGGGCACGCGCGGCGGGGCGGGCATGGGCGTCGCGCCGGGCGCGCGGGCGGACTCCGACGAGGACCGCGAGCACGGCCTCGCCGACTACCTCATCGAGACCGTCGACGTCTTCGGCGACGAGCGCACCGTCTCCCAGCCGGTCATCGGCGACGAGCCGCGGTGACGCCGTTCGGGGCCGTGGCGGCCGAGCCCATCACCCTGACCGCGCTGGAGTTCGACGTGCTCTGGGAGCACCTCGCGCCGGGCGCGATGCCGCTGGTGGTCAAGGTGCCCTCGCCGGGCAAGACGTGGGAGGAGCGCGCCGCGATCGAGGACGGCGCGTGGTCGGGCCTGGCCGCCCGCGGCATCGAGCGCGACGACCCGGAGATCGCCGAGCTGTTCGCCCTGCTGGCCCGGCCCGAGCGGGAGGTCGACGGCAGGCTGTGGACCGGCCGCGGCGTGCGCCTGCTGGCGTGCGCGCGGGAGGAGTCCGGTGCGCTGGCCGTGCTCGCCGACGACACCCTGCGGGTGCAGCGGATCTCCGCGCTCGGCCTGGCGGCCGCCGCCGTCGGCGAGCTGCCGCCCGCCCCGGCGGGCCCCGGCCGCTCGGTGACGCTGCGCACCGCCGACTTCGAGTCCGCCGCCCGCGGCGACGGCACGGTCCGCGGCTTCGAAGGCGCCCTGCTGGCCCACGGCATCCGCGCCGACGACGCCAGCACCCTGGCCGAGATGATCGGCGACGTGGTGCGCACCGGGAACTTCGGCGCCGCCGCCCGCGACCGCCTCGGCCGCCGCGTCCGCGGCGAGCGCGTCGTCTCGTTCTTCGACACCGCCGCGGGCCGCTACGTCCAGGTCCGCCGGGCGTCGCCGGACGGGGAGCTGTGGACCACCATCTCCCCAGCCGACTCCCGCAAGCTCACCCACCACGTGGACGACCTGCTACGGGAAACAACCGGTGACCAACCCACATGACCTGCGCGCCGCCGTCACCGAGATCCTCCCCTGGCTCGACGGCGGCCCGCGCCCGCCCCGCCCCGCCCTCGCCGCCGCCGTCCGGCTGACCCTGCGCACCCTGGCCGACACCGCGCCCGGCCGGACCGTCGAGGTCCGCGTCCCGCCGTTCGCCGCCGTCCAGTGCGTCGCGGGCCCCCGCCACACCCGGGGCACCCCGCCGAACGTGGTGGAAACCGACCCGCACACCTGGCTGCAGCTGGCGACCGGCAGGCTCAGCTGGGAGGAAGCCCTCGCCACCCCCGCCCTGCACGCCTCCGGCTCCCGCGCCGACCTCTCCGCGCACCTCCCGATCGTCCGCCTCTGACCGGGCGCTCACCGCTGCTGCGGGTTGGGGATGTCCTCGACCAGGGTGGGGTCGGCGCGGCGCAGGGCCCGGTAGAGGCCGAGGGCGCCCGCGACGGCCAGGAAGCCGTAGATGGCCAGCAGGGCGGGCGGGGTCGTGCCGGTGAGGGCGTCGCCCAGCAGGACGGCCGCGGCGGTGCCGGGGAGGCTGCCGATGAGGGTGCCCCACAGGTAGGGGCGGAACTCGATCGACGACAGGCCGCAGCAGTAGTTGACCGGGGCGAAGGGCACCACGGGGATCAGGCGCAGGGACACCACGCCCGCGAAGCCGCCGGAGCGCAGCCGGGCGTCGACCGCGCGGATCGCGCCGAGTTCGAGCAGCGGGGCCACCCAGCGCCTGCCGAAGCGGCGGGTGGCGGCGAAGGCCAGGGCGGCGGCGATGCCGGTCGCCAGCATGCCGATGGCCACGCCGAGCGCCTCGCCGAGGAGGAGTCCGCCGGAGAGGTTGAACACCGTCCGCGGGATGGGGAGGGCGGCGAGCACCGAGTAGGCCAGCAGGAACAGCACCGGGGTCGCCCACCCGGCCGCGGCCGCCCAGTCGCGGACCTCCGCCGGGCTGGGGATCGGGACGAGGAAGCCGATCGCCACCACGGCGGCCACTACACCGAACAGCGAGACCAGCGTGGCGCGACGGGACACGCCGTCCAACGGTACCGGCGTGATGCTCCCCACCCTCCGTCGGTCGGAAGCGGCCCGGCGAGCACATACACTTCGGGGGCAGGCTGATGTCGTCGACAGGGAGCACCGGTGGTCTCCGACCAGTTCTCGACTGGCCCCTCTCCGCTCGACCCGCCCGAGACCGACCCCGAACCCCGTGAAGAGTGCGGTGTGTTCGGCGTGTGGGCGCCGGGTGAGGAAGTTGCGAAGCTCACCTACTACGGGCTGTACGCGCTGCAGCACCGAGGGCAGGAAGCGGCCGGGATCTCCGTCTCCGACGGCAACCAGATCGTGGTCTTCAAGGACCTGGGGCTGGTGAGCCAGGTCTTCGACGAGCAGGTGCTGGTCTCGCTGCGCGGGCACGTCGCCGTCGGGCACTGCCGCTACTCCACGACCGGGTCCACGACCTGGGAGAACGCCCAGCCGACGTTCAAGACCACGGCGACGGGCAGCGGGCTGTCCCTGGGCCACAACGGCAACCTGGTCAACACCGCCGAGCTGCGGGACAAGGCCGCCGAGCTGGGCTTGGCCGCGGGCGGGGCGACCACCGACTCCGACCTGCTGACCGGGCTGCTGGCCGCCGCGGCGGCGGACAAGGGCATCGAGCAGGCGGCGCTGGAGCTGCTGCCGGATGTGCGCGGGGCGTACTGCCTGGTCTTCTCCGACGAGAGCACCCTCTACGCCGCCCGCGACCCGCACGGCGTGCGGCCGCTGGTGCTGGGCAGGCTGGAGCGCGGCTGGGTGGTGGCCAGCGAGACGGCCGCGCTGGACATCGTGGGCGCCTCGGTCGTCCGCGAGGTCGAGCCGGGCGAGCTCATCGCCATCGACGCCGACGGGCTGCGGTCGAGCCGCTTCGCCAGCCCGCAGCCCAAGGGCTGCCTGTTCGAGTACGTCTACCTGGCCCGGCCGGACACCACGATCGCCGGGCGCGGCGTGCACGCCACCCGGGTGGAGATCGGCCGCAGGCTCGCCGCCGAGAACCCGGTCGAGGCCGACCTGGTCATCCCGGTGCCGGAGTCCGGCACGCCTGCGGCCATCGGCTACGCCCAGGCCAGCGGCATCCCGTACGGCTCGGGCCTGGTGAAGAACGCCTACGTCGGGCGCACCTTCATCCAGCCGTCGCAGACCATCCGCCAGCTCGGCATCCGGCTCAAGCTCAACCCGCTGCGCGACGTCATCCGCGGCAAGCGCCTGGTGGTCGTGGACGACTCGATCGTGCGCGGCAACACCCAGCGCGCGCTGGTGCGGATGCTGCGCGAGGCGGGCGCGGTCGAGGTGCACGTGCGGATCGCCTCGCCGCCGGTGCGCTGGCCGTGCTTCTACGGCATCGACTTCGCCTCCCGCGCCGAGCTGATCGCCAACGGCCTCGACCTCGACGGCATCCGCCGCTCGATCGGCGCGGACAGCCTGGGCTACGTCAGCCTCGACGCGCTGGTGCAGGCCAGCGAGCAGCCGCGCAGCAGGCTGTGCTCGGCCTGCTTCGACGGCGACTACCCGATCCCGCTGCCCGATGACGCGCGCATCGGCAAGCACCTGCTGGAGGGCCTGGAGAAGGGAGTCGCGGGGGACGCGGCGCCCGTGGTGGCCGCCGGGTACGGTGCTTCGGACGCGCTGACCCGCCCCTAGACCCCGGAGAACCGAAGTGTCTGACCCGACCTCGACCGGCCCCGCCACCTACGCCGCGGCGGGGGTGAGCATCGAGGCGGGCGACGAGGCCGTCGAGAAGCTCAAGCCGTGGGCGGCCAAGGCCAACCGGCCGGAGGTGCTCGGCGGGATCGGCGGGTTCGCCGGGCTGTTCAAGCTGAAGCTGGACCGCTGGCGCGAGCCCGTGCTGGCCTCGTCGACCGACGGCGTGGGCACCAAGATCGCCGTGGCGCAGGCGCTGGACATCCACGACACCGTGGGCGTCGACCTGGTGGCGATGGTGGTCGACGACCTGGTCGTCTGCGGCGCCGAGCCGCTGTTCCTGCAGGACTACATCGCCGTGGGCAAGGTGCTGCCCGACCGCGTCGCCGCGCTGGTCAAGGGCATCGCCGAGGGCTGCGTGCAGGCGGGCTGCGCGCTGCTGGGCGGGGAGACCGCCGAGCACCCCGGGCTGATGGCCGACGGCGCCTACGACATCTCCGCCACCGGCGTCGGCGTGGTCGAGGCCGACGCCGTGCTGGGCCCGGACCGGGTGCGCCCCGGCGACGCGCTGATCGCGATGGGCTCCTCCGGCCTGCACTCCAACGGCTACTCCCTGGCCCGGCACGTGCTGCTGGACATCGCCAGGATGCCGCTGGACGGCCACGTCGAGGAGTTCGGCCGCACGCTGGGCGAGGAGCTGCTGGAGCCCACCCGCATCTACGCCAAGGACTGCCTGGCGCTGATCCAGGAGGCGGGGGTGCGCACCTTCGCCCACATCACCGGCGGCGGCCTGGCCGCCAACCTGGCCAGGGTCATCCCGCACGGGCTCAAGGCGACCCTGGACCGCGGCACGTGGACGCCGCAGCCGGTGTTCTCGCTGATCGCCCAGCGCGGCCGGGTCGAGCGCGCGGAGATGGAGCGCACGTTCAACCTCGGCGTCGGCATGGTCGCCGTGGTCGCGCCCGAGGACGTCGACCGCTCGCTGGCCATGCTCACCGCCCGCCACGTGCCCGCCTGGGTCGTCGGCGAGGTGCGCCCGTCGGCCGAGGACGACGCCCGCGCCGAAGTCGTGGGCGACCACCCGCGCTTCTGAAGGCAACCTCCCGGCGGCCCGCCCGCGTAGTACGGGTGAGTTGGGAGGTTTCGTGGGGGATCGTGACGCGGAGTTCGGCGAGTTCGTCGACAGCCGGGCCGCGGTGATGCGGCGCACGGCCTACCTGCTGTGCGGCGGCGACTGGCACCGCGCCGAGGATTTGGTCCAGACCACCCTGGCCAAGATCTACGCCATGTGGCCGCGCCTGCGCCGCGACGACGCGATCGACGCCTACGCGCGCAAGGTCATGGTCCGCGCCGCGATCGACGAGTCGCGGCGGGCCTTCCGGCGGCGGGAGTCGGTGACCGACACCCTGCCCGAGACCGCCGCCCCCGCCCCGGGGGTCGACGCGGCCATCGACGTGCGGCAGGCGCTGCGGCGGCTGCCGCCGGGCCAGCGGGCGGTGGTGGTGCTGCGCTACTGGGAGGACCTCTCCGTCGCCGAGGCGGCGCAGGCGCTGGGCAAGAGCGAGGGCACGATCAAGAGCCAGGCGGCCAAGGGGCTCGCGGCGCTGCGGGACATGCTGTCTGTGGAGGTCGCATCGTGAACGACGAGCAGGAGGTCCGGCGGCTGCTGGAGGCCGCGGTCCGCGACGAGCCGCCGCTGCGGCTGGACCGCGCCGCGGTGATCAGCGCGGGCAGGCGCAGGCTGCGCATCCGGCGCACGGCCGCGGTCGGCGGCGCGGCGACGGCCGTGGCCGCGGTGGTGATCGGGATGACCGCGCTGTCCGGCACGCAGTTCGGGATGCCGGAGCCGGTGCTGCCCGCCGGGCCGGGGCCGCACTCCGCCCCCGGGCCGACCGCGCCCCCCGGACCGCAGTCCACTCGCACCAAGGAGCCGCCGCAGACGACCGCGTCGTCCCCCACCGGCCAGACCCGCACCACGGTGACCACGACCACCAACGGCGCCCCGGAGACGCCGGACAAGCTGAGCGCGGCGCTGCGCCACGGCGTCGTGTTCTGGCCTGCCGACGTGGCGGTCGAGGGCACGGACGTGCCCTGGAACACCTTCGACGCGCAGAACCGCGCGCAGTTCACCCTGGTCACCCCGAGCCACGCCCGGCGGGCCGTCGAGGTCGTGGTGGACAGCTACGACGCGGGCGACGACAAGCCGCCGGAGTGCGGTTCGCCCGCCTTCACCTGCGACCGCTACACCCTGCCCGACGGCGGCACCGCCCTGCTGTGGCGGCCCGCGGTGGTCGACGCCGACGGCCCCAACACCCTGGAGCTGCACGCCGTGCGCCGCGACGGGGTGGTGGTGCGCGTCCGGGACACCGCGGGGTTCGGCCCGCCCTGGCTGCCCGAGCCGCTGCTGGACCGCGGCAGCATGCAGAGCATTGCGATGATCCCGGGGTTCGCCGCCGTTATCCGCTAGACGGGTAGGGCATCCTCGTACCCGTGCCCGGAGAGCTGCAGGTGTCCCGGTCGCTGGTGATCCCGGCGGCCGAGTTGCGCGAGCGCTTCTCCCGCTCGTCCGGCCCCGGCGGGCAGGGCGTCAACACCGCCGACAGCCGCGTCGAGCTGTCGCTGGACGTGGCGCGCTCGCCGTCGATCCCCGACCCGCTGCGGGCGCGCATCCTCGACCGGCTGGCCAACCGGCTGGTCGATGGCGTGCTCACGATCGCGGCGAGCGAGTTCCGCGCACAACTGGCCAACCGCGAGGCGGCCAGGGAGCGGCTGGCGGCGCTGCTGCGGCAGGCCGCCGCGACCCCGCCGCCCGCGCGCCGCCCGACCAAGCCGGGCCGGGGCGCCCACCAGCGGCGGCTGGAGTCGAAGAAGCGGCGCTCGGCGACCAAGCAGGCGCGCAGGCGACCGGACCTCGGCTGAGGTCCGGTCGTCCGGTGTGGAGGATGGCGGACCCGGGTCCGCGCAGGGACCAGGGGTCGCCAACCGGCGCGCTGACCTGCGCGGTCACCGGCGGTCGCCCGTCTCGTGACCTGCCCCGGTGCGCGAGGTGCGCGCCCGCGGGCGGGAACGAGGCGTGGACTGGCCCCCGCGCCAGCGCTCGACCGGGCGCGGCGGCCACGTGCCCATCGCCAGGCCGCGCGGGCGCGCTCAGGGGTGAGCCGCGTCGCGAAGGCCACCCCGCCGGTCGCGGGGTGGCCTTGTCGGCATTGCGAGGGAGTCCCGGCACCGGATCCGACGCCGGGGCCTTGCGTCAACGGCGGTAGTCGTCGTACCCGTCGTAGTCGTAATCGTCGGACTCGATGCGCTCAGAGTCGCCGCCGTCGGACGGCTTGTCGCCCGACAGCTCGCGCTGCAGGGCGTCCAAGTCCATCCGATGGCTGCTGTACTTGAGCTCCCGGGCCACCTTCGTCTGCTTGGCCTTGGCTCGGCCGCGCCCCATGGCTCGACCCCCTCGCACAGTGACGGGGCGGCCGGGGGAATCGGCGGCCCCGTAGATGTCGACAGTTGATTCCTGCTAACTACCGTACCGTGCCGAAGGGGTTCGATGCGACGCGGCTCGGTGTGCAGAACCCGACACCCCGGCCGGTCCTGCCCTGGCGGGGCCCGGCGGGCGGTCCATGACACGATGGGCGGGTGCCTCGACCGTTCGTCGCCTACCTGCGGGTGTACGAACCGCTGTCAGCTTTCCCACCCGCGTCCCGTGATCGACTCCGGCGGCTGGCGGAGGAGTCGCCGCTGGAGCGGGCCGCGGTCGGCGCCCACGAGCAGCTGATGTGGCTGAAGTCACAGGAGCTGGGCGCGGGGGCGCAGCTGCCCGGGGAGCGGGCCGACGGCTCCCCGCTGCCCGCCCGCGACGTCATGGTCACCCGCTCGGCCGCGGGCGAGCTGCTGATCTGCCCGCTGGACCTGCGCGCCCGCTCGGCCGCGGCGGTCGTGGGCTTCCTCTCCACCGCCCCCGACCCGCTGCGCGCGGCGACGCTGGGCGAGGCGGCCGACCGGCTGCGGCAGCGGGCCGGGACGGTCCTCGGCGAGTTGACCGGCGGGGCCGTGCACGTGGTGTCCACCACCTGGACCGTGCCGCTGCCGTGGTTCGTCCTGGTCAAGCCCGAGGAGCGGGTCGTCTCCGGCGAGGGCGCGCAGCGGGTGGTGCACTGGCAGATCCCGATGCGGACCGCGCGCCAGCGGGTGCAGCGGGCCTTCGAGCTGGCCGAGGCGACCTTCGGCGAGTCCGGCCCGACGAAGGTGCTCCAGGACACCGCCCGGTGGCTGGCGCACTTCCACGAGGAGTCGGTGGTCGAGCTGGACTACGGCGGCCTGGTGCAGCTCATGGCCGACGACGACATCGATGCCGACACCTCCGCCGAGGACGTCAACGCCATCCTCGACGCCATCGAGCAGCCGGACCCGGGGGCCGTGGCCGAGCGGTTCGAGCGCCTGCGGGAGTTCTGGAGCGAGCTGGCCGTGCGCGAGCGCATGCAGTAGCCGCTAGACCAGCCCGTCCAGCAGCCCGTCGCGCAGGCGGGCCGCGCCCACCGGCACGCCGCCGCCGAGGATGTCGCGCTCGGCCTTGTCGTCGAGCTCGGGGGCGTCGTAGCCCAGGGCGCGCAGGACGCCGACCAGGATCGGGGTGCGCGGGCGCGGGGCGCCGTCATCGATCTTCATGGCCATCGCGGTGCCGTCGGGCAGCACCATCGCGTGCACGCCCTCCGCGCCGCCCTTGACCAGCAGGCCGGGGATGGCCTGCATCAGCTCGGTGTCGTCGCGGTTGGTGCCGCCGACGAGGTGCGGGTGGGCGCGCATGGCGTCGGCCACCCGCCGCTCGAAGCCGCCTGCGGGGGCCTGGATGAGCGCGGAGTAGCCGGTGGCCAGGCCGGTGAGGGTCAGCGCGAACAGCGGGGCCCCGCAGCCGTCGACGCCGATGGTGGTGATGTCCTCGCCGGTCATGCCGGTGACCGCCGCGGCGATGGCCTGCTGGGCCGGGTGCTCGGGGTCGAGGTAGCCGATGGTGTCCCACCCGTGCTGCACGCTGGTCGCCAGCATGATCGCGTGCTTGCCGGAGCAGTTCATCGCCGCCCGGCGCTTGCCGCCGCCGGAGGCGATGACCCGGTTGCGGGCGGCCTCGTGCATCGGCCAGTCCGGCGGGCAGCCCAGGTCGGCCTCGCCGAGCCCGGCCTTGGCCAGGATGCCCAGCACCTGCCGCACGTGCTCGGGCTCGCCGCTGTGCGAGCCGCAGCCCACCGCGAGGTCGGCGTCGTCGGGCAGGTCCAGGCCGGTGCGCAGCAGGCCGAGCGCCTGCAGGGGCTTGTTGCACGATCGGGTGAAGACCGGCTCGTTGACCTCGCCGATGGCGAGGCGGACGGCGCCGTCGGGGGCCAGGACGACGACCGAGCCCCGGTGCACCGACTCGACGAAACCGGACCGCAGCACCTCAACCAGGACGGGGTTCAGCTGGCCTCCCCGGGATCGGTGCGGGCGCCCTCGGCGGCCAGCAGGTCGTCCACGGACGCGGTGCCCGTGCGGTAGCGGCTGGCGATCTGCTCGTTGAGCAGGTCCATCACCACCTGCACCTCGCGGCGTCGGGTGGACACCGACGCCTCCTCGGCCTCGTAGGTGCGCAGGGCCAGGGCCAGCCGCTCGTCGGGCAGGGCGGCCACGTCGGAGAGGTCGGCGTCGGAGACCAGCGCCTCGACGTGGCGGCGGTGCGCCTCGGCGCGCGAGGGCTCCATGTTCTGGTGGCGGCCGGAGCCCGTCGCGGGCCCCACGGCGTTGTCGGCGAGGATCGAAGCCAGCTGGGCGACGATGGACTCCCCGCCCCCGCTCGCGCGCCTGCGCAGCTCGGCCCGCACGATGTCGATCCGGCCGTGCAGCAGCCTGCGCAGGTAGGACAGGTCGGTCTCCTCCTGGGCCGCGTCGTCGCGGCGGGCGCGGACCTCGGCGAGGTCCAGGCGGTCCAGGTCGGCGACGTAGTCCGGGGCCAGGACCCGGTCGATGCGCCTGCGCCCACCCGGGCGGACTTCGATCACCAGGCCATCCTCCGTCAAAGAGTGCTCGATCGCCAGATCATGCCGACGCGGGCGGGCGGGCCGCCACCCCCAGCAGCGCGCGTGCCTCGTCCGGCGTAATGGGCGGGCGCTGGGCGATGCGGGCCAGGCCGCTGGCCCGGGCGACGAGTTGGGCGTTGTCCTTCACCCGCTCGCCGCGGGCGTAGTTGATCGTGTCCTCCATGCCGACCCGCACGTGCCCGCCCGCGGACAGCACGCCGAACAGGACCGGCAGGGTGGTGCGGCCCACCCCGGTGGCCGAGAACGTCGCGCCCTGCGGGATCAGCCGCAGCGCCGCGGCCAGGGTCTCGGTGTCGCCCGCCATGCCGCCGGGCACGCCCATCACCAGGTCCACGTGCACGTGCCCGCCCGCGGGCAGGCCGTGCTCGTCGAGCAGGCGGTGCAGGGTGGTCAGCTGCCCGAGGTCGAAGATCTCGTACTCGGGCACGATGCCCCGCTCCTGCATGCGCTTGTGCAGCTCGACGATGAACTGCCAGCGGTTCATGAACACGTCGTCGCCGAAGTTGACCGTGCCCATCGAGCAGGACGCCGAGTCCGGCATGGCGTCGAGCACCCGCAGCCGGTCCTCCTCGGGGTCGGTCACCGCGCCGCCGGTGGACAGCTGCACGACCAGGTTCGTCTGCTCGCGCACCGCCGCGACGGTGTCGGTCAGGCGCTTGAGGTCCAGCGTCGGCTTGGCCTCGTCGTCGCGGATGTGGATGTGGATCATCGCGGCGCCGACGCGCTCGCAGTCGCGGGCCGTCTCGACCAACTCGTCCAGGGTGACCGGGAGGTTGGGGACGTCGGCCTTGCTGTGCTCGGCCCCGGTGGGGGCGACGGTGATGAGGGTGCCGGTCGACATGGGCCGACCCTAGCCGCGCAGCCCCTGGGCCGCGGCACGGCCCGCGCCGCCGATCTCGGCGGGCACGGAGTCGGGGTCGACCGCGGCCTGCGCCCCGCCCGCGGTGAGCGGGGTCGACGGGTCGACCGAGCGCTTGAGCAGGGCCAGGGCAACCGGGCCGAGCTCGTGGTGCTGCACGGCCGAGCCGACCCGGCCGACCACGCGCTCGCCAGCCAGCACGGCCGCGCCGGTCTCGGGCAGTTCGTCGGCGGCGCCGTCGAGGTGCAGCAGCACCATCCGCCGCGGCGGGCGGCCGATGTTGTGCACCTTCGAGACCGTCTCCTGGCCGCGGTAGCAGCCCTTGGCCACGTGCGCGGCCGACGGCACCCAGGACACCTCGTGCGGGATGGTCTTCTCGTCGGTGTCCACGCCCAGCCGGGGGCGCAGGGCCGCGACCCGCAGCGCCTCGAACGCCAGGCTGCCCATCGGCCGGGCCCCGGCCGCGGTGATCCGCGTCCACCAGGCGGCCAGGTCGGAGCGGGGGACGAGCAGGTCGGCGGCGTCCGGACCGGGCCACGGCATCCGCCGGACCAGCACCCCGCCGCGCTCGGCGGTGGCGTACTCGCCGTCGGGGACCGGCAGGTCGAAATCGGCCAGCATCGCCGGGGTCTGCGGGCCGACGACGGTCAGCACGGCCTTCTCGGCGGTGGCGTCGCGCGGCTCGACCTTGGACCAGAACCGCATCTGCTCCAGGTACTCCAGCAGCGGCACCCGCCCGCCGCGCGCGCCCACGGTCGACGCCCCCGCCTCGGTGTCCAGCCACACGGTGTCGCCAACGTGCGACATCACCAGGTGGATGTCCACGCGGCCCTGGCTGTCGAGGATCAGCGCCTCGCAGCCCGCGCCCGCGGGCAGCCCGGAGACGTGCTGGGAGACGACCAGGTGCAGCCAGGACAGCCGCTCCTCGCCGGGCACGGCGACCACCTGGCGGTGCGAGCGGTCGACCACGGCCGCCGTCCGGGTCGCGGCGCGCTGCTCGGCGAACGGGTCGCCGAAGTGCCACGGCACCCCCGGGTCGGTGGTCTCCTCGGGCGGGGGCACCGCGCCGGGGGCGGACAGGATGGGCGAGTTCACGGTTTCTCCCTGGTGCAGTCGCGGCAGGTGCCCGACAACGCGAGGTGGCCTGCGTCCAGCACGAACCCGTGCCGGGCCCGCAGTGTTCCGCACAGCTGGTCCATCACCTCGCGCGGCGACTCGTCGACCCGGCCGCAGCGGTGGCAGACCAGGTGGACGTGCTCGTGCTCGTGCAGGGAGTACGTGGGCGCGCCGTGGCCGAGGTGGGTGTGCCGGACCAGGCCGAGGTCCTCCAGCAGCTCCAGCGTGCGGTAGATCGTGGTGATGTTGACCGACGGCGTGGTCAGCTGGACGTGCTTGCAGACCTGCTCGGGGGTGGCGTGGTCAAGCGCTTGCAGTGCGTCGAGCACCAGTTGGCGCTGCGGGGTCATCCGCATCCCACGCCGGTGCAGCGTGCTGCGCAGGTCGTCCACCCCGCCGATAGTAGGCCGAGCCCGCGCGTAGGGTGCTGGGCATGCGCCTGCTCGCCCTGCTCGACGGCACCATCGCCGACCCCGACGCCCCGCACGTGCGCGTGGACGACCTCGGCCTGACCCGCGGCGACGGCGTGTTCGAGACGGTGCTCGTGGTCGACGGCAGGCCGCGCGAGCTGGCCGCGCACCTGGACCGGCTGCTGCGCTCGGCGGCCATGCTGGACCTGGCCGTGCCCGGGCGCGCGGAGCTGGAGCGGCTGTTCGCCGCGGTCGTGGCCGCGTGGCCGGAGCCGGGCGAGGTGGCCGTCAAGCTGGTCTGCACCCGCGGCGCGGAGTTCGGCGACGGCTCGCCGACGGTGTTCGCGCTGGCGTTCTCCATCGAGGCCCGCACGATCGAGCGGCGGCTGCGGGGCGTGTCGGTCGTGGTGCTCGACCGCGGCTTCGACCCGGAGGTCGTCGAGCGGGCGCCGTGGCTGCTGCTGGGCGCCAAGACCCTCTCCTACGCGGTCAACATGGCCGCCCAGCGGCACGCCGAGCGGCTGGGCGCGGACGAGGTGGTCTTCCGCGCCGCCGACGGCTCGGTGCTGGAGGGCCCGACCTCGACGGTGGTCGTCGCCGAGGGCCGCACGCTGCGGACCCCGCCAGCGGCCAGCGGCATCCTGCCCGGCACGACCCAGGCCGCGCTGTTCCGCGCCGCCGAGCGCGCGGGCTGGGCCACGAAGGTCGAGCCGGTGCGGGCGGCCGAGCTGGCCGCGGCCGACGGGGTGTTCCTGGTGTCGAGCATCCGCAAGATCGTGCGCGTGCGCTCCATCGACGGGGTGGAGCTGCCCGACGCGAGCGCCCTGTGGGCCGAGCTGAACGCGCTCTACGAGGCCGAGTACGCCTGAAGCCGCACCCGCGTGCCGGGCCGGGCCTGGGCCAGCGCGGGCAGGTGCTCGGGCGCGACGACGGCGATCACCGGGTAGCCGCCGGTCGTGGGGTGGTCGGCCAGGAAGACCACCGGGCGGCCGTCCGCTGGCACCTGCACCGCCCCGGTGACCACGCCCTCGCTGGGCAGCTCCCGCCCCGCGTGCTCCGGGGTGCGCGCCAGCGCCGGGCCGAGCAGCCGCAGCCCGACCCGGTTGCTCTCCGGCGACACCGCCCACTCGGCCGCGGCGAGCTGGCCCGCCGCGTCGGCGAACCAGTCGTCGCGCGGGCCGAGCAGGACCGGGACGGCCAGCCGCCCGCCGACCGCCACGGGGACGACCACATCCGCCCCGCGCGGGCAGCCGGTCACCGGGCCCAGCGGCAGCACGTCGCCCGCCCGCAGCGGGGCCGGGCCGATGCCGGAGAGCACGTCGGTCGAGCGCGAGCCCAGCTGGGCGGGCACCGCGAGCCCGCCGGAGACGGCCAGGTAGCCGCGCAGGCCCGACCGCGGCGCGCCCAGCGCGACCTCCTGGCCCGCCCGCAGGTGCAGCGGCGCGTGCGAGTCCGCGGCGCGGCCGTCCACCGCCACCGGGGCCGACGGGCCGGTCACCGCGACCGTGCAGGACGCCTCCGCCCGCAGCCGCAGCCCGCCCATGAGGCACTCCACCCCCGCCGCCGTCTCGGGGTTGCCCACCAGCCGGTTGGCCAGCCGCAGCGACGGGGCGTCCAGCGCGCCGGACGGCGGCACGCCCAGGTGCGCCCGGCCCGGCCTGCCCAGGTCCTGGACCAGGGCCAGCGGGCCGGTCGCCAGCACGGTCACGGCGCGCACGCGACCGCCTCGAACCGCACGCGCAGACCGGGGGACAGCAGGGCGGGCGGGTCGCGGTCGGCGTCGAACAGCGCGGGCGCGCCGGGGGCGAGCCTGCCCAGCAGCCGCCAGCCGCCCGGCGACGGGCGCGGGTAGACGCCGGTGAACTCCCCCGCCACGCCGACCGCGCCGGCCGGGACGCGGGTGCGGGGCGAGTCGAGGCGGGCCTGCCGCAGCGGGGCGGGCAGGCCGGTGAGGTAGCCGAAGCCGGGGGCGAAGCCGGTGAACGCCACGGCGTACTCGGCCCCGGTGTGCAGCGCGACCGCCTCGGCCACGCCGACCCCGGCGGTCTCGGCCACCAGCGCCAGGTCGGGGCCGTCGTAGATGGTCGGCAGGACCACGGTGTCGCCTGCGGCGGGCGGCGGTGCGGCCAGGTCGGCCGCGCGCAGCACGTCGGCCAGGTCGCGGGGGACTTCGGCGGCGAAGGTGACCAGCACCGTGCGCGCGGCGGGGACGACGTCCACCGCGCCGGGGAGCCCGGCCAGCACGGCCCGCGCGGCGGCGACCTCGGCCAGGGAGCCCAGCTCGACCAGGGCCGCCAGCGGGCCGCAGCGCCGCAGCCGCACTAGCCGACGACGCGGCGCAGGTACGCCGAGGTGTGCGGCTGCATCGGCTGGCCGACCATCGCGCGCTCCTCGACGTAGGCGAGGTCGCCGTTGTTCACCAGCCCGTACAGCCGCTTGGCCGCGTTGACCTCCTTGGCGGTGGCCGTGCGCCCCACCAGGTCGGTGGCCAGCTCCCAGGAGGTGGAGTTGCGGGGCTTGCCGTAGAAGATCTCCACGATGCCGGTGGCGTGGGTGAGCAGCAGCTCGATGGTGTCGTCGGCGCCGATGCGCCACCAGCCGACCTCGCGCGCGGCCGGGCGGATCACCGCGCCGTCGTCGTCGAGCAGCCAGGTGCGCGACTCGTAGGCCAGGAAGGGGCGGCCGTCGTGGGCGAAGGTGAGCTGCTGGCCGAACTTCACCGGGCCGTCGATGGTGGGGTAGACGACCTCGCCGTCGCCGCGCCACACGCCGACCAGGGGCAGCAGGCCCAGCAGGCCGTCGTGCAGGGCGGGGCCCTCGCGCAGGTTCGCGGTGTCGGCCGGGATCGGCAGGTCGTCGAACTGCGGCAGGTTGCGGTGGCGGGTGCGCTCGGCGCGCTCGGCGGCGGCCTGGATCGCCGCGTCGCCGCTCCCCGGGACGGGCTCGGTCATCCGCGCTGGTCGTTGAACAGCCGGTACACGACGTACGCGGCGAACCAGGCGGTGGCCAGGCCCATCAGCACCAGCAGGCCGGTGAAGAAGATTTCCACGAACGCAGAGGATAGTCCCCGGGCGCGCGGGCGGCCGGTCGGGCGTGGCGCAGAGCACGAGAGCCCCCGGGGCGTCCCCGGGGGCTCTCGAAGGGTGGTGCTGGGGTGCGGTCAGGCGACCGCGATGGCGACCGGGTGCACGCCCGGGCCGTCGGCGGCCACGGTGGCCTCGCCCTTGCCGTCGCGGTGCAGCGCGCGGACGGTCCAGCTGCCCGGGGCCGCGTAGAACCGGAACACGCCCTCGGGGGAGGACACGACTTCGGCGGTGAACTCGCCGGAGGCGTCCAGCAGGCGCACGAACGCGCCGCCGACCGGCGCGCCCGCGCTGGTCACCGTCCCGTCGAGGACGATCTCCTTGCCCGGGTCGACGCCCGCCGGGAGGGCGGCGGTCTGCTCGGGGGCTCCGCAGGAACTCATCTGCCGTCCTCTCAGCTGCCGGTCTCGACGGGCACGCCCACGAGCGAGCCGTACTCGGTCCACGAACCGTCGTAGTTCTTCACGTCCTGGTAGCCCAGCAGCTCGCGCAGGACGAACCAGGTGTGCGAGGAGCGCTCGCCGATGCGGCAGTAGGCGATGGTCGCCTTGCCCTCGTCGAGGCCCGCGCCCTTGTAGAGCTCGCGCAGCTCGTCGTCGGAGCGGAACGTGCCGTCCTCGTTGGCCGCCTTGCTCCACGGCACGTTGATCGCGCTGGGGATGTGGCCCTTGACCTGGGCCTGCTCCTGCGGCAGGTGCGCGGGGGCGGCCAGCTTGCCGGAGAACTCGTCGGGCGAGCGCACGTCGACGAGGTTCTTCGCGCCGATGGCGTCGACGATCTCGTCGCGGAAGGCGCGCAGCGACTTGTCCTGCGGCTTGGCGGTGTAGGTGGTCTCCGGGCGGTTGGGCACCTCGGTGTCCAGCGGGCGCCCGTCGAGCTCCCACTTCTTGCGGCCGCCGTCGAGCAGCTTGACGTCCTGGTGGCCGTAGAGCTTGAAGTACCAGTAGGCGTAGGCGGCGAACCAGTTGTTGTTGCCGCCGTAGAGGATCACGGTGTCGTCGTTGCCGATGCCGCGCGCGGACAGCAGCTTCTCGAAGCCCGCCTGGTCCACGAAGTCGCGGCGGACCGGGTCCTGCAGGTCCTTCTTCCAGTCGACCTTGACCGCGCCGGGGATGTGGCCCGCGTCGTAGGCGCTGGCGTCCTCATCGACCTCGACGAACACCACCCCGGGCGCGGTGAGGTTCTCCTCTGCCCACGCGGCAGAAACAAGCACGTCTTCGCGGCTCATCGGGCGGTTCCCACTTCCTTGGTAGAGAGACGGTTGATCAACAGGTGGAGCTGGCAGCCGAGGCAGAAGCCGAAGGCGGCGTTGAGGAAGGCGGCGGCCAGCGCCAGGGCGGTGGCCGCCATGCCGAGCGCGGGCGCGCCCAGCGCGTAGCCGAGGGTGCCGACCGCGGCGAGCGCGCCGCCCACGGCCTGGGCGAAGCGCAGCGGCGCGGGGTCGGCGCGCTCGTCGGTCGGCGCCAGGCGCGGCGCGACGAGCAGCCGGAACAGCGGCGCCCACGGCGAGCAGCCCGGCCCGAAGGCCGCGGCCGCGGCGAACGCGGCGGTCTGCGCCGCCAGCAGCGGCCACCAGCCGGAGACCAGCACGCCCACCAGCACCGCGCTGGTCGCCCACGCGGTGAAGCGCGGACCGCGCGGGTCGACGCCTGGGGACATTCGGGGGACCTCCTGAACCGGGGGACGTGCTACGCGGGCGGTGTCAGGCCGCCAGGGCGCGCGGTCCCCGACAAAGGCTGCTGTCGACGCGGCAGAAGTCCACCGCGCGACGCCTGGTCAGGTACTTGGTCACGGCGGCGAGCCTACCGCCGTTCCTCGGGCTGGGAACGGCCCGTCCACGTACTGGGACGTTCCTGTTGGTGCTGGTGGGACCGCTCAGGCGGGCAGCCGCCCGCGCAGAGCGGCGAGCAGTTCGTCGCGGCGGGGCACGCCGTGCACGCGCAGCACCTCCGCGCCCGCCGGGTCGACGGCGACGGTGGTGGGGGTGCGCAGCACGGCCATGCGCCGGGCCAGCTCGGGGCGGTCGGTGAGGTCGATGTCGGCGTGGGCGAGCCCCGGGGTGCGCCCGGCGAGGTCGGCCAGCAGCACCCGGGTGTGGCGGCAGGGCGCGCAGAAGGCCGTGGAGAACTGCACCAGGGTGATCGCGGCGGCCGGGTCGAGCGCGGCCAGCACCTCGGCGGGCGCCTGCGGCCCGGTCCGCGCCGCCCGCACCCGGCCCGCGCGGGCCCTGATCAGCAGCCCGGCGGCCGTGGCCGCGGCCAGCGCGCCCAGCGCGACGACGAGGCCGGTCACTGCTGGCCCAGCACGATGTCCTTCGCCGTGCCCTGCACCGCGAGCACGCCCGCCTCGACCTTCACCTCGGTCGGGGTGACGGCGAAGGGCAGCTCGCCCGGGTCCAGCTCGACGGCGAACAGCGGCAGCACCTTGCGTTGGATGGCCACGGGCAGCTCGGCGCTGCTGATCTTGTTCTTCAGCTCCAGCCGCTTGGGCTGCACCGCGATGCCGCCGTTGTTCAGCGCGATCAGCGAGAACACGCACAGCTCGGTGCCCTGCCCGGCCACGTCGACCGTGCCGCACAGCTTGACGCCCGCGGTCTTGCCCGCCCGGTCGGCGATCTCGGCCTCGGATGCGGTGACCTCGGCGTCGGGGTCCTCGACGAGCTCCTCGGCGGCCGGGGCGATCGTCAGGTTGGTGATCGAGGCCAGCACCGGCTGGGCGTTGGCCTGGATGGCCCGGTTGACGTCGGTGGCCTTCACCCGCAGCTGGCCGCGCACCTCGCGCACCGGCACCCCGTCGAGCGTGCCGCCGATGACGTCGGACAGCGGGGCCTGCACCCCGCGCAGCTCGGCGTGCACCTCCACGTCGCGCAGGGTGTTGACCGGCACGCCCTGGGCGTCGACGGTCACCGACTCGTACTCCCCGGAGAACGCCTGCAGCAGGAAGGAGAACCCGCCGATCTTGACCGCCGGGTGGTCGCGCAGGTTGAACTGCTGCTGGGCCTGCTTGGACACCTCGTGCTCGACGATGGCCGCCGCGCCGAAGTCGGCGGCCACCAGCAGACCGCCCAGCACGACCAGGGTCACCGCGGTCCGGCGCAGCGCCTTGGACCGGCGCCGCTTGGGGGTGGCCCGGGGTGCGGGGTTGGTCATCGTGGTCATCCGCCGTCCTCATGGTCGCCACCGGTCCGCGTCCAGGGTAGTCAGGCCCGGCCCGGCAGGCGGAACGACGTCGGGAGGCCCTGTTACCCGACATTCACAAACCGCTTCCCGGAGGCCGCCGGACGCCCGGGCGCAGTCGGTGCCGACTGGGCGTTAACGCCGCTGTAACACAGCCCATACCCGCAGGTAGGCGGGGTTTCGCGGCTGTGACAGAGGCTTCACGCGGGCGACAACCGCCGTGTCCGCGGTTTATCCTCCTGGGCATCGCCAATGCCGATCCCAGCCGGGAACCGCACCCCAACGACGCGGAGCGGGCGCTCAACGTCAGGAGGCGCCGATGAGCCTGGACCTGCTGCTGCTCACCGCGGACCCGGAGCCGGGGTCGGTGCTCCCCTCGCTGATGCTGCTCCCGCACTCCGTGCGCACCCAGGCCCCCGAGGTCACCGCGCTGCTGGACGCGGGCTCCCGGGACGCGGTCATCGTGGACGCGCGCACCGACCTCGCCGCGGCCAAGGGCCTGTGCAGGCTGCTGACCAGCGGCGGCGACAGCGCCCCGGTGATCGCCGTGGTCAACGAGGGCGGCCTGGTCGCCATCACCGCCGACTGGCGCATCGACGAGATCCTGCTGCCCGGCGCGGGCCCGGCCGAGGTCGACGCCCGGCTGCGGCTGCTCGGCTCGCGCGGGCAGGCAGGCGGCGGCGCGGACGGCGCGCTGCGCCTCGGCGAGCTGGTCATCGACGAGGCCACCTACGCCGCCCGGCTGCGCGGGCGCCCGCTCGACCTCACCTACAAGGAGTTCGAGCTGCTGAAGTACCTGGCCCAGCACGCAGGCCGCGTGTTCACCCGCGCCCAGCTGCTCCAGGAGGTCTGGGGCTACGACTTCTTCGGCGGCACCCGGACCGTGGACGTGCACGTGCGGCGGCTGCGCGCCAAGCTCGGCGCCGAGCACGAGCAGCTGATCGGCACCGTGCGCAACGTCGGCTACAAGTTCGTGCAGCCGCCCAAGGGCGGGCAGCGCCGGGAGGCCGAGGAGCGCGCCTACGCGCGGTAGGTTCGGTGGGGTGGACCTGACCTGGCACGACGAGATCGACCCCGCCCTGCTCCGGGAGTTCCTGGCCGCGGTCGCCGCCGCGGACGGCCGCCCCGACCTCGACCCCGGCGGCGCGCTGCCGCCGGAGCTGCGCGGGGGGCGGCACCTGGTCGCCGCCGACGGCGACCGGCTGGCAGGCTACGGCCACCTCGACACCGGCGGCGACGCCTTCGGCAGGCAGGTCGCCGAGGTCTACGTGCGCCCGCAGGACCGCGGCCGCGGCCTGGGCACCGCGCTGGTCGCCGAGATCCGCGCCACCGCCCCCGCCGACGTGCGGTTCTGGTCCCACGGCGACCACCCGGCCGCGGCGCGCATCGCCGAGCGGCAGGGCCTGGCGCGGGTGCGGGAGCTGTGGCAGATGCGGCTGGACTTCGCCGAGCCCCTGCCCGAGCCGGTGTGGCCGCAGGGCGTGTCGGTGCGCACCTTCGTGCAGGGGCAGGACGAGGAGGCCGTCGTGGCGGTCAACAAGCGCGCCTTCGACTGGCACCCGGAGCAGGGCGCGCTGACCGCGGCCGACGTCGCGGCCACCGAGGCCGAGCCCTGGTTCGACGCCGACGGGTTCTTCCTGGCCGTCGACGCCGCGGGCGCGGTGGTCGGCTTCCACTGGACCAAGGTGCACCCCGACGGCACCGGCGAGGTGTACGTGGTGGGGGTGGACCCGGCGGCGCAGGGCGGCGGGCTGGGCCGGGCGCTGACCCTGGCCGGGCTGGCCCACCTGCGGCGGCAGGGGCGACGCTCGGTGATCCTCTACGTCGAGTCCGACAACGCCCCCGCGGTGGCGGTGTACCGGCGGCTCGGATTCACCCGTTCGGCCGCTGACATCCAGTACGCCGCCGTCCCGCCGAATGGCGCATAGCCGGTCACGCTCGGCGAACGCGCAGGTCACGGCCAGGACACGGGAACGGCCCGGAAACGTCGGCCCGGTCACATGAGCTGCCTTGTTCATCCCCCGTTCACCTCTACAGGGGTGTTCGTCCACCACTGCTGCTTAGCGTCCGGGACGACGGCGCACAGAGCGTGACGCCGCGCCAATCGGCGATGCTCCTGCTGGAGGAACACCAGTGAAGATCAAGCGGTACGCCAACGTGCTCGGCATGGTGGCGGCAGGCGCACTGGCGCTGTCCGCCTGCGGCTCCGACACCAACGCCCCGCAGGGGGCCGGGCAGAACTCCGGCGCCCCCGCCCCGACCGGCACCGCCGCCGTCGAGTGCGGCGGCAAGCAGGCGCTGACCGCCGAGGGCTCCTCAGCGCAGAAGGGCGCGATGGACGCCTTCATCGCCGCCTACAGCCAGGCGTGCGCCGGCCAGCAGCTGGCCTACACCCCGTCCGGCTCTGGCAACGGCGTCAAGCAGTTCATCGCCGCCCAGGTCGACATCGGCGGCAGCGACTCGGCCCTCAAGGCGGACAAGGGCGAGGTCGAGAAGGCCGCCGAGCGCTGCGCGGGCAACCCGGCGTGGAACCTGCCGCTGGTCTTCGGCCCGATCGCGGTCGTGCACAAGGTCGAGGGCGTCACCGACCTCGCGCTCAACGGCGAGGTGCTGGCCAAGATCTTCTCCGGCGGCATCACCAAGTGGAACGACCCGGCCATCGCGGCGCTGAACAGCGGCGCCGCGCTGCCCGCGACCGACATCACCGTGGTCTACCGGGCCGACGAGTCGGGCACCACCGACAACTTCCAGAAGTACCTGGGCGCGGCGGGCAAGGGCGCTTGGACCAAGGACGACGGCAAGACCTTCAACGGCGGCGTGGGCCAGGGCGCGCAGGGCTCCGCGGGCGTGGCCGAGGCCGTCGCCGCGGGCAACGGCGCCATCGGCTACGTCGAGTGGTCCTACGCCCAGGACAAGAACCTGGCGATGGCCAAGATCGACAGCGGCTCCGGCCCGGTCGAGCTGACCGCCGAGTCCGGCGGCAAGGCCATCGACGCGGCCAAGATCGCAGGCGAGGGCAACGACCTGCGCCTGGACCTGGAGGACCTCTACGCCAGCAACACCCCCGGCGCGTACCCGCTGGTGCTGGCCACCTACGAGATCGTCTGCTCCAAGGGCTACGACGCAGACACCGCCAAGGCGGTCAAGGCGTTCCTGACGACGGCGGCCACCACCGGGCAGGCCAGCTTGGTCGACGCGGGCTACCTGCCGCTGCCGCAGGAGTTCCAGACCAAGCTGCTCAACGCCGTCAAGGCGATCGCCTGACCGCGATGGCAGACTGCCAGCACGGATAATCCGGCACGCCCCGCGCACCCAGATCGGGTGCCGGGGCGGTTCGGCGTCCACCACCTCGACGGAGGCGACGATTACATCCACCGAGCACACCCCGACCGTCACCCGCCCGGGTGACCGCATCTTCAAGGCGCTGACCGTCGGCTCCGGCGGGTTCGTCGTCATCATGATCGCGCTGATCGGCGTGTTCCTGCTGATCCAGGCGATCCCGTCGCTCGCGCAGAACAACGCCAGCTTCCTGTTCAGCCGCAGCTGGAACGCCAGCGACCCGGAGAACCTGGCCTTCGGCGTCCTCGACCTGCTGCTGGTCACCGTGTTCAGCTCGGTCTTCGCGCTGGTGATCGCCATGCCGGTCGCGCTGGGCATCGCGCTGTTCCTCACCCAGTACGCCCCGCGCAACCTGGCCCGGCCCTTCGCCTACCTGGTCGACCTGCTGGCCGCGGTGCCCTCGATCATCTACGGCCTGTGGGGCGCCTACGTGCTGGCGCCCGCGCTGGCGCCGATCAGCCAGTGGCTCAACACCAACCTCGGCTGGATCCCGATCTTCGCCGAGGGCAACACCAGCGTGGTGATCGGCCAGACGATCTTCACCGCGGGCATCGTCCTGGCGGTCATGGTGCTGCCGATCATCACCGCCATCACCCGCGAGGTGTTCGACCGCACCCCCACCATGCACATCGAGGGCGCGCTGGCGCTGGGCGCGACCAAGTGGGAGGTCGTGCGCACCACCGTCCTGCCGTTCGGCCGCGCGGGCTACGTCAGCGCGTCCATGCTCGGCCTGGGCCGCGCGCTCGGCGAGACCATCGCCGTCATGATCATCCTGGCCTCCACCGCGGACGTCTTCGGCTGGTCGCTGTTCGACGGCGGCGACACGATCGCCTCCAAGATCGCCCGCGCCGCCCCCGAGTTCAACGACCCGCGCGGGGCGGGGGCCTACATCGCCGCCGGTCTCGTGCTGTTCGTCCTGACGTTCGTGGTCAACGCGATCGCCCGCTCCATCGTCGCCGGGCACAAGGAGTACGAATGACGGCCACGACCGACCTGGACCGGCCCGCGGCCCCGCCCGCCTTCCAGGAGATCAGCACCGGGCGCCGGATGAAGAACCGGGTCGCGGCGACGCTGATCGTCGGCACCTTCCTGCTGGCGCTCGCCCCGCTGATCTGGGTGCTCGTCACCGTCGTGGTGAAGGGCCTGCAGCACGTCCTGAGCCCGGACTGGTGGACCCACTCGCTGGCCGGGCTGACCTCCCGGCAGTTCGGCGGCGGGGTCTACCACGCCATCTACGGCACCCTCGTCCAAGGGCTCATCTGCGCCGTCATCGCCGTGCCCATCGCCATCCTGGTTGCGGTGTACCTGGTGGAGTACGGGCGCGGCAGCAGGCTCTCCCGCGCGGTGACCTTCACCGTCGACATCCTCTCCGGCGTGCCGTCCATCGTGGCCGCGCTGTTCATCTACGCCCTGTGGATCACCACCCTCGGCCTGCCGCGCAGCGCGTTCGCCGTGTCGCTGGCCCTGGTGCTGCTGATGATCCCGGTCGTGGTGCGCACCACCGAGGAGCTGCTCAAGATCGTCCCCGACGAGCTGCGCGAGGCGGCCTACGCGCTGGGCATCCCCAAGTGGAAGACCATCGTCAAGATCGTCATCCCGACGGCGCTGTCGGGCATCATCACCGGCATCAGCCTGGCCATCGCCCGCGTCATGGGCGAGACCGCGCCGGTGCTGATCCTGGTCGGCTACACCTCGTTCATCAACTACGACCCGTTCGCGGGCAACATGGCCTCGCTGCCGCTGCTGATGAACTCCGAGCGGCTGACCATCAACGAGGTCGGCGAGGCCCGGGTGTGGGGCGCCGCGGTCACCCTCATCCTCATCATCACCGTGTTCAACCTGCTGGGATCGCTGATCTCGCGGATGACGTCCCTGAAGACCAAGTGAGCGGGTAACGATGGCCAAGCGCATCGAAGTCAAGGACCTGAACCTGTACTACGGCAAGTTCCACGCCGTCGACGGCGTGTCGCTGACCGTGCCCCCGCGCAGCGTCACCGCGTTCATCGGCCCGTCCGGCTGCGGCAAGTCCACCGTGCTGCGCTCGCTGAACCGCATGCACGAGGTGATCCCGGGCGCCCGCGCCGAGGGCAACGTCATGCTCGACGGCGAGGACATCTACGCCAGCTCGGTCGACCCGGTGTCGGTGCGGCGCACCATCGGCATGGTGTTCCAGCGGCCCAACCCGTTCCCCACCATGTCGATCCGCGACAACGTCGTCGCCGGGCTGAAGCTGGCCGGGGAGAAGGACAAGCGCAAGCTCGACGACATCGCCGAGCGCGCGCTGCGCGGGGCCAACCTGTGGACCGAGGTCAAGGACCGGCTCAACCGCCCCGGCGGCGGCCTCTCCGGCGGCCAGCAGCAGCGCCTGTGCATCGCCAGGGCGATCGCCGTGCAGCCGGACGTGCTGCTGATGGACGAGCCCTGCTCGGCCCTCGACCCGATCTCCACGCTGGCGATCGAGGACCTGATCCAGGTCCTCAAGCAGGATTACACGATCGTGATCGTCACCCACAACATGCAGCAGGCCGCCCGCGTCAGCGACCAGACCGCCTTCTTCAACCTCGCGGGCGTCGGCCAGCCCGGCCGCCTGGTCGAGATCGACGACACCGAGCGGATCTTCTCCAACCCGGCCCAGAAGGCCACCGAGGACTACATCTCGGGCCGCTTCGGCTGAACCGCCTTCCACGCCGACAGGCCCCCGACTACTCCGGTCGGGGGCCTGTTCGCACTGCCCGGGAACTGGCAACCGAACACCCCGCGTCTCACCCGCGACGACCACCCTGGGTGATTGGTACGGTGCGCAGAGGGGTCGGACCCGACTCGGAGGTCAACGATGTATGTCGACGACGCAGGCGGCGCGCGCATCGGCACCACGATCGGCAAGTCCATGGCGGGCTTCGCCGCCACCGCCCAGGCAGGCGGCTTCGCCGTCAGCGAGGAAGGCGGCGAAGCCCTCCTCAAAGCCATCTACGAAATGGCCGACTGGGTTGACGACCAGGCCATGAACCTGCAGTTCCTCGAACAGGCGCCGCCGCTGGGCAGCAGCAACAACGCCCAGACCATGAAGCCCTACCTGCGGCAGGTCGCGTCCGACGAGCACGGCCTGATCACCCAGCTCCGCCAGTTCCGGGAGGCGTTGCGGCAGGCGGAGCAGGGGATCAAGCAGGCGATGGCCAACTACCAGCAGACCGAGAAGCAGAACGCGGACAGCCTCCGCTGACCACCGCTGCCGAAAGGGTGCCCTGATCGTGCGGAAGTCGCTGTTGGCCATCGCTGCCGCCACCGCGGCGCTGGCCGTCGCCTGCTCCACCACCACCCCCGGCGACCCCGTGCGCCAGCCCGCCTCCGGGGACACCGGTTCGGGAAACCAGAACCAGCCCACCACGGCCGAGCAGGCAGGGGATTCCCCCCTCGCCGCCATCGACCCGTGCGACCTGCTCACCGCGTCGGGTCGGTCGGCGATGGAGGTCACGGGCGAGGCGCAGGACCGGGAGCAGGGTGGGGCGAGGTACTGCCAGTGGCGGGTCCGCAAGGGCAGCGTCGCCGACAGCTACACGATCGCCGTCGGGGTGTGGGAGCGCGTCGGCGTCGGCCAAGCGGTGTCCGACCGCGCCCTGCGCCCGCTTCAGGTCAACTCGCGCGAGGCCGTCGAAGGGGTCGGGGTCGGCGGTGCGTCGTGCTTCGTCGCGTTGGCGGTGACGGAGACGTCGCGGGTGGATGCGGCTGTGGTGGGGGATGACGGGGAGAAGTTGTGCCCGGTGGCGTTGGAACTGGCCCAGCTCGTGGAGCCCGAGTTGCCGTAGGGAGTGGCGATGACCGACCCGACTCGTGACCCGAACCACCGGTGGTACATCGACCGGCGGGACACCTCGCTCACCAGGGACGAGGTGCGGTTGGACGCCGAGCGGGGCGTCGACCGGGACATCGAGCAGGCCGGGTGGTTCCGCGAGCTGGTGCTGCGGTGGACCCGCGGCAGCGAGATCGACCAGCGGTTCAGCCAGCAGCTGGCCGCGCAGGCCAGCGACCTCGCCGCCGGGGTGGACATGCGCACGCCGCCCGCGATGCAGTGCACGAACTACCTGAGCTACCCGCACGCCCAGCTCAAGCCGATGGTGACCCAGGACGTCAGCCCCGAGGACGTCGGCGCGATGAGCGACCTGTACACCCAGGCGGGCAACGCGATGGTCAAGTTCCAGAACGACGTGGCCGCGGCGATCACCAGCAGCCAGACGCAGTGGGAGGGGCGGGCGGGCGACGCGGCGCGCAAGTTCATGGCCGACACGGGGAACTGGGTGGGCCGCGCCGGGCAGAGCGCGCAGTACGCGGGGACGCAGCTGGCGCTGCACTCGGCCGCGCTGGCCGAGGCGAAGAACTCCATGCCCGACGAGGTGCCGTTCGACTACGGCGCGGCCATGCAGGACCTGCGCACCACGACCGACCCGCTGTCCTTCGCCGCCAAGGCGATGGGCTACCAGCGGGACTACCAGGCCAGCCAGGCCGCGCACGAGGCCGCCGCCCGGGTCGTGGGGGCCTACGACAGCAGGCTGGGCGCAGCCGCGGTGATGCCTGCCTTCGCCGCGCCGCCGACGATGGCGGGTGACAGCGGGCAGGACGCGGTGCAGGAGTACGACGCCCGCACCGTCGACCAGCCGCGCGACACCGATGTCAGCGTCAAGGACCCCGGCCGGACCGAGCCGCGCTCCGACGCGGACACCCGGCAGCAGCAGCCCCGCGACACCTACACCCCGCCCACGCCACCCGACCGCCCCGACGGCGACCGCGGCGGCGACCCGACGGTGCCGCCCCCGCGCACCCCGAACCAGCCGCCGCCGATGCCCGGCGACAACGGCGCCACCACCCCCGGCGGGTACGACCCCGCCATCCCCGCCGCCCCGGGGCAAATCACCGGCCCGACCCCGACCACCGCGGGCCCGCACGCCGGTGCCGTCCCGGTCGGCGGGCTGCCGCCGATGGGCCTCGGCGGCGACGGCGTGCGCGGCGGCTTGGGCGGCAGGTCGGGCATCCCATCGGGCGGCGGCGCAGGCACCGGGGGCACGGGCAGGCCGCCGGGCGTGGGCTTCGGCGCGGGCGCCCTCGCCGCCGAGCAGGCCGCCGCCAGGGGCGTGGGCGCCGCGGCGGGCCGGGCGGGCGCGGGCATGGCGGGCATG
The DNA here is from genome assembly GCF_053604195.1 of Actinokineospora sp. NPDC004072. Taxonomy (NCBI): domain Bacteria; kingdom Bacillati; phylum Actinomycetota; class Actinomycetes; order Pseudonocardiales; family Pseudonocardiaceae; genus Actinokineospora; species Actinokineospora sp. NPDC004072. The sequence goes on along the minus strand of NZ_JBSGHB010000004.1, from coordinate 151,389 downwards.
GGCGCGCCGCCGCAGGCCCGCGGTCAGGGCGCCGAGGACGAGGAGCACGAGCGCCCGTCCTACCTGCTCGAACCCGACCCCGACGAGGTGTTCGGGGCGGGCGAGACCACCGCGCCCCCGGTGATCGGCGGCTGATGGCCAGATCGTTCACGCTCTCGCTGGCCGCGGTCGACGTGCTCGCCCAGCTGCTGGGCATCACCTGCAGGCACTACCCGTTCGAGATCCCCAGCGTCGGCCAGACCGCCGAGGACCGCACCCGCATCGCCAAGGCGGTGTTCGCCCACCTCGCCCAGCGCGGCCTGCTCGGCCCGGACGGCCTGGACCGCCGGGTCGAGCGCGCCCTGCGGCTGGCGGCGGACGCCAACGCGGGCATCGCCATCGCGGGCTCGCCCACCCCGGGCGCCCTCCTGCGCGCCCGCGCCGCGGCCCGCGGCGACTCGGGTGTCCTGGCCGTGCAGGACGGGCAGAGCGTGCGCTTCGACCTCGTGGGCGCCACGGGCCTGGCCAGGGCGATGGTGGCCCTGCTGCCCCCGGCCGCGGCCGGGCCGGGCCAGTCCGTGCACATCACCGCGCCCGCCCCCGAGCCCGAGCGCGAGGGCTTCGCCCGGCCGGTCCGCCCGCCGCGCACCGCGGCCCAGACCCACCTGCGCCTGGCGACGAGCATCCTCGAACGCCCGCGCACCGGCTTCGGGTTCTTCACCTTCAGCACCGGCGACACCCTCGGCTGGATCGACACCGACGCGGGCCGCTACCTGACCCTGGCCCGGCCGGACCGGGGCGCGACCTACGCCCCCGCCGACACCGCCCGGCTCACCCGCCAGCTCGACGAGCTGATCCAGTCCGCCCGCCTGCCCGCGACCACCCGTTAGCCGTCGGCGGCCCGCGGCCATCGGTCACAATGGGTGCGTGACCCCGCGACTGCCCGCCCTGCGGATCGGCCCCCACCCGGTCGACCCGGCGGTCGTGCTCGCCCCGATGGCGGGCATCACCAACGTCGCCTTCCGCACGCTGTGCCGGGAGTTCGGCAGCCCGACCTCGCTCTACGTCTGCGAGATGATCACCGCGCGGGCCATCGTCGAGCGCGACGCCAAGACCATGGAGATGATCACCTTCGGGCCCGACGAGGACCCGCGCTCCATGCAGCTCTACACCGTCGACCCGGCCACCACGGCCGAGGCGGTGCGGATCATCGTCGGCGAGGGCCTGGCCGACCACATCGACATGAACTTCGGCTGCCCGGTGCCCAAGGTGACGCGCAAGGGCGGCGGCGCGGCCCTGCCGTACAAGCGCGGGCTGTTCCGCAACATCGTCTCCGCCGCCGTGCGGGCCGCCGGCGACATCCCCGTGACGGTCAAGTTCCGCGTCGGCATCGACGCCGAGCACATCACCTATTTGGACGCGGGCCGCATCGCGGAGGGTGAGGGCGCGCGGGCGGTCGCGCTGCACGCCCGCACCGCCGCGCAGCGCTACTCCGGGGAGGCCGACTGGTCGCGGATCGCGCGGCTGAAGGAGGCCGTGACGAGCATCCCGGTGCTGGGCAACGGCGACATCTTCAGCGCGGCGGACGCGCTGAAGATGGTCGAGCAGACCGGCTGCGACGGCGTGGTCGTCGGCCGCGGGTGCCTGGGCAGGCCCTGGCTGTTCCGCGAGCTGCACGCTGCGTTCACCGGCAGGCCGATCCCCGACGGGCCGTCGCTGGGCGAGGTCGGCCGGATCCTCACCCGCCACGCCGAGCTGCTCGCCGACCACCTCGGCGAGGACAAGGGGCTGCGCGACCTGCGCAAGCACATGGCCTGGTACCTGCGCGGCTTCCCGATCGGGGCCACCCTGCGCCAGCGGTTCGCGCTGGTCAGCGGCCTGGCGGAGCTGGCAGAGCTGGTCGGCGAGCTGGACCCGGACGTGCCCTACCCGGCCGACGCCGACGGCCCGCGCGGGCGGCAGGGCTCGCCCGGCAAGGTCGTGCTGCCCGAGGGGTGGCTCGACGACCCCGAGGACACCGCGGTGCCCGTCGGGGCCGAGCTGATGCACTCCGGGGGCTGAGCGTGCGGCGATTGGCGGTGCTGGCCGCGGTGCTGGCCTGCGGGTGCTCCACGGCCATCGGCGGCGAGGCGGTGCCCGCGACGGGCGGGGACGCGGCAGGCGACCGCGTGCTGGCCTACTTCACCGCGCTCAACGCCGCGGGCGAGGACGGGCCGGGCGAGCAGGCCGACTTCCTGCGCCGCACCCAGCACCCCGACTTCACCGACCGGTTCTGCGACCTCGACGACCTGGTGGTCCGGATGACCCCGGTCGCGTCGACGCTGCGCCCGGATCCGGAGTGGAAGCCGGAGAAGTCCGTCGAGGTCCCCCGCGGGGAGGTCTACGTCATCGCCGTGACGGTGACGATCCGTCGGGACAGCACGACTCTTGGTGAGCAGATCGGCTCCCAGCGGGTAGTCCTCCTCGACGGCGAGGCATACGGCTTCTCGCCGTGTCCCGCCGAATGAGTGACACCCGAATGTCGCAGTGATCGGCTCACGGTTGGCGACACCGCGAAACCCCCGACGGTCGCGTATCCACCGGTAGGGGGAATTACCCCGCTCAAGCGTCCCGTCGGCTCAAGCGGACCTTCATTCCGGACGACACACTCGTAAGTAGGGAGGTGACCGCGGTGTCCGCACTGGGACGAGGAGTGGCCGAGCCGGAGCCCGACCAGCGCGCCTGGCGGGACCGCCGGGTCAGCGAGCCCACCGTGCCGCTGCGCAGGCCCGACCTGAGCGAGCCCGCGGACGCCGCCGACGCGCCCGTCGACACCGCCAACCTCGTCAGCCTGCACGAGTCGATCGCCACCCTGCTGGCCTCCCGCGGGCAGTACCGGCAGGCGTACCAGCACCTGCGCTCCGCGCTGGACCTGATGTCGGAGCTGACCGCGCCGCCGCCCATCCCCGAGCAGTTCCGCCGCGAGGTGGACCGGCTGCGCCGCGAGCACGCCGAGGCCCAGGAGCAGAGCATCCGCGACAGCCTCACCGCCAGCTACAACCGCCGCTACCTCGACCGCAGGCTCATCGAGGTGCTCGCCGAGAGCGGCGGCGCGGGCGGGCTGGCCGTCGCGCTGGTCGACCTCGACTGGTTCAAACAGGTCAACGACACCTTCGGCCATCTGGTCGGCGACCGCGTCCTGCAAAGGGTGGTCGAGCTGCTCCAGCAGGACCTGCCCGAGGGCGCGTTCTGCGCCCGCTACGGCGGCGAGGAGTTCGTGCTCGTGCTGCCCGATGTGGACGGTCCGACCGCGGTCGACCTTGCCGAGGCCGCAAGGGCGCGCGTGGAGAGCCACCCGTGGTCCACGCTGGTGCTCGGCCTGCGCGTGACGGTCAGCGTCGGCCTGGCGCACGCACCCGCCCCGGACGTGGTGGAGGACACACCGGCATCCGCGGAGCGGCAACTTCGGGAAGCCGACGGCCTGCTCTACACGGCCAAGCAATCCGGGCGCAACGCCGTCGCGTACCTCGCCGGTGGCAAGCCCCACCTGGCCGGACCGGCGGCGGGGCGGCGCGCCGTGGCCCCGCTCCGGGTGGCGGCACGCTGAGCACCATCCCCCGTGCGGGAGTCGCCCGATCGGGGTAATCCGGTCGGCGGTTCTGCGTACGGTCTGTGGCTAATAGCCGGGCGGTGGTCGTCAGGGATCGCGGTCATCCGTACTATCGCCTCCGCGACACTGACACGATCGGGTAAGCAACCGAGTGCGGCAACGCAACGTGTTGATAACCAACGTGCAACGCCAGCCACGGCCAGAGGGAAGGAGCCCGGGTGCCCGACGACTACGACGCCGACGGTGCCCCCTCCGGCCCAGGCGGCCGCCGCCGCGCCCCCGACGACCAGCCCCGCCGCAGACGCCGCTCCCTCGACGACGACGGCGGCGTGAGCGTCTCGGACCTCGTCGAACGCCATTCCGCCTCGCGCGCCGACCTGCCCGCCCCCGGCCGCCGCCGCGCCGACGAGTCCCGCCACGCCGCCCCCGAGGCCCCCCGCCCCAAGCGCGGCGGGGTGGAGGACCTCGGCGCCGCGATGCAGGGCCGCCGCGCCGCCGCCGAGCAGTCCGAGACCCCACCCGGCAAGCACGGCCGCAGGCGCGCCCCCGAGCAACCCCCCGGCCGCCCCCGCCGCGCCCGAGCCGAAGACCCCGCCTACCCCGACCCCGCCTACAGCGAAGCCCCGCCGGGCCACCGCGACGCCGTCGACCCCAGCTACCCGGATGCGCCCGCGGGCTACCGCGACGCGGAGTCGGGCTACCCGGCCACCGCCGCGCCCGCGGGTTATGGCGAGGGAGTGCCGGGCCACCGCGGTGCTACCGCGCCCGCTGGCTATGACGATGGGGCGCCCGGTCACCGGGGTACTGCTGCGCCCGCTGGCTACGACGACGGGGCGCCGGGCCACCGGGGTGCTGCCGCGCCTGCGGGTTACGACGACGAGGTGCCGGGTCGCCGAGGGGCCGCGCCTGAGGGCTACGAGGGTGGAGCGCCGGGTCGCCGAGGCGCTGCCGGGTCTACCGGTCGACGGGGTGCTGACTCCGGCTTCCGGGAGGCGCCCGCAGGGTTCCGCGACGGTGGAGCTGACTCGGGTTTCCGAGGGGCGCCCGCGGGGGCTGGAGCTGACCCGGATTTCCGGGACGCGCCCGCTGGGTTCGGCGACGCCGGAGTTGAGTCCGGGTACCGGGAGGCCGCGCCGCCCGCAGGCAGGCAGCAGCGCGATGGCGGGGTCGAGCAGCCCCGGGCGCGCCGCGCGCCCAAGCAGGCCGCCGAACCGGGTGGGCCGCAGCGCGCATCCATCCCCGCCGACGTCGTCCGCCAGGCCACGGGGGCGCACCGAATACCCGCTGACGCCGGACTCGACTTCGACCAGTTCGTCCCGGCCGAGCCGCCGCGCAGGCCCGGTCGGGCCCTGCCCGAGCCCACCCACCCCGGCGACCTCCCCGAGGACGACCGCCCCAGCAGGCACTACCCCCGCCCCGAGCCGTTCCCGCGCGACCACCACTCCGCTCCCGCCGCCGACGACCAGCACTTCCCGGTCGACCGCCCGGAACGCCCCCGCCCGGCCCCCCGCCCCACCGGCCGCCCCCCGCTCCCCGCCGCCGACGCGCCCTTCGACACCCCGCGCCGCCAGCCGACCGGCCAGCACCCGACCCCTCACTTAGACACGCCCGGCCCCCACCCAGCCACCCCCGACGCCCCACCCCGTCCCCCCTTCGCCGCCGACGAGCCCCACGCACCCCGCAGGCAGCCAACCGGCCAGTTCCCTGCCGAAGACGCGCCCGCAGGCCGACGGCAGCCGGTCGACCAGTACCCGGCAGCCGAGCCCCCCGCAGGCCGACGACAGCCCTCCGGCCCGTTCGCAGCCGATGATGCGCCCGCTGGCCGCAGGCAGCCGACTGGCCAGTTCCCGGCCGATGATGTGCCTGCGGGTCACAGGCAGCCGACTGGCCAGTTCCCGGATGACGATGCGCCCGCGGGTCACAGGCAGCCGATCGATCAGTACGCCGACGAGGCCCCTGCGGGCCGCAGGCAGCCAGCCAGCCAGCACGGGGGCGACGACGCGCCCCGTGGTCGTCGGCAGCCGACCGGTCAGTTCCCTGTCGATGACGTTCCCGCGGGCCGTAGGCAGCCCTCTGGTCCGTACGGCCCCGATGATGCGGACCGCAGCCACGGTTCTTACGGGGCGGATGACGCGCCCGCTGGCCGCAGGCAGGCCAGCGGTCAGTACCCCGTCGCGGGCGATGAGCCGAGTGGGCGTAGGCAGCCTGGCTACTCGATCGACGAGCCCGAGGACCCCGCCTTCCCCGACGCCCCCCGGCCCGCCCGTCGCCAGCCGAAGGCCAGGCCGCCGCAGGGTGACCCGGCCTTCGCCGAGGTGCCCCCGGGCCGCCGCCAGCCGACCGGTCCGCACCCCGTCGCCCCCGGTCGCCAGCCGACCGGCCAGTACCCGGTCGACCCGGCGCCCGGGGCCGAATCCGGCCGCTTCCCCGCCGAGCCGGGGCGCGGGCCGTCGATGCCGGGCGCGGAGTCCGGTCGCTTCCCCGTCGACGCCGACGCGCCGCGCAGGCGGCCGCCCACACCGCATCCGGTCGCACCCGCCGACCGCTTCCCGCTCGACACCCCCCAGCGCCCAGGCGGCCCGGACGGCCCACGTCCGGGCCCCGGCCGGCCCCAGCCGGAGCGCCACGACGCTGCCCGCCCCCAGCCCACCGGCGCCCTCCCCCACCCGGACGGCCGCCCCCGGCCCGGTGTCCCCCCGCAGCCCTCCGGCACCTTCCCCACGCCCGACGCCCCTCGTCCCGGCCGCCCCCAGCCGTCCGGTGCGTACGCAGACGGCCTCGACGACCCGCACCCGGCCCGTCCGACCGGCGCCTTCCCCGACGGTCCCGGCCGCCCGCAGCCGACCGGCGCCCTTCCCGTCCCGGATGCCCCGCGTCCCGGCCGGCTGTCGGGCGCCTTCGTGGACGGCCCGGACGGTCCCCGCCCCATGCCGGGTCAGCCCCAGCCGCCGCGCGCTTTTGCAGACGGCCCGGACGGTCCCCGCCCGGTGTCGGACCAGCCCCACCCGCCGGGCGCCTTTGCGGACGGCCCGGACGGTCCCCGTCCGATGCCGGGTCCGCCCCAGTCGCCGGGCGCCTTTGCGGACGGCCTGGACGGCCCGCTCCCGATGCCGGGCCAGCCCCACCCGTCGGGCGCCGTCGCAGACGGTCCTCGTCCGGTGCCGGGCCAGCCCCAGCCGACGGGTGCCTTCGCGGACGGGCCCGATGGTCCCCGCCCGAAGCCGGGACAGCAGCCGACCGGTGCCCTTCCCCTCCCGGACGGCCCCGACACCCCCCAGCGCGCAGGCCGTCCCCAGGCGACCGGCGCGTTCCCGGACGGCCGCAGGCCGCAGCCCACTGGCGCGCTCCCCTTCCCGGACGGCCCCGACGCCCCGCGTCACCCGGGCGCCGACGAGCCCGGTCGCCAGGCCGGGGCCGATGAGGCCGCCGACGGCGACATCGCCAACCGCCTCGACGGTGGCGGGAAGCCGCGCATCCCGCGTCAGCAGCCCGTCTCCCCGGGCAACCCCGAGGAGACCCAGAAGGTCGCCCTCACCCCGCCCCCCGGTGTCTCCCCGGCCGACGCCGTCGGCCTGACCACCGAGATGGAGCCGATCGGCGAGGCCACGCAGAAGCGCAGGCGGGTCGACCAGACGCTGGCGCGGTTCTCGAAGGTGCACGACGAGCTCAAGGCCGAGGAGCGGGCCAAGCGGGCCAAGCGCAGGCTGCCGTGGAACGCCGAGGACGACGAGCTCGAGGAGCAGCTCGAGGAGCTGGCCAAGCAGCCCGGCGAGGCGAGCGCGGACGCCGAGGAGAAGCCCAAGCCGAAGAAGCGCGGCCTGCTGGCCCGGGTGTTCGCGGGCACGACCGCGATCGCGGTGTTCACCGCGACCGGCGTGGGCTGGGGGTTCCTCAAGCACACCGGGGACAACATCGACAAGGTCCGCGCGCTGGACCCGGACTCCGCGGCCATCCAGGACGCCGAGGGGCAGCGCGGGGACGAGAACTTCCTGCTGATCGGCTCGGACTCGCGCGAGGGCGCCGAGGCCGAGGAGGGCGTCGGCGACGCCAACCAGGTGCCCGGCGCGCGGGCGGACACCACGATGATCGCCCACGTGCCCGCCGACCGCAGCCGGGTCGTGATCGTGTCCTTCCCGCGCGACCTGGAGATCGAGCGGCCCGACTGCGAGCGCTTCGACCCCAAGACCAACGAGTACACCGGCGAGAACGTCCCCGGTGTGCGGATCACCAAGCTGAACACCGCCTACCAGGTCGGCGGCCCGCTGTGCGCGACGAAGGTCGTGCAGGAGCTGTCCGGGCTGCGGATCACCCGCTTCATCGGCATCGACTTCCACGGCTTCAAGGAGATGGTCGACGCCGTAGACGGCGTGACCGTCTGCGTCGAGAAGCCGATGTACGACTCGTACATGAAGAAGTGGATCGTGCGGCAGGCGGGCAAGGCCGTCGAGCTGCGCGGCGACCAGGCGCTGGACTTCGTCCGCGCCCGGCACCTGACCACCGACGGGACCTCCGACTACGGGCGGATCAAGCGCCAGCAGCGGTTCCTGTCCTCGCTGCTGCGCAAGTCCATGTCCGGGCAGGTGCTGCTCGACCCGGGCAAGCTGACCGCCTTCACCCAGGCGTTCACCAACGCCACCTTCGGCGACAACATCACCGTCGAGTCGCTGATCTCCCTCGGCCAGTCCCTGCAGGGCCTGGAGGCCGGGCGGGTCACCTTCCTGACCGTCCCCACCGTCGGCATCTCCAACGAGCGCGGCAACGAGGAGCTGCGCGTGGAGGACAACGCGGCGCTGTTCCGGGCGATCGTCAACAACCAGCCGCTGCCCGGCGAGGCCCCCGCACAGGAGGCCGACGACGAGCAGCGCGCGCTGCCGCAGTCCTCCCCGCTGCGCGCCCGCCAGCAGCAGGTCGACCCGAAGACGCTGAAGATCCAGGTGCTCAACGGCGGCAACACCAGGGGCGGGATCGCGCGCGACACCGGCGCGAAGCTGGCCGAGCACGGCTACCAGGTCGTCATGGTCAGCGCGGCGCCGAAGGTGCCGCACACCGTCATCTACTACGGGACGGGCAACGAGGCCGCGGCGCGCACGCTGGCCTCGTCGATCCCCGGCGTGCACCTGAAGGCCGACCCGTCGGTGGGCAAGTCGCTGGTGCTGGTCGTGGGCCCGGAGTACGACGGCGAGGTGGTCGCGCCCGGCACCGCGAAGGTCACCGAGCCGGAGCCGGAGAAGCTGCCCGGGGACCTCTCGGCGATCAACGCGGGCGACGTCACCTGTGCATGATGCTCGTTTCGGGTTCACCCGTCGTTCACTCGCCGATGGGTGAGTTCGCCCGACTTGCGTCTAGGCTTTGCGCATGCGCGAGGCTTACCAGAACGAACTAGGACAGCTGGCCGACCGACTCGCCGCGATGTGCGCGATGGTGGGCGATGCGATGGAACTGGCCACTCGCGCCCTGCTGGAGACCGACCTGCAGCTGGCCGAACAGGTGATCAGCGGCGACGAGAAGATCGACGACGCGCGCTCGGCCTGCGAGGAGCACGCCTACTCGCTGCTGGCGCTGCAGGCCCCGGTTGCGACCGACTTGCGCACGGTGCTGGCCGCCATCCACGCCGCGGAGAGCCTGGAGCGGATGGGCGACCTGGCGCTGCACGTGGCCAAGGCGGCCCGCCGCAGGCACCCCAACCCGGTGCTGCCCGACGGCGTGCGCGACAGCTTCGCCGAGATGGGCCGCATCGCCGTCAGCCTGGCCCGCGGCACCGAGGCGGTGATCCGCAGCCAGGACGTCGCCGCCGCCCGCGCCCTCGACGACGCCGACGACGAGATGGACGACCTGCACCGTGGGCTGTTCTCGGTCATCATGGCCAAGGACTGGCCGCACGGCGTCGCCGCGGCCGTCGACGTGACCCTGCTGGGCCGCTTCTACGAGCGCTACGCCGACCACGCCGTCTCGGTCGCCAAGCGCGTCGTCTTCGTCGTCACCGGCCGCATGCCCGGCGCATCGGACGACCTGGAGCCCTGACAGCGCAACGAAGAGGCGGAGCGGGGCAGCTGCCCCGCTCCGCCTCTTCGTTTGCCTGCTACCAGTCCGACAGGCCGGAGGGGTCGTCGGCGGCGGGGGCGTCCTCGGACGTGGCGTCCATCGGCACGAGGTCGGAGAACCAGTCCTCCAGCGCCGGGCCCGCGTCGGGCTCCGCGGGGTCGGAGTCGGCGTCGGTGGCATCGGAGTCGGACTCGGGGCCGGGCCCGGAGTCGGACTCGGTGGGCTCGGACTCGGGGGTGTCGCCTGCGTCGTCGGCGGGTTTGAGGTCGTCGTACCAGTCGGAGAGGGAGGGGCCGGTCGAGGAGTCCTCGGCGCCGGTGTCGTCCTGCGCGGGCTCGTCGGTCGGATCCGGCGTCTCGGTGGGGGAGTTGGGGCCCTCGGTCGGCTCGTCCGGGGTCGCGGGCGGGGGCTGGTTCTCGTACCCGCTCTCCGGGTTGTCCATCGTCTGGGTGGGCTCCTCGGGCTGGGGGGCCTGGCCCTTGGCGTTCCACGTGCCCTCGCCGGTCGGGTCGTGGTAGGCGGACTCGGGGGTGCCGTCGTCGTTGAGGTCGAGGAGGGCGGTGTCGGCGACGCCGTCGCCGTCGGAGTCCCACATGGCGTCGTCGTAGCGGCCGTCGCCGTCGAAGTCGAGGGCGATCGCGTCGGCCGTGCCGTCGCCGTCGACGTCCAGGTTGGTCTGTCCGTGGTGGACGTTCGGGTCGCCTTCGCCGGTGCCGAAGTGGTACTGGATGTCCGCCATTGGTGCCCCCTGAAGTCGGTGTCCGACGGGTAGACGCGGGGCGAGCACGCCCGGTTCCGCCAGCGTATTACGGTCAACCCCGTGGATGACGCCGCGGTCGCGCGAATGACGGCGGGCAGGGCGGCCGCCCTGCTCACGGCCCTGCGCGCGGGCGGCCCGCCGGGCCTGGGCGCCCGCGGCGACGCCGAGGCCAACGCCGCGATCCTGGGCATGCTGGCCGACCTGCGCCCCGCAGATGCCGTGCTCTCCGAGGAATCCGCCGACGACCGCGCCCGCACGCGGGCCGACCGGGTCTGGATCGTCGACCCGCTCGACGGCACCCGCGAGTACGCCGCGGGCCTGCCGGAGTGGGCCGTGCACGTCGCGCTCTGGCAGCGCGGGGCCGGGATCACCGCCGCGGCCGTCGCCCTCCCCGACCGCATCCACACCGCTGGCGAGCCCGCGATCCGGCCCACCCGCACGGATCTGCGGATCGCGGTCAGCGCCCACCGCCCGCCGGACGGCATCGCCGCCGTGGCGGGCGAACTCGGCGCGCAGCTGGTGCCGATGGGCTCGGCGGGGGTGAAGGCGATGGCCGTGCTGCGCGGCGACGCCGACGCCTACCTGCACGCGGGCGGCCAGTGGGAGTGGGACTCCGCGGCGCCGGTCGGCGTCGCGGTGGCCGCGGGGCTGCACGCCTCCCGCGTCGACGGCTCGCCGCTGCGCTACAACCAGCCCCACCCGTACCTGCCCGACCTGCTGGTCTGCCGCCCGGAGCTGGCCGAGCCGCTGCTCACGGCCTGGGCTCGGCGAGCAGGCTGAGCAGGGTCAGCCGGGGCGCGTCGGCGTACTCGTCGGCCGTCCCCGCGGCCCGCGCCCAGGTGAGCGTGCGGGCGACGATCCCCAACCGGCGGGCCAGCACCAGTTCCCGCCGCAGCCGGTCGGCGGGGCCGAAGTCGGCGAACTCGGCCAGGTACCGCTCACCTGCCGCCGCGGCGGCCGCCTCGCCGAGCGCCTGCCCGATCACGTCGAGCGGGAGCATCGCGGCGGCGAACGGGTGGGCCACCACGCTGTCGCCCCAGTCGTAGAACCGGGGGCCGGACAGCACGTTCTGCGGGTGCAGGTCGTTGTGGTCCAGCGACGCGGGCAACGCGGACGCGGCCAATTCGCAGGCCCAGTCGGCGACCAGCCGCGCCGCCGTGCCGTCGGCGAACTCGGCTGGCAGGTCACCGCCCACCACCGCGACCGCCTCGGCCAACCGGTCGGGCAGGACCGCGGGGCGCATGTCGGCGACCCCGGCGGACAGCATCCGGTCGACGTGCGGCATGAGCCGCCGCTGCAACCGCGCGTACGCGACCAAGGCGGAACCGAGGCCCGAGACGTCCCCCAGCGGCGGCCCGCCGTCGGGCAGCAGCACCCAGCCGCGCGCGGGATCGGCCGCCAGCGGCTCCAGCACCCACTCCGGCGCGACCTCGCGCAGCAGCAGGTAGAGCCCCGCCTCGAACGCCGTGCGCTCCCCGGAAGCCTTCAGCCACACCCGCCCCGCGCTCGTCGGCGCGGTCAGCACCGTCGCCCACGGCCGCACCCGCGGCTGCTCGACCTCCCCCACCCGCACGGCTCCGCGACGGGCGAGCGCCTCGTCCATCCACGCCACGGCTTGCGCCCGCCAGCCGCGGTCCGTCCAGTCGATCACCGGCACCCCCAGTCGTCGCCGGCACGTTACGCGAGGTCCCGCCCCAGGGGCCGCGGTTTCCGTTGCTAGTCTGCGACCGCCCGTGCGCGTCCGCCGAGGAGCAAACCGATGAGTTGGTGGCAGTTGGTCCCAGCGCTGCTGTTGACCGCGGCCATCGTCTTCCTGCCCGGTTACCTGATCGTGCGCTGCTGGGCCGTCACCGGCCTGGTGGCCGTCGGCACGGCCGCGCCGGTCTCGATCAGCCTGGTCGCCGTCAGCGCCGTCGCCGCCCCCTTCCTCGGCCTGCGCTGGAACGTCCTGCACGTCGTCGTCCCCGCGGTCCTCATCGCCGCCATCGGCCTCATCCTGCGCAAGGCCACCCCGAGGGCCCTGGGCATCCAGGGCCGCATCCGCCGCTCCCCGCGCTCCCGCTGGACCCTGCTGGCCCACCTCGGCGCCCTGCTCATCCCCGCCGCCCTCCTCACCCGCGGCCTGACCAGGATGATCGGCGGGCCGGAGAACTTCTCCCAGACCTACGACAACGTCTTCCACCTCAACGCCATCCGCTACATCCTCGACTCCGGGTCGGGCTCATCGCTGACCCTGGGCGGGATGTACAGCGGCGGCGCGCGGCCGTCGCCCTACCCGGCCGCGTGGCACGACCTGGTCGCCCTGGTGGCGCAGACCTCCGGGGTGTCGATCCCCGCGGCGATCAACGCCGTGACCGTCGTCGTCGGCGCGGTGGTCTGGCCGATCTCGGCGATCTTCCTGGCCACCCGAGTCACCGGGACCCGGCCGGTGCCGGTGCTGTTCGCGGGCGCGCTGTCGGCGGTGTTCGGCGCGTTCCCGTACCTGATGGTCGACTTCGGGGTGCTGTACCCGTACTTCCTGTCGCTGGCCCTGCTGCCGGTCGCGCTCGGCCTGGTGGCGATGGCGACCGGCGTCGGCGAGCGCAACGGCACGCCGCGCTGGCTGGCCAGCCTGCTCTTCCTCGCGGTCACCCCCGGCATCGCGATGGCCCACCCGAGCACCTTCCTGACCCTGCTGCTGTTCGTGCTGCCGATCTTCGTGGTGGCGGTGGTCCGGTACCGGCGGATCCTCGCCGGGCGCGCGGGCGCGGGCCGCTACTGGGCCCTGGTGGCGCTGCTGGTCGGCTACCTGCTCGCCGGGCTGGCGGTGTGGGTGCGGGTGCGCCCGACCCCGGAAGCCTCGTCGTGGCAACCGATCCAGACGATCCCGCAGGCCATCGGGCAGGTGCTGACCGGCGGGCTGATGAACGGCGGCCCGTCGTGGATCGCCTTCGTCCTGACGCTGGTCGCCGTCGGCCTGGTGATGCGCAGGCAGTTCAGCCAGTGGGTGCTCGGGGTGTACCTGATCGCTGCCGGGCTGTTCGTCGTGGTCTCCGCGGTGCGGCATCCCCGGTTGCGCGACTTCATCACCGGGGTTTGGTACAACGACTCCTTCCGGCTGGCCGCGCTGGTGCCGCTGATCGCCGTCGTGGTGTGCACGATCTCGGCCACCTGGCTGTTCCTGCGCACCCGCGACGCGCTGACCGAGCGCCACCCCCGCCTGGCGAGCCTGAAGTTCACCCGGGAGTCCACGCCCGCGGCGGCCGCCGTCGCGTTCGTGGTCGCCGCCGTGGTGGGCGTGGTCGGCCAGTACAGCTCCGTCAACTACACCGTGGCCTTCGGCGCGCCCGACTACCAGCCCGAGGGCGAGGCCCCCCTGCTCAGCGACGACGAGCGCGCCCTGCTGAGCAGGCTCGACGAGCACGTCCCCGCGGACGCGAAGATCATCGGCAACCCGTGGACCGGCACCGCGCTGTCGTATGCGTTCAGCGGCAGGCGGACCCTCACCCCGCACCTGGCCGAGAACAGCATCCCGCCGCAGGCGCGCGAGCTGATGGACGGCCTGGGCCGCCTGGGCTCCGACCCGGGCGTGTGCGACCTGGTGCGCGAGACCGACGCCTACTACGTCCTGGACTTCGACGGCCGGGTCTTCTGGGACTGGCCCACGGTCTTCCCCGGCCTCCTGACCGTCGCGTCGAACCCCGGCCTCACCGAGGTCGACCGGCAGGGCGGGGCCGTGCTGTACCGGATCACCGCCTGCGACGGGCAGGGCTGAGGGCGGGCGGGCGCGCCGATAGGATCCCCGCCATGCGAGTCCTGAGCGTCGTCGGCGCGCGTCCGCAGTTCGTCAAGCTCGCCCCCATCGCGCGGGCGATGGCGGGCCAGGCGGAGCACCTCATCGCCCACACCGGGCAGCACTACGACCACAACATGAGCGACGCCTTCTTCGCCGACCTCGGCATCCCGCACCCGGACTTCAACCTCGGCGTCGGCTCGGGCAAGCACGGCGAGCAGACCGGCGCGATGCTGGCGGGCCTGGAGAAGATCATCGAGGACACCGCGCCCGACTGGGTGCTGGTCTACGGCGACACCAACTCCACCCTCGCCGCCGCCGTGGCCGCGGTGAAGCTGCACGTGCGGGTCGCGCACCTGGAGGCCGGGCTGCGCTCGTTCAACCGGCGGATGCCCGAGGAGCACAACCGCGTGCTCACCGACCACGCCGCGGACCTGCTGCTCGCGCCCACCCAGGTCGCCATGGACCACCTGGCCACCGAGGGGCTCGCCGAGCGCAGCGTGCTCGTCGGCGACGTGATGACCGACGTGCTCTACCAGGTCCGCGACCAGGTCGACGGCGCCCCGCTGGAGCTGTCGGCCCCGGTCGAGCGCGGCGGCTACTACGTGGCGACCATCCACCGCCCGGACAACACCGACGACCCCGCCCGGCTGCGCGCGATCATCGACGGCATCGCCAAGGTCGGCAAGCCGGTCGTGCTGCTGGCGCACCCGCGCCTGCGCGCCCTGGCCGAGCGGCACGGCATCGAGCTGGCCGCCGGGTCGATCACCGTCTCCGCGCCGGTCGGCTACCCGCAGCTGGTCAACGCGGTGGCCAACAGCGCGGGCGTCATCACCGACTCCGGCGGCCTGCAGAAGGAGGCGTTCCTGCTGCGCGTGCCGTGCACGACGCTGCGGCCGGAGACCGAGTGGGTGGAGACCGTCGAGCTGGGCTGGAACGTCCTGGTCGACGCCGACTTCGACGCGCTGGCCGGGATCGTGGAGCGCGCGCGCCCCGCCGACACCGACGCCGCCCCCTACGGCACCGGGAACGCCGCCGACAACGCGGTCCGCGCGCTGCTGGAGCGCTAGGCCAGGTCCTCGGCGACCCACGCGGCGGCGACCCGCCCCGTGGTCGCCAGGGAGGCGTTCGCGCCCACCCAGCCCACCAGGTGGCCGGGGTCGAACGGGTGGCCGTCCAGCAGGGCGATCATCTGCTCGGCCACGGCCTGCGGGTCGTAGTCGGCGACCAGGCCCAGCCGGTTGTCCCGGATCAGCTCCGCGCTGGCGCCGACGCCCGCGAACAGCATCGGCGTCCCGCAGGCCGCTGCCGCGTAGATCTTGGTCGGCTTGGCGAAGTCGTAGCCCTGGCCGGGCACGATGCTGGCCAGGGCGCCCGCGGCCCCGCTGATCCAGCGCGCGGCCTCGGCGGGTGGCACCACGCCGCCGAAGTGCACGCTGCCGGGGGCCAGCTCGGCCGCCAGCGCGCGCAGCGCCTTCTCCGCCGTGCCCTGCCCGAAGAACCGCAGCTTCGCGTCGGGGTGCTTGGCCAGCACCAGCGGCATGGCGCGGACGAAGACATCCGAGCCCTGCCACTCCGACATCGTTCCGGTGTAGACGAAGTACTTCTCCTCGGTGGCGACCTCGACCGGCCGGAACGTCGCGGTGTCGATGCCGTTGGGCACCACCCGGACCCGGTCGGCGGGCACCCCGAGCTCGCGCACCCGCTCGGCCACCCCGTCGGACACCGCGATCACCCCGCGGGCGCGGCGCAGCGCGAACCGCTCCAGCGTCCGCATGAACCCGGCGACCGCCTTGTGTGCGCCGATGGCGACCAGCGCGTCCGACCAGATGTCGGCGGCGTAGTAGTAGTAGGGCTTGCGCTTGAGCAGGCAGGCCAGCGCGGTGACAACCCCGGTGGTCGGCGGCGGCTCGCAGACCACCACGTCCGCGGAGGCCAGCAGCAGGCGCACGGCCAGCGGGCCGTCGAAGCTGGCGTACTGGACGTACCCGCGGACGTTGCCGCCGGAGTCGCGCAGCACCGGCCAGCGCCGCACGTCGTAGTCGGTGAAGCGCTGCGGCGCCGCCGTCTTCGGCGGTGTCGTCGTCAGGATGGTGACCTGGTGGCCCGCGGCGGCGAACCCGTCGGCGAGCGCCTTGAGGCGGAACGCCGCCGCCGCGACCTCGGGGGCGAAGAGGCGGGTGGCCAGGACGACCTTCATGCCTGCTACACCGACGCCGCGGTCGACAGGAACTTCTCGGCCGTCCGCAGGGTGTTCAGCCCCTCCTGCAGCGTCACGATGTCCTGCGACTTGCCGAGCACCGCATCCCGGAACTTCTCGTGCTCGGTGCGCAGGGGCTCGCGCTTCTGGATGGCGTAGCGGGTCATGTCGCCCTCGGAGACGCCGCGGAAGTTGGCCACGGAGTCCCACTCGGTGGTGACCACGCCGTTGGCGTAGAAGGTGAGGTCGGCGGTGAGGGTGTCGGCGACGAACGCGCCCTTCTCCCCCGTCACCACGGTCAGCCGCTCCTTCATCGGGGACAGCCAGTTGACCAGGTGGTTGGTGATCGTGCCGTTGGCCAGGCGCCCGGTCGCGGCCACCATGTCCTCGTGCGCGCGCCCGGAGCGCAGCGCGACCTGGGCGCTGACGTGGGTGTACTCCGACTGCGCCAGCCACGCGGTCAGGTCGATGTCGTGGGTGGCGAGGTCCTTGACCACGCCGACGTCGGCGATGCGGGCCGGGAACGGGCCCTGGCGGCGGGTGGCGATCTGGTAGACCTCGCCGAGGTCGCCGTTGGCGATCCGCTCGCGCAGCGACTGCAGCGCCGGGTTGTAGCGCTCGATGTGCCCGACCGCGCCGATGACCCCGTTGGCGGCGAACGCCTCGACCAGCTTGGTGCCCGCCTCGACGCTGTGCGCGATCGGCTTCTCGATCAGCGTGTGCACCCCGGCCTCGGCCAGCGCCAGGCCGACCTCCTCGTGCATGCCGGTCGGCACGGCGCAGACGGCCATGTCGATGCCCGCGTCGATCAGCTCGGCGACGCCCTGCAGCACCGGCAGGCCCTGCGCGACGCCGTGCGGGTCGCCGTGGGCGTCGGCCACGGCCACCAGCGACAGCCCGTCCACCTCGCGCACCACGCGGGCGTGGTGGCGGCCCATCATGCCCAGGCCGATCAGGCCCACTCGCAGCTCAGCCATGCTCACGCACCCGCCTTCGCCAGGGTGTTCACCGCGGTCACGATGCGCTCGCGGTCCTCGTCGTCCAGGGACGGGTGCACCGGCAGCGACACCACCGCGGCCGCCGCCTTCTCGGTGTTCGGCAGGTCCTCGGTCCGGTTGAACGAGGGCAGCCGGTGGTTGGGGATCGGGTAGTAGACGCCCGAGCCGATCTGGTGCTCGTCCTTGAGCGCCTTGACGAAGCCGTCGCGGTCCTCGGGCACCGTGATCGTGTACTGGTGGTAGACGTGCACCGCGCCCTCGGCGACCGCGGGCACCCCGACGCCGGTGAGGTGGCGGTCGAAGTAGGCGGCGTTGGCCTGCCGGGCCTGCGTCCACCCGCCGACCTTGGTCAGCTGGACGCGGCCGATGGCGGCGTGCAGGTTGGTCATCCGGGCGTTGAAGCCGACGATCTCGTTCTCGTACTGGCGCTCCATGCCCTGGTTGCGCAGCAGCCGCAGGGTCCGCTCGACACCGGCGTCGCCGGTGGAGACCATGCCGCCCTCGCCGGAGGTCATGTTCTTCGTCGGGTAGAGGCTGAACATCGCAAAGGTGCCGAACGTGCCGACGCGCTGCCCGCCCAGGCTCGCCCCGTGCGCCTGCGCGGCGTCCTCGTACAGCGCGATGCCGTGCTTCTCGGCGATCGCGGCCAGCGCGGGCATGTTCGCCGGGTGCCCGTAGAGGTGCACCGGCATGATCCCCTTGGTCCGCTCGGTCACCAGGGACTCGACGTGCTCGGGGGACAGGCAGTAGTGGTCCAGCTCGATGTCGGCGAACACCGGCGTGGCGCCGGTCAGCGCGACCGAGTTGGCGGTGGCGGCGAAGGTGAACGACGGCACGATCACCTCGTCGCCGGGGCCGACGCCCGCGGCCAGCAGGCCCAGGTGCAGGCCCGCGGTGCCGGAGTTCACCGCGACGGCCGCCCGGCCGTCCAGCAGGACCTGGCTGAACTCCTGCTCGAACGCCGCGACCTCGGCGCCCTGGGCGAGCATGCCGGAGCGCAGCACCGCGTCGACCGCCGCCCGCTCCTCGTCGCCGATGATCGGCCTGGCCGCGGGGATGAAGTCCTTGCTCACGTCTCGCCTCGATGCGGGGTCGGGGACCGGTCGCCCCACCTTAGAACCCAGCCCGTCCCGCGCCCTGCCGGGGTCGCGGGTGGTCGGCGGACCGCCGTTACACTGCCCGACCATGGCGAACGACGCGAATCGCGCCCGCATCCTCTGCATCTCCTTCTCGGACATCACCAGCGACTCGCGGGTGCTTCGCCAGCTGGACGTGCTCGCCGAGCTCGGCGCGGTCACCACGGTCGGGTTCGGCGACAAGCCCGCCGCCGCCACCGAGCACCTGGCCGTCGACGCCGACCTGCCCTCGCTCCCGCAGACGCCGATGGGCGTGGCGATGCTCGCGCTGCACCGGTTCGACGCCGTGGAATTCCAGGCCCCCGCGGTGAAGGCGGCCCGCGAGCTGCTGCGGGGCCGCCGCTTCGACGTCGTCGTGGCCAACGAGGCCCGGGCGATGGCGCTGGGCCACGAGGTCGCCCAGGGCGCGCCGGTCGTGGCCGACATGCACGAGTGGGCGCCGGAGGAGCGGTCGCACGTCCGGTCGTGGCGGCTGCTGGTCAAGCCGTTCATGACCCACCAGTGCGCCAAGTACCTGTCGAAGATGACCGCGGTGACCACGGTCAACGACTCCATCGCCGAGCTGTACCGGCAGCGGTTCGGGGTGCGGCCGCAGATCGTGCGCAACGCCGCGGCCTACCGGGAGCTGTCGCCGACGCCCGTCGCCGACGACCGGATCCGGCTGGTGCACAGCGGCGGCGCGGTCCCCGGCCGCAACCTGGAGGCGCTGATCGAGGCCGTGCGCGGGCTCGACGACACCTACACCCTCGACCTCTACCTGGTCCCCGGCCGCGACGGCGGCAAGTACCTCGGCCAGCTGCGCGCCCTCATCGGCGGCGACCCGCGCATCACGCTGCACCCGCCGGTCCCCTCGACCGAGGTGCCCAGCACGCTCAACCAGTACGACGTGGGCATCTACAGCCTGCCCCCGCTCACCCCGAACCACCTCTACATGCTGCCGAACAAGATCTTCGACTTCGTGCAGGCCCGCATCGCGGTGGTGTTCGGCTCCGCCCCCGAGACCGACCGCCTGATCACCGAGCACGAGCTGGGCGCCATCGCCCCCGACGCCTCGGCGCAGGCCATGCGGGAGACCCTCGCCGCGCTCGACCCCGAGCAGGTCCGCCGGTACAAGCAGAACGTCCACACCGCCGCCAAGGTGCTCAACTCCGCCGAGGACGCCGCCACCCTGCGCACCATCGTCGGCGACCTGCTCGCGAGGACCGCGTGACCGGGCCCTCCGTCCTGCACGTCAACGACGCCGCGTTCACCGCGCGGCGGCTGATCGCGGAGGCGGGCAGGCGCGGGGAGGACTGGCACTTCCTGCCCAAGGCCGCGCCCACCCAGGAGTGGCGGGGCGTCGGTGGCCAGGTCCGGCGGGCGGCCATCGGCGCGGCGTGGGTGGCCCGGCTGCGCCTGCTGGCCCGCCGCCACGACATCGTCCACGTGCACTCGGCGTCCACGCTGGCGCACTCCCGGCTCGGCGCGCCCCGCTACCTCGTGCACTGCCACGGCACCGACGTCCGCACCGCGCAGTACGGCCCGCGCGGGGCAGGCATCCGGGCGGGGCTGGTGGAGGCCGAAGCCGTCTTCTACTCCACGCCCGATCTAGCCGAGCACGTCCTCCCGCACCGCGCGGACGCGGTCTACCTGCCGGTGCCCATCGACGTCGACGCCGTGCCCGAGTGGGAGCCCGCGGGACCGCCCCGCGTCGTGTTCGCCTCGCGCTGGGGCCCGGACAAGGGCGGGCAGGCGCAGCTGGACCTCGCCGCGGACCTCGTCGCCGCGCTGCGCGGGCGCGCGGAGGTGGTCGGCCTGGACTGGGGGCCGCAGGCCGCCGACGCCGCCGCCCGCGGCGTGACCATGGTGCCGCGCGGGGACCACGCCGACTACCTGCGGATGCTGGCGGGCGCGCGCGTCGTGGTCGGCCAGTCGGCGGGCATCCTCGCCGCCAGCGAGCTGGAGGCGCTGGCCGCGGGCGCGCCGGTCGTCCTCTCGATCCCGCTGCCGCTGTACGCCGACGCGCCGCCCCCGGTGCTCGGCGGCAGCCCCGCCGACGCGCTGGCCGCGGTCACCGCGCTGCTCGACGGCAGCCAGCGGCACGACCCCGCAGCCGCGCGGGAGTGGCTGCGGGCCCACCACGGCATCGGGGGTGCGGTCGACACGGTCAGCGGGGTCTACCGGGACGTGCTGGCGGCGCGTCGGTGAGCGCGCTGGCCCGGATGCTCCGGCCGGTCCGGCTCGACGACCCGGTCCGCACCTCCGTGGCCCGCGGCAGCGTCTTCAGCACTGCGGGGCTGTTCGCCCAGGGCGTGCTGCGGTTCGTCACCGCGGTCCTGGTCGGGCACATCGCGGGCCAGTCCGACCTCGGCATCTTCGGCGCGGCCATCGCGACGGCGACGATCCTGTCGCTGTTCTGGCCGACCACGACCGGCGCGGCGGCGTCGAAGTTCCTCGCGCAGGCCCGGGGCGCCCAGGACACCGCGCAGCTGCGCGGAGTCGCCGCGCACCTGCGGTCCCGCGCGCTGACCACGGCCGTGCTGCTGGGCCTGCTGAGCCTGCCGAGCTGGGTCCTGGTCGTCGGCGGCACCTGGACCGGCGCGCTCAGCGTCGGCGCGCTGACCATCGCCTACTCCGGCTACGCCTTCACCCGCGGGGTCCAGTTCGGCGCCGGGCAGGTGCCGCGGGCGACGATGTGGGATGTCGCCAGCGTGGTCGTCGGGCTGGTCGGGCTGGTCGCGCTGCTGTTCGCGGGGGTCCGCGGCCCGGCGCTGGTGCTGCCGCTGGTGTTCGCCTACGGCCTCTACACCCTGGCCGGGTGGCCCTACGCCGGCGGCGGCCCGCTTCCGAAGGACCGTCGCCGGGAGCTGGACCGGTTCGTCGCGCTGGGCGCGGTGGGCACGCTGGCCAGCACCGGGTTCCTGCAGTTCTCCCAGATCGCGGCGGTGCTCGTCGGCGGGCCGGAGCAGGGCGGCATCTACGCATCGGCGCTCGGCCTGGCCACCCCCGCGTCCATGCTCGCCGCGTCGCTGAGCCTGGTCCTGCTGCCGTCGATGGCCGAGGCGTGGGGCCGCGGGGACAAGGCCGCCTTCCACGCCCAGACCGACCAGGCCACCCGGTCGCTCGCCGTGGTCATGGTGGCGATCTTCGGGGCGATCATCATCGGCAGCAGGCTGCTGGTCGAGGTCGTCTGGCGCCCGGAGTACGCCCCCGCGCGCGACATCCTGCCGGTCCTCGTGCTGGCCGTGCTCGCCACGAACCTCGCCGTCGGCAGCGTCAACTCCCTGACCACGCGGTCGCAACGCGGGATGCGGGTCACCATGCTGGCCAGCGTCGTCGGCATGGTGGTCGGCGCGCTGGTCTGGCTGGTGATCGCGTCCCGCATGGGGATCATGGGGGTGGCGGTCGGCTACCTCTGCGGCACGACGGTGGTCGGCGCGATCCCGGTGATCACCGCATGGCGGGTCGGGGGCCACCGGTGGGGCGCGGTGTTCGGCAAGGTGGCCGTCGCGCTGGTCGTGCTCGGCGCGCTGGCCGTCCTGCAGCGCGTCGCCGACCTGCCGGTGCTGCTGGACCCGGTGCTCGCCGTCGGCTTCCTCGCGGGCTGGTGGGCGCTGAACCGGCGGACGTTCGCCACCTTGCGCCCGCGCCGCTCAGCGAAGCCGGTAGAGGAAGAAGGATGAGATCAGCCGGACGTCCGCGGGCGGGTCGACCCGCTGCTCGAGCACCCAGTCCGGACGGGCGTCGGAGATCCACTTCTTGAAGTCGCGGTGCCGCTCGGTCGGGCCGAGCTCGCCGCCGTCGCGGTCGTTGCAGCAGATGACGACGTAGCGCTCGGCGCTGTCGAAGAGGCGGAACATGTAGTCCTCGAAGACCTCGTCCTCCACCAGGTGGAAGATCACTTCGAGGGAGATCGCCAGGTCGGCGCGCAGCCAGCCCGCCGGGTCGGCGAGGGTGATCGGGTCGTAGCGCAGGAAGCTCTTGGTGGGGTCGTCGGCGAAGCGGTCGATGCAGAGCTTGATCGCGGTGGCCGAGCGGTCAAGGCCGAGGTAGCGGGGGTACTTGGCCAGGCTGAGCTGGTTGCCGTCGCCGCAGCCGAGGTCGATGACCGAGGTGATGCCGAGTTCGGCGACCCAGCGGTTGACGATGTCGGCCTTCCACTGCGCCTGCCTGCCGTAGGAGCCCGAGCCGGACGTGCCGCCCTTGGCGTAGCGCTCCTCCCAGTAGTCGGCGCTGCCCTTGAACATGCGCTGCCGCAGGCGCAGCGCGGGTTCGGTCTGGGCGACCTTGCCCACCATCGATCGGATTTTCACGCCGTGCACCTTATTTCGGCGGTCCCGACCCCCTCGGGACCGTCCGCCGTGTCCAACTCGGATTCAGCCGATCGGGGAGAGTTCGCCGTCCACTTCGGTGTACTCGGCCCCGGTCAATGGGCACACCCAGCGACCGTCCTCGGCACGCAGGGGGGCACCGGCCTTGCCGACCCACCCGATGCGGCGGGCCGGGACGCCTGCCACCAAGGCGAAGTCGGGCACGTCCTTGGTGACCACCGCGCCCGCGGCGACCGTCGCCCACGCGCCGATGCGGACCGGCGCGATGCACACCGCGCGCGCGCCGATCGAGGCGCCCTCGGCGATGGTGACGCCGACCGGCTCCCAGTCCGAAGCGGACTTCAGCGAGCCGTCGGGGTTGACCGCGCGCGGGTAGGTGTCGTTCGTCAGCACCGCGGCGGGGCCGATGAACACCCCCGCGGCGAGCTCGGCGGGCTCGTAGACCAGGGCGTGGTTCTGGACCTTGCAGTTGTCCCCGAGGCGCACGGCAGGCCCGATGTAGGCGCCGCGCCCGATGATGCTGCCTGCGCCGATCCGGGCGTTCTCCCGGACTTGGGCGAGGTGCCAGACCTTGGCGCCCTCGCCGATCTCGGCGGTGTCGGCGACGTCGGCGCTGTCGGCGGTGAACGACACGGGTGCCCTCCCTCAGGCCTTGCCGATGACGCGGTAGGCGACGCCCGGCCAGCGGTCGGCCGAGCTGACCCGCCGCCCGTCGACGACCGTGCGGACGCCGGGCAGCTGGGCCGGGCCGAACTCGCGGTACTCGGCGTGGTCGGCTTGCACGACGGCGGCGTCGACCTCCTCGCCGACGTGGTAGGGCTCGAAGCTGAGCTTGCGCAGCTCGTCGTCGGTGTAGAGGGGGTCGTGCACCAGCGGGGTCGCGCCGCGCTCGCGCAGGGCGGCGACGGTGGCGAACACGCCGGAGAACGCCGTCTCCTTGACCCCGCCGCGGTAGGCGGCGCCGAGCACGGCGACGCGGGCGCCGTCGAGGGAGCCGTGCGCGCCTTCCAGCAGGCCGATGGTGTAGACGGGCATGCCCGCGTTGGTCTCCCGGGCCGCCCGCACGACGGTGGCCTCCGGGTCGTTCCACAGGTACAGCCGCGGGTAGACCGGGATGCAGTGCCCGCCGACGGCGATGCCCGGCTGGTGGATGTGGCTGTACGGCTGGGAGTTCGACGCCTCGATGACCTGGTAGATGTCCACGCCCGCGGTCGCGGCGAAGCGCGCGAACTGGTTGGCCAGGCCGATGTTGACGTCGCGGTAGGTTGTCTCGGCGAGCTTGGCCAGCTCGCTGGCCTCGGCCGAGCCCAGGTCCCACACGCCGTTGCCGCGCGGCAGGTCGGGGCGCTCGTCGAAGTCCAGCACCGCCTGGTAGAACTCGACCGCCTTGGCCGCGCCCTCCGGCGAGAGCCCGCCGACGAGCTTGGGGTACTTGCGCAGGTCGGCGAAGACCCGGCCGGTGAGCACGCGCTCGGGGGAGAAGACGAGGTGGAAGTCGGTCCCCTCGGTCAGGCCCGAGCCCTTCTCCAGCATCGGCTTCCACCGGTTGCGGGTGGTGCCGACGGGCAGGGTGGTCTCGTAGGAGACCAGCGTGCCGGGCGTCAGGTGCCGGGCCAACTCCTCGGTGGCGGCGTCCATCCAGCCGAAGTCGGGGCGGGCCTCGTCGTCGACGAACAGCGGGACGACCAGCACGACCGCGTCGGCGCCGGGCACGGCGTCGCCGTAGTCGGTCGTGGCGCGCAGCTTGCCCGCCGGGACGAGGGCGGAGAGCTTCTCCTGCAGGTGCGCCTCACCGGGGAACGGCTCGACGCCCTGGTTGACCAGCGCCACCACCTCGGCGTTGACGTCGACGCCGACGACCTCGTGCCCCTTGTCGGCGAACTGGACGGCGAGCGGGAGCCCGATCTTGCCGAGGGCGATGACTGCGATCTTCACCGAAGACGGTTCCTATCCTGACGACGCACGGCGGTGCCGCGAGACTACCTGCCGCCCATGAGCCGGTTCAGGTCGCCGTAGGGGTGGGCGGCGGCGATGGCGGTGAAGGTCCCCGCCGACCGGATCTCCTCGGCGGCCGCGACCAGCGCGCCGAGCGCGGCCCTGGCCAGCCCCGACCCCAGGCTGATCCGCCGGGCGCCGAGTCCGCCCAGCTCAGCGACCGACATCCCGGCGGCGGCCCCGGTCGCCAGCACGTTCACCGGCTTCCCCACGGCCCGGCACACCGCCGCGATGGCCTCGGCGTCGGGGAGGGCGGGGGCGTAGAGGACGTCCGCGCCCGCGGCCTCGTACGCCCGGAGCCGGGCGATCGTGTCGTCGAGGTCGGGCCGCCCGCAGAGGAAGTTCTCCGCCCGCGCGGTCAGCAGGAACGGCAGCCCCTTCGCCGCCTCCGCCGCCACCGCCACCCGCTCAACAGCGGCGTCGAGGTCGAGGACCTCCCCGTCGACGGCATCCTCGATCGACCCACCCACCAGCCCGACCGCCGAAGCCCGGCGGATCGTGTCGGCGGGGTCGTCGAACCCGTGGCCGAGGTCGGCGGTCACCGGCAGATCGGTCGCAGCCACGATCTCCGCCGCATTGGCCACCGTGTCCTCCAGCGTGCACGCCCCATCCGGCACCCCCCGCGCGAACGCAAGCCCCGCACTGGTCGTAGCCAACGCCCGAAACCCAACCGCCCCCAACACCCGCGCCGTCCCCGCATCCCACGGATTCGGGATGACGAACGGAGCCTCGTGCAGGGCTGTGAACTCCCGAAACTTCCTCACCACACCATCCACACCCGCACCGTACTCCCGCGAAGTGACGATCTCGGGAAATCCGAGGGTAAACGTGGGTCAGTCTTGACACCACAAAGCCCCAGGCGGTTGACCTGGGGCTTTGTGGGCAGCTAAGGGTCGAACCCAGAACATAGGGAATTGCCTCCCCCGGTCCGGGGTTGCGTGTCTGGTCGTGTGTCGGGGGGCCTGAAAGCTGCCACAAGGATGAGGCCGTCAGCTACCGAACGTGACGGTCTTGGCGGTCAGGAGCAGTTGCCGTAGCTCGACCCGCAGGACCGGGCCGCTTGGGTGCTTGCTGTCCCGTACCAGGCCAGCCGGGTGCACCTCTACGCAGTTGCTGGCCCCATCCGAGCGGGCAGTCTTACGCCATCGCGTCTTATCCATTCGATCCTCCGATGTTGTCGATGCGCCTGCGGAGGATTCTCATGGTCTCGTCATCGTCGGCAGCGAACGATCACCAGAACCGGTCGATGTCACCGCAAAGGCTAATACGGCAGCAAGGCCGGAAGGGCGACAGGCCCGCTGTGGAGCCGGTCGTGCCTGGGTGGGCGGGGGTGATGGTCGCCCGCCGCGCCCTCGCGGCCGCGCACGACGGGCCGCTCTTCGGCACCGACGACGGGTGGCTCGATCCCTCGAACATGACCAAGTGCCTGCGCTACGCGCTCACCGCGGCCGGGATGCCCGAGGTGAGCAGCCACACCTGGCGCAAGCCGGTGGCCACGATCCTCTACGCCGCCGGGTGCTCGGTCGAGGAGATCGCCGCGGTCCTCGGCAACACGGTGGAAGTGGTCGAGCGCCACTACATAGAGAAACGCGGCCGCTCCCCAGGTCACGGCCGCCCTGGCCGCTGCGCTGGAGGGCGCGTTCGGCCATCCTGACGCAAAGATGACGCAGACCGGGTGGCAGTTCGAGATCGGGTGCTAAGCAACCGCCGTTGAGCAGGCTAAAGAGTGGGCCGCCTGGGGCTCGAACCCAGAACCTACGGATTAAAAGTCCGCAGCTCTACCAATTGAGCTAACGGCCCGCGCCCTCATCCTAACGGGGTGCTGTGGCGGGGGTTGGGGCGGCTTGCAGGGTGGTCAGGAGGGCGGTGGTTGTGGCGTGGTAGCGGGTGATGGCGGCTTCCTTGATGTGTTCGTAGCCGCGGATGTCCTCCGGGGCCGTGGCCAGGGCCAGGACCGTTGCGCGGGTGTCGGGGGTGAGGTGGGGGAGGGCGGTGCGGATGGTGGTCATGTAGGTGGGGATGAGGGAGCGTTCGGATTTGCGGAGGGGGGCGTGGGCGAAGGGGTCGTACCACTTGCCGCGGATGGGGCGCAGGGCGCGCAGGGCGCGGAAGGCGGGTTTGGCGGTCCGGCGGAGGGTGATCTTGCGGCGGAGGCCGAGGGCGCGCAGGAGCGGGGGGTGGAGGGCGTAGGCGACCTTGGTGCCGGGGCCGAACACCGCCTCAGCGGACGTGTCGGCTAGGTGCAGGCGGGCGACCTCGTACTCGTCCTTGTACGCCATCAGCTTGTGCAGGCTGCGCGCCACCGCCGTCGCCACCTCGATGTCCGTTGACGCCACCTCGCGGACGAACTCCAGGTACGTCCGCGCGTACGCCAAGTCCTGGTAGGCGACCAGGTCGGGGACGCGGATCTCCAGCAGGCGGCGGAGTTCGCCGGTGAACTCGTCCAGCGGCAGCGGCTGGGGGACGGCCTTCTCCGGGGCCGCGGGGCCGACCAGCCAGGACGGGTCGGCGATCGCCGCTCGGCCCGCGTGGAAGGCGGTGATCGACATCTCCACGCCGGTGCCGTTGAGGCGGATGGCCTCCTCGATCGCGGCGGCCGACAGCGGGATCAGCCCGGCCTGGTAGGCCGCGCCGACCACCAGGAAGTTCGCCGCGACCGTGGTGCCGAACAGGCGCTCGGCCAGGTCGAGGGCGTCGAAGGCGCGCAGGGACGCGGTGCGGGAGGCGATCGCCGACAGCAGCTCGTCGCGGCCCGGGTACGACACCGCCACGTCCGCGACCATGCGGCCGGTCGGCACCTCCGAGGTCGACACGATCGCCGCCGTCCGCTCCGGCGAGCAGCGGCCCAGGTTGGCCGGGGCGGTCGCGCCGAGGGCGTCGAACACCAGGTACGCCGACGCGCCGCCCGCGGGGACCAGGCCGGGGTGGCCGGTCGGCGTCGGGGTGATCCGCAGGTGGGACACCACCGCGCCCGCCTTCTGCGACAGGCCCGTCTGGTCCAGCCCCCGCGCGTCGAGGCCGCTGAGCAGGGCGGCCGTCGCCAGCACCTGGTTGACGGTGACCACGCCCGTGCCGCCGATCCCGACCATCACCAGCTCCGCCGACGCAGGCAGCTCCGGGTCGGGCGCAGGCGGGATCGCGGCCAGCTCGCGCCGCACCGGCTTGCCCGGCGTCACGGTCATGAACGACGGGCAGTCGCCCAGCAGGCAGGAGTAGTCCTTGTTGCAGGAGGTCTGGTCGATCTGCGTCTTGCGCCCGAACTCGGTGTCCACCGGCTCGACGCTCAGGCAGTTCGACTTGCGGCCGCAGTCGCCGCAGCCCTCGCACACCGCCTCGTTGATGTGGACGCGGGTCACCGGGTCGGGGGCCTTGCCGCGCTTGCGCTTGCGCCGCTTCTCCGCCGCGCACTCCTGGTCGTAGAGGATCACCGTCACGCCGCGGACCTCGCGCAGCTCGCGCTGCACGGCGTCGAGCCGGTCCCGGTGCTCGACGCGGACCCCGGGCGCCCACCGGGTGCCGCGCGGGTACTTGCCGGGGTCGTCGGTGACCACGACGGTCCGCACGACGCCCTCGGCGTGCAGCAGGCGGGTGACGGCGGCCGGGTCGATCGAGCCGTCGGCGTGCTGGCCGCCGGTCATGGCCACGGCGGCGTTGTAGAGCAGCTTGAAGGTGATGTTGGTGCCCGCGGCGACCGCCTGCCGCACGGCCAGGCTGCCGGAGTGGAAGAACGTGCCGTCGCCGAGGTTCTGGAAGAAGTGCGGGGTGCCGGTGAACGGCGCGGCGCCGACGAAGCTGACGCCCTCGCCGCCCATCTGGGTGAACCCGACGCTGCGGTCCATGAACGTGGTCAGCGCGTGGCAGCCGATGCCCGCGCCCGCGAGGGACCCGTCGGGCAGCTCGGTGGAGCGGTTGTGCGGGCAGCCCGAGCAGAAGTACGGCGTGCGGTTGACCGGGGTCAGCGTGAGCGCGGGCGGGCGCGGCCGCGGCGGCAGCTCGACCCCGACCCGCTGGGCGAGGAACTTGCCCAGCGTGCCGATCAGCCGGTCGGTCTCCAGCGCCCCGTGGACCGGGATGAGCGCCGAGCCGTCCGGCCCGCGCTTGCCGTAGACCGCGGGCCGCACGGCCCGGTCGTACAGCGCCTCCTTGACCAGGGTCTCGACGAAGGCGCGCTTGTCCTCGACGACGACGATCTCGGCCAGCCCGTCGGCGAACTCGACCAGGGTCGCCCGGTCGATCGGGTGCAGCATCCCCAGGCGCAGCAGCCGCACCCCGCGCCGCTCCAGCTCCGGCCCGGTCAGGCCCATGCGGTCGAGGGCGTCGAGCAGGGATGCGTAGTTGTGGCCTGCGGCGATCAGGCCGATGCGGGCGTCGGCCGCGCCGGAGATCTGGTTGAGCCCGTTGGCCCGCGCGAACGCCTCGGCCGCGGCGAGCCTGCCCTCCAGCACCTCGTGCTCCAGCGCGATGGCCTCCGGGATGCCGACGCCGGGCTTGTGGGTGGGCCGCCACGCCCGCCCGTTCCACTCGAAGGGCGGCGCGACGACCTCGGGGCGCGCGCCGAGGTCGACCACCTCGTAGGCGTCGCCGATGTTGGTCACCACGGTGAACCCGACCCAGCTGCCGCAGAACCGCGACAGCTCGAAGCCGTAGCGGCCCAGCCGGACCACGTCGGCCACGTCCACCGGCGCGAGCACCGGCAGGTAGGACTCGGCCAGCGCCATCGCCGAGTTCGACGGCAGCGACGAGGACTTGCACGCCGGGTCGTCGCCCGCGGCCACCAGCACGCCGCCGCGCGGGGTCGTGCCCATCCAGGTGCCGTGCTTGAAGGCGTCGACCGAGCGGTCCACGCCGGGGGCCTTGCCGTACCAGAGGCCGAACACGCCCTCGTAGGCCGGGTCGGGCAGCTGCGGGGCCAGCTGCGAGCCGTAGACGACGGTCGCGCCCAGCTCCTCGTTCACCCCGGGGATGAACTTGATGTCGTGCTCGGCCAGCAGCGCGGCGTTGCGCTCCAGCACCAGGTCGAGCCCGGCCAGCGGGGAGCCGCGGTAGCCGGAGACCAGCCCGGCGGTCTTCCAGCCGCGGGCGGCGTCGGCGCGGCGCTGCTCGACCAGCAGCCGGGCGAGGGCCTGCACGCCGGTCATGGCGCCGACCCCGTCGGCCCGGCCCAGCACCTCGGCCGGGTGGTAGCCCTCCACGAGCGCCGTCATCGACCTCACACCCCTCCACGAACACCGCGCGCTTCCGGACAGACAATGCGGCTCGCTGAGCGAAATGCAATACTCCCGCCGCGAACTTGAGCAGATCGCTCAGAAGCGCTCGGAGCAGGGCGGGGAGGTTGAGCAGGATGGCCGACTGGAGCCGCCTCGACCTGCGGGTCATCCGCGAGCTGGTGGCCAGCCCGCGGGTGGGCATCACCGAGCTGGCCCAGCGCCTCGGCGTCGCCCGCAACACCGCCCACGCCCGGGTCGCCCGGCTGGAGCGGCGCGGGGTCGTCGGGCAGCGCGGCCGGTCGGTGGACTACACCGCGCTCGGCGTCGAGGTGACCGCGTTCGTCACCATCCAGGTCGCCCAGGGCAGGCTCAAGGGCGCCGTCGACGACCTGGCCGCCCTGCCGTACGTGCTGGAGGCGCACGGCATCGCAGGCGACGGCGACCTGCTGGTGCGGGTGGCCGCGCGCAACACCCGGCACCTGCACGAGGTGATCAACGGCGTGCTCGCCTGCCGCGGGGTCATCCGCAGCACCACCGCCGTCGCGATGACCGAGCAGATCGCCTACCGCATCGCGCCGCTGCTCGACGACTTGGAGCGCGCCACCCCGGACCCCGAGTGAGTTTCACGAAAACCACCCGCTCGTCCGGTTCCGCGGGGTAACCTCCGGCCCGACAGGGGCGGGAGGGGGAGCGGATGGGCGCGTTCGTCAGCACTGCGCTGAGCTTCCCCGTCGTGGTGCTGAGTTTCGCGCTCCTCGTCGTGGTCGGCTATTGGCTGCTCGTCCTCATCGGAGCGTCCGATGTGGAGGCTTTCAACGAGGTCGACGCGCTGGGCCTGGGCGGCGTGCCCGCCACGGTCGCCCTGTCCATCACCATCATCGTCGCCTGGTTCACGAGTCTGGTGGTCACCGTGATGCTCGACGGACTCGACCCGACGCTGGTGACCGTGCTCGGGATCGCCGGGCTGGCCATCGCCGCGGTGGTCGGGCTGCTGGTCACGCGCCTGGTCCTCATCCCGCTGCGGAAGCTGCTGCCGGACGCCCCGGCCGCCTCCCGCCACGACTTCGTCGGCCTGCTCTGCGTGGTGCGCACCGGGCGGGTCGACGCGACCTTCGGCCAGGCCGAGGTCACCGCGGCCGACGGGTCGTCGGCCATCGTGCAGGTCCGCCAGGCAGGCGACGACCCGCTGCCCGCGGGCCGCACGGCCGTCATCTACGACTACGACGCCGACGGCGAGTTCTTCTGGATCGCCCCGGTCGACCTCGACTCCACAAGGGACTGATTCATGGAACCGATCTCCATCGGCGCGGGCATCGCGATCGGCGCGCTGCTGCTGCTGGCCATCGTCGGCTTCTTCGTCGTCAGCAGGCTCTTCCGCAAGGTCGAGCAGGGCAAGGCGCTGATCGTCTCCAAGGTCCGCAAGGTCGACGTGACCTTCACCGGCGCTGTCGTGCTGCCCGTGCTGCACAAGGCCGAGCTGATGGACATCTCGGTCAAGACGATAGAGATCCACCGGGCCGGGCGAGACGGGCTGATCTGCCGGGACAACATCCGCGCCGACATCCGGATCACCTTCTTCGTGCGGGTGAACAAGACCGTCGAGGACGTCATCAAGGTCGCCCAGGCCATCGGCACCGCCCGGGCCAGCGACGAGACCACGCTGCAGGCGCTGTTCAACGCCAAGTTCTCCGAGGCGCTCAAGACCGTCGGCAAGCACCTGGACTTCGTCGACCTCTACACCAAGCGCGACGAGTTCCGCGACCAGATCATCCGGGTGATCGGCACCGACCTCAACGGCTACAGCCTGGAGGACGCCGCGATCGACTACCTGGAGCAGACCCCGCTGTCCTCGCTCGACCCGGCCAACATCCTCGACGCGCAGGGCATCCGCAAGATCACCGAGCTGACGGCGATCGAGCACGTGCGCACCAACGAGTACCAGCGCCACGAGGAGAAGGAGATCACCAGGCAGAACGTCGACGCCAAGGAGGCGATCCTGGAGCTGCAGCGGCGCCAGGCCGACGCCGAGATCAAGCAGAAGCGCGAGATCGAGACCATGCGCGCCCGCGAGGAGGCCGAGATCGCCAAGGTGCAGGCCGAGGAGCGGCTCAAGGCCAACACCGCGCACCTGCGCACCGACGAGGCGCTGGGCATCCAGACCGAGAACCAGCAGCGCGAGATCGCCGTCGCGGCCAAGAACCGCGAGCGGGTCATCGCCATCGAGTCCGAGCGCATCGAGAAGGACCGGCTGCTGGAGGTCATCTCCCGGGAGCGGGAGACCGAGCTGTCCCGGATCGCGGCCAGCAAGGAGGTCGAGGTCGAGAAGCGCTCGGTCGCCGAGGTGGTCCGCGAGCGCATCGCCGTGGACAAGACCGTCGCCGAGCAGGAGGAGACGATCAAGCGGCTGCGCGCGGTCGAGGAGGCCGAGCGCAAGCGCCAGGCGCTGGTCATCCAGGCCGAGGCCGAAGCCCAGGAGAACCTGGTCAAGGACATCAAGGCCGCCGAGGCGGCCGAGGCGGCGGCCAAGCACAAGGCGCGCGAGGAGCTGATCCTGGCCGAGGCCCGCCAGCAGGCCGCCGAGCTCGACGCCCGGGCCAAGATCCGGCTGGCCGAGGGCGAGCAGGCCCAGGCCGCGGCCGAGGGCCTGGCCCAGGTGCAGGTCCGCGAGCGCGACGCCGCCGCGGTGGAGAAGGTCGGCCGGGCCGAGGCCGCGGTGGCCAGGGAGAAGGCGCTGGTCGAGGCCGAGGCGATCAAGGCCAAGCTCAAGGGCGAGGCCGAGGGCCTGACCGACAAGGCGGGCGCGATGGCCGCGATGGACCAGGTCACCCGCGAGCACGAGGAGTACCGGCTGCGGCTGGAGGCGGAGAAGGAGATCCGGCTGCGCGGCATCGCCGTGCACAAGGAGGTCGCCGAGGCGCAGGCGATGGTGCTGGCCGCGGGCCTGGAGAAGGCCGACATCGACATCGTCGGCGGCGACACCCTGTTCTTCGACCGGCTCGTCGGCGCGGTCGGCATGGGCAAGGCCGTCGACGGGTTCATGGACCACTCCGACACCGCCCGCACGCTGGCCGGGCCGTGGCTCAACGGCGAGGCCAGCTTCACCGACGACCTCAAGGGCATGCTGGGCGCCTTCTCCAGCGACGACCTGAAGAACCTGTCGGTCTCGGCGCTGCTGCTGAAGATGATCAACTCCGGCGGCGGGGACGCGGGCAAGCTGCAGGAGCTGCTCGGCCACGCCCAGCGGCTCGGGGTGGCCGACGCACCGGTGGCGACGCTGGCCGCGCGGTGACCGAAACCCTCGGCGCGCAGCTGGACGCGGGCACCTACGAGGTCCTGCGGGCCCGGCTCGGCGAGCAGGCGGCCGAGCTGGCCAGCCGGGCCGACGAGCTGAACACCCGCAGGCTGGCGGTCTTCGGCGGGGCGCAGATGCGGCTGGTCGGCACCGACCGCATCCGCACCGAGCACAACTGCGTGCCGCGCGACATCGTGCAGGTCGGCGGGCTGATCCTGTTCGGCTACAACGTCTTCATCGGGCTCAAGCCGGAGACGACGGTCGCCGACGTGTTCGGCCTCTACCGCTTCGCCCGCGACGGGGACGCCTTCCGGTTCGAGCAGGCCGACCCCGGCGAGCTGCCCGGGCTGCTGGCCGACCCGGGGTTCACCCGCGACTTCGGCGAGCTGTACCGGTACTACCGGCAGACCCGGCTGCTCCAGCTGCGCAGCCTCGACGCCAAGCTGCTCGCGGTCTTCCAGACCGGGCCGCGCACCGCCGACGCCAAGGTGCTGCGCTGGTCGACCAACCCGGTCGCCTACCTGGACAACCGGGGCGAGCGCGACCACGTCTTCCCGCCTGCCCACGACTTCGAGTGGGTGGAGACGACCCGCGCCGACCACGTGCTCGGCCGGTTCCCGCACATCTCCATCCTCGGCAAGGTGTTCGTGGAGACCGTCGGCGGCAACCTGACGGTCAAGGTCGAGGACAACACCGAGACCGGCGAGGGGGTCTACGCCGAGCCGGTCGCCGAGAAGCTGCAGAGCCTGGCCGACGCCGACGTGCACTACGCCGAGGTCGGCTCGCTCATCCTGATCCGGGTCCGGCCCTACAACGAGCCGGAGTGGCGGCACCTGGTCTTCAACACCCACACCAAGGCCGTCGTGCGGCTCGACGGCATCGGCCAGGCGTGCCAGCGGCTGCCGGAGGACCAGGGGATCATCTTCCCCGGCGGGTACTACCTGGCCACCGGCGTGCACCGGACGTTCGACACCGACGTCGCCGACCTGGAGTACGAGCGGGTGATCCGCTCGCCCAACGGCGAGGACGTGCTCTACGCCTTCCACGCCCGCGCCGACGGCCGCACGCTGCTGCTGCCCTACAACGTGATCCGCAAGGAAGTGGCCGCGCCGCTGGTCTGCCACGGGTACTCGCTGTTCGACGACGGCACGCTGGTCGCCTTCCGGGCCACGTCGGAGGAGCCCACCCGGGTGCACCCGATGCAGGTCTGGCAGACGCCCTACCAGTCCGACACCTACGCGGCGCGGCAGCCGGTCGGGTCCGGGCCGCTGGAGCGGGTCGGCAACCCGGACCTGGTGCGCGGCATCTCCGACTGCCTGTCGGTGGCCAGGATGGTCGAGGAGATGGCGCCCTCGATCCCGGTCTACGAAGCCCTGATCGCCGCCTGCGCGCGGGCGTTCGACCACTACCACTGGCTCGGCGACCCGGAGCTGGGCGACCTGCGCGAGCCGCTGGCGGCGATGCGCGCCACGGCCGAGCAGGTGCTCGACGAGTTCGAGGCCGTGCAGGCGCTGACCGCCCAGGCCGCGGCCTCGCTGGCCGAGGTCGCCGAGTCGGTCGGCGCGCTGGTGCGGGTCGTGCGCGGTGAGGCCCCGAAGTCCGCCGACGACTGGGTGGGCCAGCTCGCGGCGCTGCGCCGCGCCCAGGGGCGCGTGGTGACCCTGCGGGACCTGCGCTACATCGACCTCGCCGCGGTGGACGAGCTGGAGCGCTCGCTCACCGGGGAGCTGGACTCGGCGGGCAGGCGCGCGGTGGAGTTCCTGCGCGGGCCGGACGCCTTCGCCGCCTACCACGAGCAGGTCGAGGCCCTGACCGCCCAGGCGGCCGCGCTGGCCACCGTCGCCGACGCCGAGCCGGTCGCCGAGCGGCTGGCCGCGCAGGCCGAGGGGCTGGAGGTCGTCACCGAGGTCGTCGGCGGGCTCGACATCGCCGACGCGACCGTGCGCACCGGCATCCTGGAGCGCGTCGGCGAGGTGCTGGCCGGGGTCAACCGGGCCAGGGCGACGCTGCGCGCCCGCCGCTCGGAGCTGCTGGCGCTGGAGGGGCGCGCCGAGTTCGCCGCCGAGTTC
Organism: Actinokineospora sp. NPDC004072; assembly: GCF_053604195.1. NCBI lineage: Bacteria > Bacillati > Actinomycetota > Actinomycetes > Pseudonocardiales > Pseudonocardiaceae > Actinokineospora > Actinokineospora sp. NPDC004072. The sequence goes on along the minus strand of NZ_JBSGHB010000004.1, from coordinate 116,040 downwards.
GCGCTGCTCGGCCAGGCGATCACCGCCGGGCTGGCCGCCGCGGACACCCCGGCGCGCTGCGACGAGCAGCTCGGGCGGCTGATGCTGGCCGTGGAGAACCTGGAGTCGCGCTTCGCCGAGTTCGACGACTTCCTCGCCCAGCTGGTCGACAAGCGCACCGACGTCTACGAGGCGTTCTCCGCGCGCAAGCAGGCCCTGCTCGACGAGCGGGCCCGCCGCGCCGACCGGCTGGCTGGCTCGGCCGAGCGGGTGCTGGCCGCCGTCCGGCGGCGGGTGTCGGCGCTGGCGTCGGTCGAGGAGATCAACACCTACTTCGCAGGCGACCCGATGGTCGCCAAGCTGCGCTCGGTCGCCGAGGAGCTGCGCGCCCTGGACGACCAGGTGCGCGCCGAGGAGCTGGAGGGCAAGGTCAAGGCGGCCCGGCAGGAGGCCGGGCGGTCGCTGCGGGACCGCCAGGACCTCTACGGCGCCGACGGGGAGACCCTGCGGCTGGGGCGGCACACCTTCGCGGTCAACACCCAGCCGGTGGACCTGACCCTGGTGCCGCACGACGGCGGCCTGGCGTTCGCGGTCACCGGCACCGACTACCGCGCGCCCGTGCGCTCGCCGGAGTTCGCCGCGACCCGGGAGTTCTGGGACCAGCTGGTGGTGTCGGAGTCGGCGGAGGTCTACCGCGCCGAGCACCTGGCGGCCTCGCTGCTGGCCGAGGCGGGGGGCGCGCTGCAGGCGGACTCGCTGGCCGACGCCGTGCGCGCCGCCGCCGAAGCCCGCTACGACGAGGGCTACGAGCGCGGCGTCCACGACCACGACGCGACCCTGATCCTGCAAGCGCTGCTGCGGCTGCGCGCGGGCGCCGGGCTGCTGCGCTACCCGCCCGCCGAGCGCGCGGCGGCCCAGCTGTTCTGGACCTTCTGCGCCGACGAGGCCGCCAGGGCGCGGTGGTCGGTGCGGGCGTCGTCGCTGGTCAGGGCGCGGACCGCGTTCGGGAGCGCCCCGGCGCTGGGCGCGCTGGTCGCCGACCTGGCCGAGGTGCTGCGGGGCGCACTCGACCTGCCGGTGGACTTCGACCTGGCGGCGGAGTACCTGGTCGAGGAGCTGGCCGACGGCTCCGCGGGGTTCGTCACCAGCGCTTCGGCCCGGTCGCTGGTCGAGCGCTTCCACGCCTCCCTCGGCGCCGAGGACGAGCGCCGCTTCGCCGAGGACGTGCGGGCGCTGGAGGACTTCCCGACCCGCCACCAGCTGGTCGCCGCCTGGTACGAGGCGTTCGCCGCCGACGCGCCGGATCTGGCCGAGGCCGTGGCCATCGAGCTGTGCGGCGACCTCATCACCAGGCACGACTCGTCGGCGGCGCTGTCGGAGCAGGTCGGCGGGCTGCTGGGCACGCACCCGCGGATCACCGACCGGGCGCTGACCGTGCGGCTGGACGAGTTCCTGGTGCGGACCGCGCGGTTCCGCACCACCCGCGTCCCGGCCTTCCGGGCCTACCAGCAGGCGCGCGGGGCGCTGGTGGAGGCGGAGAAGCGGCGGCTGCGGCTGGCGGAGTTCCAGCCGAAGGTGATGAGCGCGTTCGTGCGCAACCGCCTGCTCGACGAGGTGTACCTGCCGCTGATCGGCGACAACCTGGCCAAGCAACTCGGCGCGGCGGGCGCGGGCAAGCGCACCGACCAGATGGGCCTGCTGCTGCTCATCTCCCCGCCGGGCTACGGCAAGACGACGCTGATGGAGTACGTCGCCAACCGGCTCGGCCTGGTGTTCGTCAAGGTCAACGGCCCCGCGCTGGGGCACGCGGTGACCTCCGTCGACCCCGCCGAGGCGCCCAACGCGACCGCGCGGCAGGAGGTCGAGAAGATCAACTTCGCGCTGGAGCTGGGCAGCAACGTCCTGCTCTACCTCGACGACATCCAGCACACCAACCCCGAGCTGCTGCAGAAGTTCATCCCGCTGTGCGACGCGCAGCGCCGGATGGAAGGCGTGTGGGAGGGCGCGACCCGCACCTACGACCTGCGCGGCAAGCGCTTCGCCGTCTGCATGGCGGGCAACCCCTACACCGAGGCGGGCCAGCGCTTCCGGGTGCCGGACATGCTGGCCAACCGCGCGGACGTGTGGAACCTCGGCGACGTGCTGTCCGGGCGCGAGGAGCTGTTCGCGCTCAGCTACGTCGAGAACGCGCTGACCTCCAACCCGGTGCTCGCGCCGCTGTCCACACGCGACCGCGCCGACATCGGCCTGTTCGTGCGCATGGCGCGCGGCGACGGCAGCGCGCGGGCCGACCAGCTCGCCCACCCGTACTCCGCGGTCGAGGTCGAGCAGATCGTCTCGGTGCTGCGCAAGCTGCTGCGGGTGCAGGAAGTCGTGCTGGCCAACAACAAGGCCTACATCGCCTCGGCCGCCCAGTCCGACGCCGCCCGCACCGAGCCGCCGTTCGGGCTCCAGGGCTCCTACCGCAACATGAACAAGCTCGCCGAGCGCATCGTCCCGGTCATGAACGACGCCGAGTTGGAGGCCGTCATCGACGACCACTACCTCGGCGAGGCCCAGACCCTGGCCGCGGGCGCGGAGGCCAACCTGCTCAAGCTGGCCGAGCTGCGCGGCAGGCTGGACCCGGCGGCGGCCGCCCGCTGGGCCGAGGTCAAGGCCGCGTTCCTGCGCACCCAGGCCCTCGGCTCCGCGGGCGACGACCCCATCACCCGCGCGGTCGGGGCGATGGGCCTGCTCGCCGACCGGGTGGGCGCCATCGAGGCGGCGATCACCCGGGCGGCAGGCCGCTAGTACCGGGGCGGGTAGGGCATCGGCGGCGGGTAGGGCGCGAACGCGGGCTTGGGCGCGCGCGTCCACGCGAACGTCGGCGGCAGCAAGGACATGACCAGCGTGACCAGGGCGAGGATGAACCCGAGGATCATCAGCGCGTTGACGTAGCCGCCGGAGAGGACGAGGAACATCAGCAGCATCGCCAGGACCAGGAACGCGCCGATCGCGGCGAGCACCGGACCGGCGACCACCCGGGCGAAGGTCATGATGGCCCCGGCGAGCAGCAGCAGCGACGCCAGCGGGAATCCGATGAACGGGACCACGCCCACGCCGGTGAGGCAGTCGAACCCGCAGCCGTCGAGCACGAACGCGGCCTGCCAGAAGATGTTCCAGCCCGCGAAGGCCAGCAGCAGCAGGGCGAAGACGCCCGCGGTGATGGCCGTGCCGCCGCTGGGTCGCGGGTGCGGCGGGAACGGCGGCGCCCACGGTCCTGGGGGCGGCGGGTAGTAGGTCACGGCGGTCATTCTGCACCGCTGACCAGCGCGACCGCGCCGGAACGGGCGGATCGGGCTAGCGGGCCGCCGCGGGCTGGTCGACGCGGTGGTCCAGCAGCCAGGACATGTCCCGGGTGGGGAGCATGCGGATCGCCAGCAGGAGCAGCAGCCGCCCGAAGACGCCGGGGGCCTTGGCGTCGCCGTTGCGCTTGCCCATGCGCACGACCTTCTCGACCCGGGCGCGGCGCAGCCGCTCGTAGCGGGCGAAGGCGGTGGCGGGGTCCTCGCGCAGGCAGCGGGCGAGGGTCACCGCGTCCTCCACGGCCATCGACGCGCCCTGCCCCGCGGCGGGCGAGGTAGCGTGCGCGGCGTCGCCGATGATGATCATGCGGTCGCGGTGCCAGGTGGGCACCGTGGGGAAGTCGTAGGTGGGGTACGGGCGCATGATGTCGGCGGTGCCGTCGATGATCGCCTGGGCGGGCAGGTCGTCGCCCGCGTAGACCTCGCGCAGCCGCGCCCGCCAGTCCCCGCCGAGGTCGGCCGCGGTGGGCTCGGCCTTGTGCGGGATGTTGGCGAACCACCAGACCGAGCCGTCGGGGTGCGGGAGGTAGGCGAAGAACGCGCGCCTGCCGAATCCCATGTAGGCGGTCCCGACCTCGCCGGGGACGCGCACCCCGCGGGCGTAGCCGCCGGTGTTGAGCAGCGGGACGTAGCGCGGGGCTGGCGCGGCCGGGTCGATGATCGTGCGCAGGGTCGACCGCAGGCCGTCGGCGCCGATGATGAGGTCGCCGGTCGCGGTCGTGCCGTCGGCGAAGCGGGCGGTGCCGTCGGCGGCGTCGACCAGCCGCTTGCCGTACTCGACGGGGATGCCCTGGCGCTCGGTCTCCGCGCGCAGGACCTCGTACAGCGCGGCGCGGGTCAGGGTGACGGTGGTGGGCCGGTCGGGGTGGGCGCTGGACATCGGGAACCAGCCCAGCTCCCGCGAGCCCAGGCCCAGCCGCATGCGCGGGGTGGCGAAGCCCGCGGCGGCGACCCGCCCGGCGAGGCCGAGGGTGTCCAGCGCGGCCAACCCGTTGCTGGCCAGCGTCAGGAACGCCCCCACCCCGTCGGCGGACTCCCCGTACGCCTCGAACACCACCGGCTCGAACCCGGCCTGCCGCAGCGCCAGCGCCGCCACCGGCCCCGCGATGCCCCCACCAATGATCAGCACTCGTTTAGTCATGACATCACTATACATATGGTTGCTAACCATGCAATGACTGTTCATGTGATGGCTATCGGGGTGGGCTGCCGGGGTCCGGCTAGGGTCGGGGCATGGCAAGGACGCGGTCGCCGCTGGCGCTGGTGCTGCTGGTGCTGCTCGCCGAGGAGCCCGCGCACCCGTACCGGATGCACGAGCTGATCCGGTCGCGCGGCAAGGACCGGGTGGCCAACGTGGCCTCCCGCAACAGCGTCTACCAGGCCGTCGAGCGGCTGGAGCGGCTCGGGCTGATCAAGGTCCGCGGGGTGGACCGGGAAGCGGGCAGGCCGGAGCGGACCGTCTACGAGCTCACCGCCGAGGGCACCGCGACCATGCTCGACTGGCTGCGGACGATGCTCGCCGAGCCCGCCGTCGAGTACCCGGAGTTCCCCGCAGCCCTGGCGTCGCTGCTGATCCTCTCCCCCCGCGAGGTGGCCGACCTGCTCGACAAGCGGGCGGCCGCGCGCGAAGCGGCCCTCGACGCCGCAGTGGCCGAAGTGGACGGCCTGGGCCTGGCCCGCCCCTTCCTGCTGGAGGAGGAGTACGCCCAGGTCGTCGGCCGCGCCGAGGTCGGCTGGCTGCGCCAGGTCGTGGCCGACCTGCGCAGCGGCGAGCTGACCTGGCCAGCGCCCTAGAGCAGGAGCGCGATCATCGCCGCCATGCCCGTGGACATGGCCACCTGCGCCCACGCCGCGCGCCGGGTGCAGGTGAGGATGTCCCGGCTGCCCGGGCGGGTCATGGCCCGCAGCATCGGTGCGGTGGTGGCCAGGAGGGCGACCACCAGCGCCCAGCCGAGCAGGGGGGCCGCGGCCTGGCCGGTGTGCGGGCCCGGCGTCCAGGCGGCCGCCATGGCCGTCGGCGAGTGCGGCACGGCGACCAGCATGTAGAGCATCGCCAGCGCGGCCAGGGCGTGGTGCAGCGCGCTGCCGTGCCAGCCCGCGGGGGCGACCGGGTGGCGCAGGCCGTGCGCCCACGCGCCGATGAACCACGCGGTGATCAGCACGAACGCGGTCTGCCACGCGGCCATCGGCAGCGGCCCGCCGACCGGGGAGGCCATCACCGCCATCCCCAGGCCCATGAGCACGTGCGCCACGTCGACCGCCCGGTGCCGCCCCGGGTACGCCTCCCGCGAGGCCGCCGCGACCAGCCGGGCGACGCCGTACCCGCCGACGGCCAGGAAGCCCGCGACGAGGGTCCAGGCCAGGATCAGCACCCCTCGACCGTCCCAGCGGACCGGGATGACGCGCCAGAGCGCGACCGGGCGATCGCGTAGCGCAGCGGCGTCACCGACGGTGGCGGAGGTCCACCGGGAGGGGCTAGGTTCACCCGGTGAAGGGACCTGGCATCACAGGCGGATAACGCCAGGGGGAAGCGGGCGTCGGGCGGGTGATCGTGCTGTTGACTGGGAACCCGTGGGAGCACCCGTGGTGACCGAGGCCCCGCCCGCCCGGGCGCGGGCCGCGCTGGGCCGCACGACGACGACGCCGGGCAGGCTGTCGGTCGCCGCCGCCGCGCTGGTCGTCCTCACCACCGTCGCGGGCGTGTTCGCCGCGCTCACCCTGCAGGACAAGAAGGACACCCTCGACGACCTCGTGGCCCACCGCGAGCCGCTGACCGCGGCCGCGCAGCTGATCTTCCGGTCGCTGTCGGACGCCGACGCCACCGCGGCCAGCGCCTTCCTCTCCGGCGGCGCCGAGCCCGACGACCTGCGGGCCCGCTACGAGTTCGACATCGCCCAGGCCGGGGCCGCCCTGGGCAAGGCGTCCTCCGACGTCGGCGCGGACTCCATGGCCGCCCAGCAGGTCGACATCCTGTCCCGCCAGCTCCCGGTCTACACCGGCCTGGTCGAGACCGCCCGGGCCAACAACCGGCAGGGCTTCCCCGCTGGCGCGGCGTACCTGCGCGAGGCGTCCGGGCTGATGCGCTCGCAGATCCTGCCCGCGGCCGAGAAGCTCTATGAGATCAACTACCAGCGGCTGACCACCGCGCAGGAGGACGCGCGCTCCTTCCCGTGGGTCACCGCGGCGCTCACCCTGGTGCTGATCGCCGCGCTCGTGGTCACCCAGCTCTGGCTGACCCGCAAGACGAACCGGCTTATCAACGTCGGCCTCGCCGCGGCGACCGCGGCGGTCGCCCTGGCGCTGATCTGGGGGACGGTCGCGCTGCTGGTCGAGTCCTCCTACGTGCGCGACGCCGAGCGCAACGGCTCGCAGCAGGTCGACCTGCTCGTCCAGGCGCGGATCAACTCCCTCAAGTGCCGCGCCGACGAGACGCTGACCCTGGTCGCGCGCGGCGACGGCGCGGCCTACGAGCGGGAGTGGGCCGAGCTGGCCCCGACCCTCGCGGGCGAGGGCAACCTGCTCAGCCGGGCCGCGGCGGCCGCGTCGACGCCTGCGCTGGCGGAGCCGATCACCGAGGCGGTGCGCAACGCCGAGGCGTGGGTGGCCGCGCACGGGCGCATCCGCGAGCTGGACAGCACCGGCCAGTACGAGCAGGCCGTCGCGCTGGCCATCACCGACACCCCGGACAGCGCCGCCGCCGCGTTCGCCGCGCTCGACCGCAACCTGATCACCGCGCTGGACGCCGGTCGGGCGGAGTTCGTCACCCAGACCAGCCGCGCGGCCAACGCCCTGACCGGGCTGGTGCCGGGCGTGGTCGTGCTGGCGCTGATCGCGGGGGTCGGCACCACCCTGGGCATCCGGGCACGACTGCGGGAGTACCGATGAGGCGCGTCGCGGCGGCGGTGGCCGCCCTGGTGCTGGCGGGCGGCTGCTCGGCCCCCGGCAAGCCGGTCGACCTGGCGACGGTGACCGCGGGCGACCGCCCGCTGCCGGTCGGCGTCGAGGTCAACCCGCCCGCGACGACCGGCGCGGCCCAGCCGTCGGACTGCGACCCGACGGCCAGCCTGCGCCCGGGCGCGCTGCCCGCCGCCCGGCAGATGCCCGAGGGCTCGACCATGCAGAAGATCCTCAAGCGCGGCAGGCTCATCGCGGGCGTCGACCAGAACACCTACCTCTTCGGCTTCCGCGACCCGACGACGAACGCCCTGGAGGGCTTCGACATCGACCGCGCCCGCGAGATCGCGGCCGCCATCTTCGGCGACCCGAACAAGGTGCAGTTCCGCGTCCTGACCTCCGCCCAGCGCGTCGACGCCCTGAAGAACGGCGACGTCGACGTCGTGGTCCGCACGATGACGGCGACCTGCGCCCGCTGGGACGAGATCAACTTCTCGGCGATCTACTACGTCGCCGCCCAGCGGCTGCTGGTGGACAAGTCCTCGGAGATCACCGACATCAACCAGCTCGGCGGCCAGCGTGTCTGCGCGGCGAAGGGCTCGACGTCGTTGGCCCGCATGCGCGAGTTCCCGTCGCCGCCGGAGCTGGTCGCGGTGGACAACTGGAGCGACTGCCTGGTGCTCATGCAGCAGGGCCAGGTCGTCGGCGTGTCCACCGACGACACGATCCTGGCCGGGATGGTCGCCCAGGACCCGAACCTGAAGATGGTGGGCAAGCGCATCCACGAGGAGCCGTACGGCATCGGCATCCCCAAGCAGAACGAGGACATGGTCCGGTTCGTCAACGCGGTCCTGGCGAAGTCGATCGAAAGCGGCGCCTGGCAGCGCAGCTGGGACCGCTGGCTCGCCCAAGCAGGCGACCGCCCCACCCCGCCCACGCTGAGGTACCGCGACTGATGACCCAGTGGACCCCCCCAGACGACGACCCCACCCCACCCCACCCCAACACGCCCCAGCCCACCCCGCCCTCCCGCCCAGGCCCCCACCCCTCCCCCCGCCACCCCGCCGAGCAATCCCAGCCGGGCATGCGCCACGCGGGGGAGCCGTCTGGGTCGCGGCATCCCGCGGAGCAATCGCAGCCGGGCATGCGCCACGTGGGGGAGGCGACTGGGTCGCGCAATCCCGCGGAGCAGTCCCAGCCGGGCATGCGTCATGCGGGGGAGCCGTCTGGATCGCGGCATCCCGCGGAGCAGTCCCAGCCGGGGATGCGTCACCTGGGCGAGCCGTCGCAGAGCGGGCCGCGCAATCCCGCGGAGCAGTCGCAGCCGGGCATGCGTCATGCGGGGGAGCCGTCTGGGTCGCGGCATCCCGCGGAGCAGTCCCAGCCGGGGATGCGTCACCTGGGCGAGCCGTCGCAGAGCGGGCCGCGCCATCCTGCGGAGCAGTCGCAGCCGGGCATGCGTCATGCGGGGGAGCCGTCTGGATCGCGGCATCCCGCGGAGCAGTCCCAGCCGGGGATGCGTCGGGCGGGCGAGCAGTCGCAGCCTGGTCTGCGCCATCTCGGCACGCAGTCCCAGCCGGGGCCGCCTCCGCCTGGCCGACACCAGCCGGGGCAGCCGCAGCAGGGCCACCACCAGCCCGGCCCACCTCACCCGGGGCAGAGCCAACCGCAGCCCTGGCAGCACCCGGGCCAGCCCCAGCACCGCCCCGGCCCCGGAACGGGCTCGACCGGCCACCCCGCCCCCGGCAGCCACCCCGGCCCTCCACCCCACCGCGGCCAGCCCACCCCCGGACCGACCGGCTCCGCACCCCACCCCGGCCACCCCCGCCCCGCAGGGCCGCCCGCCCAGACCGGCTCGGCAAGCCACCCGGGCTCCAGCGGGCACCCGAGCCACCCCGGCCAGGCCGGTTTCGGCAGCCACCCCGGCCAGGCCAGTTCCTCCGGCCCGACTGGCTCCAGCGGTTACCCGGGCGCCCCTAGCCAGGCGGGCTCCAGTGGACACCCGGGCGCTCCCAGTCAGACGGGCTCCGGCGGGCATCCAGGCGCCCCCAGTCAGACCGGCTCCGGCGGCTACCCGGGCGCTTCCAGTCAGACCGGCTCCGCCGGGTATCCGGGCGCTCCCAGCCAGACCGGCTCCAGTGGGTCGGGCATCCCCGGCCACACCGGCTCCAGCGGGCATCCGGGGCAGGGGCCGCACTCGCGTCCGCAGCCCGGGTACCAGCACGGCGCGGGGCAGCCGTGGGTGCAGGGGCCACGGCCGCAGGTGGCTCCGCAGCGTCAGACGGCTCCGCCTGCGTTGGCGCCGGATGAGCCGTTGCCGACCAGCGTGCTCAACATGACCACGTTGACGCAGTACATCGTCCCGCCCAAGCCCGATGAGCCGGTCGGGACCGGGTCGGACAGCGGGCCGGGGACGGGGAGCGAAGCGTTTCCCGGGACCGGGCGGCGGACGTCGTCGCGGGCGGCGGGGCGGGGGAGCCTCGGGGCCGGGTTGGTCGACGTGCCGGTCGTGCCGGTGAAGGATCCGGCGTCGGCGGTGCTGGAAGACGCCGTCGTCGCGGAGAACAAGCGGTACTGCACCAACTGCGGGGAGAAGGTCGGGCGGGGCGGCGACGGGGAGAAGGGGTCGCCGGAGGGGGTCTGCCCGAAGTGCGGGCAGGCGTTCAACTTCCGGCCGCGGCTGCGCAAGGGCGATCTCGTCGCCGGGCAGTACGAGGTGCTCGGGTGCATCGCCTACGGCGGGCTGGGGTGGATCTACCTGGCCAAGGACCACAACGTCAGCGACCGGTGGGTCGTGCTCAAGGGCATGATCGACACCGGGGACGCGACGTCGATGGCCGCGGCGGTCAACGAGCGGCGGTTCCTGGCCGAGGTCGAGCACCCGAACGTCGTCAAGATCTACAACTTCGTGCAGCACCCGGACCCGTTCACCGACGCCATGAACGGCTACATCGTCATGGAGTACGTCGGCGGGCAGTCGCTGCGCCAGCTCGCGCTCCAGCACCACCGGGACGTGGGCCGGGCCGAGCCGCTGCCGATCGGGCAGGTGATCGCCTACGGGCTGGAGATCCTGCCCGCGATGGGCTACCTGCACAGCGTCGACATGCTCTACTGCGACCTCAAGCCCGACAACGTGATCCAGTCCGGCGAGCAGCTCAAGCTGATCGACCTCGGCGCGGTGCGGCGGGTGGACGACTACGAGAGCCCGCTGTTCTTCACCGCGGGCTACGCCGCCCCCGAGCTGCCCCGCGAGGGCGCGTCGGTCGCCTCCGACATCTACACCGTCGGGCGGACGCTGGCCGTGCTCTCCATCGAGTTCGCCGGCTACACCTCCCGCTACAAGCACACCCTGCCCGGCCCGGACGTCGAGCCGCTGTTCGCCCTGTTCGGCAGCTACTACCGGGTGCTCAAGCGCGCCACGCACGCCGACCCGGCCAAGCGGTTCACCTCGTGCGCGGAGATGGCCGACCAGCTCACCGGCGTGCTGCGCGAGGTCATGGCGCTGGGCACCGGCAAGCCTCGGCCCGGCGTGTCCACCGTGTTCGGGGTCGAGACGCGCAGCTTCGGCGCGGGCCTGACCGCCGAGGGCGAGCCCGCGCTGCCCGTGCCGGACCCGATCGAGGTGGCCACGATCCTGCCGCTGCCGCTGGTCGACACCGCCGACCACGCCGCGGCCGCGCTGGCCAGCATCACCGCGACCGAGCCCGCCGAGCTGGTCGCGGCCCTGTCCGCGGCCCCGCAGGACTCCGTCGAGGTCCGGCTGCGGCTGGTCAAGGCCCGCATCGAGCAGGGCGACCTGCGCGCGGCGTCGGCCGAGCTGGCCTCGGCGCGGCGGCTGGTGACCGACCCGGCCGACTGGCGGCCGGACTGGTTCCACGGGCTGATCGCGCTGGCGGGCCGGGCGCCGCAGGCCGCGCGGGAGGCCTTCGACCGGGTGTACGACGCGGTGCCCGGCGAGCTGGCCCCGAAGCTGGCGCTGGCGGTCAGCGCCGAGCTGGCGGGCGACGTGTTCGCCGCGGCGCGGACCTACGAGCTGGTGTGGCGCACCGACCGGTCCTACGTCAGCGCCGCGTTCGGCCTGGCCCGGGTCTACCTGGCCCAGGGCGCGCGGTCGAGCGCGATCGAGGTGCTGGAGGCGGTGCCGGAGACCTCCAGCCACCACGTCGCCGCGCAGGTCGCCGCCATCAAGATCAAGGCGCGGCGCGGGGACGCCGGGGTGGCCGAGCAGGACCTGCACGACGCCGCCGCCCGCCTGGAGCGGCTGGCGCTGGACGCCGAGCGGCGCACCCGGCTGTCCGCCGAGGTGCTGGAGGCCGCCTACAACTGGGTCCGGGCAGGCCGCCCGGGCGGCGGGCCGCCGGGGCGCAAGGTGCTCGGCTGCGAGCTGTCGGAGCGGGACCTGCGCTTCGGGCTGGAGCGCTGCTACCGCGCGCTGGCCCGGCTGGCCGCGACCGCCGAGCAGCGGCACGCGCTCGTGGACAAGGCGAACGCGATCCGCCCGCGCACCCTGACCTAGAGCGCTGTCCGATTGCCGCCAGCGCTTGGTTCGGCATTCGGCGAAGCTTGAGCCATGACCACTTTGGAAGGAAAGGTCGCGCTCGTCACCGGCGGCAGCCGGGGGATCGGCGCGGCGATCGCGGTCGTCCTCGCCGAGCACGGGGCCGACATCGCGGTGACCTACAAGCAGGACGCATCAGCGGTCGTGGCGGCGGTGGAGACCACCGGGCGGCGGGTCCTGGCGATCCGCGCGGACGCGGCCGACCCGGCCGCCGTCACCCGCGCCGTCGACGAGGCCGCCGCCCACTTCGGACGGTTGGACGTGCTCGTCAACAACGCGGGCGTCGTGGGCGACCTCGACGCGATGTGGGCGGTGAACGTCCGGGCGGCGTGGACGGCGGCGCAGGCGGCGGCCGAGCACCTGCCGCGCGGCGGGCGGATCATCAACATCGGCAGCAACCTGGCCGACCGGGTGCCCATGCCGGGCATCACCGCCTACGCGATGACCAAGTCGGCGCTGACCAGCATGACCCGGGGCCTGGCCCGCGACCTCGCCGACCGCGGGATCACCGTCACCCAGGTCGACCCGGGCTCCACCGACACCGACATGAACCCCGCGGCGGGCCCGAACGCCGCGGGCCAGCTGGCGATGATCCCGCTGGGCCGCTTCGCCGCCCCGCGCGAGATCGCCATGACCGTGGCCCACCTGGCGGGCCCGGGCGGCGACTACATCACCGGCACGGCGATCCTGGTCGACGGCGGGATCAACGCCTGAGCTCCAGGATCGAGATGTCCGGCGGGGCGCCCACCCGCACCGGCGGGCCCCAGAAACCCGCGCCGTTGGTGACGTACAGCCAGGTGTCGTCTACTTTGGACAGCCCGGACACCGACGGCTGGGCCAGGCGCACGATGTGGTGGAACGGGTAGAGCTGCCCACCGTGGGTGTGGCCGGACAGCTGCAGGTCCACCCCCGCCTCCGCCGCCATGCCGACCTGCACCGGCTGGTGGGCCATGAGCACGACCGGCTCGTTCATGGCCCGCCCGGCCAGGGCGGCGGGGAGGTCCGGGGCGTCGGCGAAGGAGCCGCCGGTGACGTCGGTGATCCCGGCGATGTCCAGGCCTGCGCCGCCGCGGGTCAGCCGGGTGCGGGCGTTGTGGAGGTAGTGCAGGCCCAGCCGCTCCAGCTCGACCACCCACTGCTGGTGGCCGGAGTAGTACTCGTGGTTGCCGGTGACGAAGAACGCGCCCTCGCGCGACACCAGGTCCTGCAACGGCTCCGCGGCGCGGCCCAGCTCGGCGACGGTGCCGTCGGCCAGGTCGCCGACCATCGCCACCAGGTCGACCTCCGCCTCATTGATCATCCGCACCAGGCGCTCGGTGTGGCCGCGGCCGAGCAGGGGCCCGAGGTGGATGTCGCTGACCACCGCGATGCGGAAGCCCGCGAAGGCCGGGTCCAGCCGCTGGATCGGCACCGCGACCCGGCGCAGCTGCGGCGCACCCAGCGCCGTGACGACGCCGGTCGCGGTGATCCCGGTGGCCGCGACCCCCGCCACCACCGCGGCCGAGCGGGCCAGGAACAGCCTGCGCCCCTCGTCGGTGGCGGTGATCCGGCGGGCCTTGCGCACCGCGAACCGCGGCAGCTCCAGCACGGCGAGCGCGACCACGAGGTAGAACATCAGCCCGAACCACAGGTAGCCGGGCCAGGCGAACCACCGCGCGACGTCCACCCCGACGCGCCGGGGCAGGGTCACCGCCGCCAGGACGAGCAGCGCCAGCACCACCAGCGCGACCGTCCCCACCCGCCGCCAGCGGGCCGTGCGCGTGGTGTCCGCGACGACCCGCTTCCACAGGTACAGGTGCAGCAGGACGACCACGACCGCGGCGACCACCAGGAACATGCGCCCAGCCTACGGACGGGTCGTGGTCAGGGGTTCAGGTCCACCGAGCGGCCCAGCAGGTTCGGGTCCTCGGCCACCTTCTTCAGGTCCTCGGGCCTGCCGTGGTCGATGAAGTGCTTCAGCTCCACCAGCACGAAAAGCGCCCGGGCGCGCACGGCGATGTCGCCGACGACGCTGTCCATCCGGCCCTCGGCGCTCACGTACACCTTGCGTCCGGCCACGCCATCGATGTGGGCGTCGATGTGGAGCATGGTGCCCACCGGCACCGGGCGCACGAAGTCGGTCTCCAGCCTGCCGGTCACCGCGGGCCTGCGCAGCAGGTGGCCGACCGCGGTGCCCAGCGCCTCGTCGAACGCGCACGCCAGCAGGCCGCCGTGGGCCAGGCCGGGCGCGCCCTGGTGGCGCTCGGTGACCAGGAAGCGCGAGCGGACGGTCAGGTCCGGCCCCGCGGTGGCCCGCAGGTGCAGGCCGTGGTCCACCTCGGACCCGCAGCCGAAGCAGTAGGCGTAGTGCTCGGGCAGCTCGGTGTCGGGCGCGGGCGCGTCCGGGTGGCGCGCGGGCGGCTCGGTCGGGACGGGAGGCCAGCTGTTCACTACCGCAGGGTAAGCACGGCTACGCGGGCGCCAGGGAGCGGGTGCTGGAGGTGATGTGCCGCAGCGAGCGGCCCGCCGTCTCCGGCAGCAGGTAGATCGGGACCACCGCGATGGCCGCCGCGCCCATCAGGTAGAAGGCCGGGACCAGGTCGTTCCCGGTGGTGTCGACCAGCTTGGTGACGATGTAGGGCGCGGTCCCGGCGAACAGCGCGGTCGACAGGTTGTACCCGATGGCGAACGCGCCGTAGCGGACCTCGGTGGGGAACATCGCGGGCAGCACCGACGGGATCGTGGCCAGCAGGAAGGTCAGCAGGATGCCGATGGTGGCCAGGCCGATGGTGAGCAGCACCACGTTCCCCGTGCCCATGAGGGTGAACGCCGGCACCGGCAGCAGGATGAACCCGGCCGCGGCCGCGTAGAGGAACGGCTTGCGCCCCACCCGGTCGGTCAGCGCGCCGATGGGCGTGATGATGGCCATCATCCCGAGGATGACGCCCATGATGACCAGCAGCGGTGTGTGCCCCTCCAGGCCCAGGGCGTTGGTCAGGTAGCTCTCCATGTAGGTCAACATCACGTAGTCGGCGATGTTGAGCAGCACGATGTAGCCGATCAGGTGCAGGATCGCCCGCCACTGCGTGCGCAGCACGTCCTTCAGCGGCGACCGGCTCACCTCGTGGGCGGAGGACAGCTCGCGGAACAGCGGGGTGTCCTCCAGCTTCATCCGCAGGTAGAGCCCGATCAGGCCGAGCGGGCCTGCCAGCAGGAACGGGATGCGCCAGCCCCACTCGCGCATGGCGTCGTCGCCGAGCACGACCGTGCACGTGGTCACCACGCCCGCGCCGAGGAAGAAGCCGGTCAGCGTGCCGAACTCCAGCCAGCTGCCGAGGAACCCGCGCTTGCGGTCGGGGGCGTACTCGGCGATGAACGTCGCCGCCCCGCCGTACTCCCCGCCCGCGGAGAAGCCCTGGAGCAGCCGGGCCAGGATGACCAGGATCGGGGCCAGGACGCCGACGCTGTCGTGCGAGGGGAACAGGCCGATGGCGAAGGTGGACCCCGACATCAGGATGATCGTGGTGGCCAGCACCTTCTGCCGCCCGATCCGGTCGCCGAGCGGGCCGAAGACGAACCCGCCGAAGGGCCGGGCGACGAAGGCGACCGCCAGCACCGCGAAGGTGCCCAGCGTGTTGGCCGTGGGCGAGCCCGCGGCGAAGAACACCGCGCCCAGCACCGCGGGCATGAAGCCGAAGACGCCGAAGTCGTACCACTCGATGCAGTTGC
This sequence comes from Actinokineospora sp. NPDC004072, assembly GCF_053604195.1. NCBI lineage: Bacteria > Bacillati > Actinomycetota > Actinomycetes > Pseudonocardiales > Pseudonocardiaceae > Actinokineospora > Actinokineospora sp. NPDC004072. Next base: position 100,557 of record NZ_JBSGHB010000004.1, on the reverse strand, counting down.
CCATCGCCGACGCCGCGACGGCCTTCTTCACCGCCGTCTGGTCCGGTTCGGGGGTCGTGCCCGGTTCCGCCTTGTCCACCGACCGAACGTAACGCCGGCCGGGGGAACCCGCCGGTTAGGACGCCAGCGCCGACTTGGCCTCCCATTGGGCCCACGGGATCGTCCAGTCGTAGTAGTCGCTGTGGTCGGCGTCGAACTCGCCGAGCTTGACCGAGCTGTTGACGACCTCCACCGGGTCGCCCACGAGCACCGAGTCGAAGTACACCTGGGCGTTGGCTGGCGAGAGGTTGACGCAGCCGTGGGAGACGTTCTCCCGGCCCTGCGAGGGGATCGAGGGCGCGTAGCCGTGGATGAACTCGCCGTTGTTGTGGATGCGCACGGCGAACGGGACCTCGACGTTGGCGTAGTCGAAGGTGGGGTTGTTCATCTTGTAGGTCCGGTGCTTGGACATCACCACGTGGATGCCGCTGCGGGTGACCCGGCGGCGGTCGGACTCCAGGCCGTAGCTGGCCGGGAAGTCGTGCACCATCTTGCCGTCGCGGATCACGACCATCCGGTGGGACTGGGTGTCGGCCTTGACGATCTGGCTGCGCCCGATGGTGAACGACGCGCTGACGTCGGCCTGGCCGTACGCGCCGCCGCCGAGGTCGTGGCCGTACACCGCGGCGGTCACGGTCACCTTGGTGTGCGGCTTCCAGTACTCCTTGGGCCGCCAGTGCGCCGCGGAGTCCGACAGCCAGGCCCAGCCGCCCTCGGTGGGCACCGACGTCTGCACGGTGAGCCGCCGCTCGGCGGCGGCGCGGTCGGTGACCGGCGGGTCGAAGGTGACCTTGATCGGCATGGCGATGCCGTAGGTCTTGTCGTCGCCGACGTTGAGCCGGGCGCGGACGGTGCTCTGCGGGGTGACCGTGGTGAAGGAGCCCGCGACCTCGACCCGCCCGCCGTCCGCGCCGAGGGCGCTGCCCGCCCAGGTGTAGGTCTTGCCGTAGCCCAGCGGCTCGGCGGCGGTCCACGTGCTGCCGTCGGCCGACAGCGCGCCGTCGACCTCCTCCCCGGCCGGGTTGGTCAGGCTGACCTCCGTCAGCTTCCCGCCCGCGACCGACACCGAGACCGGCTCGGCCGGGGCGACGCCGGTCGCCCCGTCGGCGGGGGTCGCGGTGACCACGGCGGGCGCGGGCGCCTGCTCCTCGACCCGGGTCTGCTCCTGCAGGCCCGTCGCCACCGGGTCGCCGCCGCTGGTGCACCCGCCCAGCGCCAGTGCCGCGACGAGACCGACCGCCAGCCGCTTGAATGTGATCATGCTCTCCCCATCGGAACCGCACCCGTACCGCTACCGGTACGACGCCACGACTCCGAGCGGCGTTGGCTCGATCGCCGTGTGATTCGGGTCACTTGGTGTGGACAGCGAAGATCTTCACGTTCTCCGGTGAAGCAATTGGCGGAGAGTGCTGAATGACTTCACTCGCTTGGCCTAGTCGAAAGCCCGCAAGGCAGTAGAGCGCGCCCCGTGCAGCCGATACCCTTTGCCTTGCTGGCCGTGGTTTCTGTGTTCGTGCTTTCCACGCTCGCGGAACAAAACGCGGGCGGGCTGTTTCCGCTGAAGTGGGGCGGGGGCGCCGCCCGAAGGCGGCCCGGGGTTGCACGGTGCAACCCCAAGCTCCTGCGATGGAGGCAGGTTTTATGGCACAGGGCACTGTCAAGTGGTTCAACGCCGAGAAGGGCTACGGATTCATCGCGCAGGACAACGGTGGCGCCGATGTCTTCGTGCACTACTCGGAGATTCAGTCGAAGGGCTTCCGGACGCTGGAGGAGAACCAGCGGGTGGAGTTCGAGGTCGGCCAGGGCACCAAGGGCCCGCAGGCGACCAACGTCATCCCGCTGTAAGGGCCGTCACGACGCGATGAGCCCCCTCGGCCGAGGCCGAGGGGGCTCATCGTCGTCGGTCGCGCAGGCCGTCAGCGCTGCATCTGGTACTGCTCCTGCTGGCGGGCCTCCCAGTCCAGCCGCTGCATGATCCATTCCTGGGCCAGGGCCATCGGGGAGGTGCGGCGGTAGGCGGCCAGCTCGCGCAGCTTCTCGTTGGCGGCCAGGGGCAGCCGCAGCTGGTGCACCTCGGCGGTGCCGAAGCGCCTGCCGGTCGCGGTGGTCTCGGCGTCGGACTCCGGGGCCAGGGCCGCCAGGTACGACTCCAGTTCGTCGTCGGGCAGCAGCTCGTCGGTCTGGTCGCGCACCGGGGTGCGGTGGCGGCCGGTCGACTCGCCGACCGGCTTCAGGTCCGAGCGGCTGCGGCCGAAGGAGGGGAAAGGCACCCGGACACGATAACGGTTCGGTTGCGGCGGCGGGAGACCTGTGAGCGCGGTCACGGCCGCGGACAGGGAGAGGCCCCCGCGCCAGGGGGAGGAACGCGGGGGCCGGAGGGGATCTCCACAGGCGCTGACCGGGGGTGTGTCAGCACGTCGATTGTTGCACGTGCCCGCGCCGTCCGGGAGGGGCCGCGGCGGAAAATTCGAGAGAAATGTTCACCTGACGTTCGGCTTGTCAGCAAGGCTTTGGTGCGCTACCGCTCACCTCGGCCGCCCCCGCCGCGGGTGCGCGCGTCCCCCGGCCGGGGCGCGCCCGGACGGGTTCGCGGGTGTGGCGCAGGCCACACGGCGGCCACGAGTGAGCCGTCGGTGACCCAGTGGTCCACCCCCCGACCGGGCTAGCCGCCGAACGGGTGACGCGGTTGCCGGTTGCCCGGTATCGGCTCCCGCGGACAACTGGGAACCGGGTTACAGACGGCTACCCAGCGGGGAGCCCGGTTCACTCCCCAGGGGGCTGTGACCTGGGCGAGATCTCTCATAACCTCACGCCAAACAAAATGCCGGGGAGGCGGGATGAGCGGGTCTTTGGAAGTACGTTCGTTTTTGCTACGCCAGGACAGCCTGGCTGGGACCGGGAATTTCTCCACCGGGGTGCCAGCGCCGCGTTCCGGCGAGGGCTCGCGGGTGACGGAGGAGCAGGTCCGCCGGGCTCGACTGGCCGTGGCCTGCGGCGCGCAGGATACCGAAGACTGCCGCGAGCTGCTGGAAATGCTGGGGCTCATCGACGGGGAAGACGGCGTTCCGCCCGTTCGCCGATAGCGGAATCGAGCGGCGGACGACAATTTCGATCATGCGGCGTCTGGGGGCTCCGGCGGAAATTCGCCGGAGCCGGCCGCGGCAATTCGGTGAGCCCGCCGCCCGCGCCGCCGGGCTCACCCGTCTGACGCACCGCCGCCGCGCGGGCTGTCGCCGGTGCGGGCCGCTGCCGCCCCCGCAGCGGCTCCGAGGGCGGTTTCCGCAGGTAGAAGCGTTTAGGGGGGACCGGTTTTGGCCCTGGGCGGGCCGTGTCCTAAGCTATGCGTGCTCCCAGCGAACACCGGACGAGCATAGGTCGGCTCCCATCGTCTAGCGGCCTAGGACTCCGCCCTTTCAAGGCGGCAGCGCGGGTTCGAATCCCGTTGGGAGCACGGAAGTACAGCAAGGCCCTGTGGCGCAGTTGGTTAGCGCGTCGCCCTGTCACGGCGAAGGTCGCGGGTTCGAGTCCCGTCAGGGTCGCAAGTTTCGGTGTTGTGGCCGGAGCTAGGCCAGGTAGCTCAGTTGGTACGAGCGACCGCCTGAAAAGCGGTAGGTCGGCGGTTCGACCCCGCCCCTGGCCACCCCCCTCGGACGACCTGGGTCCCACCATCGCGTGGGCCGGGTCGTCCGTTGCGTTTCCGGGGAGCTGCCCCGGCCCCGGGGGTGCCCCCGTTGGTTTGTTTCGGCACCAGCGCTCATTTTGTGAGGCAGATCACAGTCGTCCGCGGCGGCGGGTTTCGGAGCATTTTCCCGCGCGCGGGTGACGTAGCGCATGGGTCCGGGTGGCGGCCCCCAGGCAGTGCGACCGGCACTGCCGTTCGGGTGGGGCTTGCGGCCCTGGTGGCGCAGAGTGATGGGTGGGAATGTCCTCTCCGGACTGTCGACTGTGGCGGCAATGGCTACGCTGAGCAGTCGGTTTGGTGGCCGGGGTGACAATTCGATGAATAGCGAAGCTACTCAGGGTGTAACAACGCGCGCACTGTTCGCTGAGCCCCCCGTTCGAGTACTGAGATTCCTGACGCTGCGTGTAACGGCCCCGGCAGGGGGAGCGAATCAGGTAGCGCGACCGGCGCTCGGACGACCACTGCCGAGGACTGGTCCGCCAAGAGATTTGCCTGGTGCGGGTTCGTCACGGAGCCGCCTGCGCCAGTGCGCCCACACCGGCCCAACCGGGGGATAAACAATGCGTGACCAAGTCGGGTTCCCGCGCCGAAGACCAGTCACCTGGCCCGCCCCGCCGCACGCCCGGCGGACGCGCTCCGGTCTTCCCGCGGGCGAACCCTCGTTCCCGCCCGTCGCGGGCTGGGAGCCGCGGTTCCGGGCAGGGGTGCTGCTCGGCGACCTGGTGGCCCTGCTGACCGGCGTGCTCGTCGCCGGTGGCGCGGTCACCGCCTACGCCCGGCCTGGGGAGCCGCTGGTGCACCCGGTGACCTTCGTCACCTTCTTCGTCCTGCTCGCCGCGTTCGCGGTGAACCGGGTCTGGAACTCCGCCGTGCTCGGCCACGGCGTCGAGGAGTTCCGCCGGGTCGGCCGGGCGTTCGTCGCCGCGGCCGTCGTGCTCGCGCTGGGCGGGCTGCTGTTCGACGTCGACCGCATGCGCCCGTGGGTCTTCGTCGTGGTGCCCGTGACCGCCGTGCTCGTCTTCCCCCTGCGCTACGCGCTGCGCCAGCTCCTGCACCGCAGGCGCCGGGAAGGCCGCTGCCTGCTCCCGGTGATGGCCGCGGGCAGCACCGAGACCCTCCGCGACCTGATCACCCGCACCCGCAACACCCCCTACCTCGGCTGGCGCGTCGACGCGGTCTGCACCACCGACGGCCGCGGCGACGGCGACAGCGAGCTGGAGGGCGTCTCGGTGGTCGGGCGGCTGGCCGAGCTGGCCACCCACGCCCGCCGCGGCGGCTACCGCATCGTCGCCGTGACCCCGGACCAGTACTGGACCCCCAAGCGGCTGCAGCAGCTCGCCTGGAACCTGGAGGGCAGCGGCGCGGAGATGGTCGTCGCCCCCGTGCTGATGGAGGTGGCGGGCCCGCGCCTGCACGTCGACGCCGTGCTCGGCATGCCGCTGCTGCGGGTGTCCGCGCCGTCGTTCACCGGCGTGCGGCGGGTCGTCAAGGACGTCTTCGACAAGGTCGGCTCGTTCGTCCTGCTGACCCTGCTCGCCCCGGTGATGCTGGCCGTCGCGCTGGCGATCAAGCTCGACAGCCGCGGCCCGGTGTTCTACCGGCAGCGCCGGGTGGGCAAGGACGGCCGCGAGTTCACCATCGTCAAGTTCCGCACGATGGTGGTCGACGCCGACAAGCTGCTCGCCGACCTCGCCGAGCAGAACGAGGGCCACGGCCTGCTGTTCAAGATGCGCCGCGATCCGCGCATCACCCGGGTCGGCGCGGTGCTGCGCCGCTACTCCATCGACGAGCTGCCGCAGCTGTTCAACGTGCTGGCCGGTCCGATGTCCCTGGTGGGCCCGCGGCCGCCGCTGCCGGAGGAGACCGCCCGCTACGCCCCGGACGTGCGCCGCAGGCTGCTGGTCAAGCCGGGCCTGACCGGCCTGTGGCAGGTCAGCGGCCGCAGCGACCTGCCCTGGGAGGAGGCGGTCCGGCTCGACCTGCGCTACGTCGAGGACTGGTCGCTGGCGCTGGACGCGGTGATCCTCTGGAAGACCATCCGGGCCGTGTTCTCCGGCCAAGGCGCTTACTGACCGCACTTTCGTGAAGGGGATCTGACCGTGGGAACCATCGGCCTCGCCGTGATCGGCGCCGGGTACTGGGGACCGAACCTGGTCCGCAACGCCCAGGCCACACCGGGTCTGCGCCTGGAGTACCTGTGCGACCTCGACGCCGACCGGGCGCGCCGGGTGCTCGGCGGCTACTCGACGGTGCGGGTGTCGGACTCGCTGGAGGAGGTGCTGGCCGACCCGGCCGTGCACGCCGTCGCGATCGCCACCCCGGCCGGGACGCACCTGCCGGTGGCCAGGGCCGCGCTGGCGGCGGGCAAGCACGTGCTGGTGGAGAAGCCGCTGGCCGCCACCTACGCCGAGGGCCGCGAGCTGGTCGACCTCGCCGAGCGCCGGGGCCTGACCCTGATGCTCGACCACACCTACTGCTACACCCCGGCCGTGGCGCACCTGCGCGAGCAGATCCGCGGCGGCCACCTGGGCGACATCCAGTACCTGGACTCGGTGCGCATCAACCTCGGCCTGGTCCAGCCGGACGTGGACGTGCTGTGGGACCTGGCCCCGCACGACCTGTCGATCTTCCTGTCGATCCTGCCCGCGGGCGTGGTCCCGCTGGCCGTGGCCGCGCACGGGTCCGACCCGATCGGCGCGGGCCGGGCGTGCGTCGCGCACCTGACGCTGGAGCTGACCGGCGGGGTGATGGCGCACGTGCACGTCAACTGGCTGTCCCCCACCAAGATCCGCACGATGGTGATCGGCGGCTCCGCCCGCACCGTGGTCTGGGACGACCTCAACCCGAGCCAGCGCCTGGCCGTCTACGACCGCGGCGTCGACCGGGTGGCCGCCGACCTGGGCCCGGAGACCAAGGCGCAGACGCTGGTGTCCTACCGCACCGGTGACATGGTCGCGCCCGCGCTGCCCGAGCGGGAGGCGCTGCGCGCGGTGATGGCCGAGTTCCAGGCGTCGATCGCCGAGGGCAGACCGCCGCTGACCGACGGCAGGCAGGGGCTGGCGGTGCTGTCGATCCTGGAGGCCGCCTCGGCGTCGCTGGCGCAGGGCGGGGTCTTCATGCCGGTGCTGGGCGACCGGGTGGACGCGGAGGTGCCCGCATGAGCGCGCAGCCGATCGAGGGCCAGCGGGCGCTGGTCACCGGGGGCGCCGGGACGATCGGGTCGGCCGTGGTCGACCGGCTGGTCGCCGCGGGCGCGGCCGAGGTCGTCGTGCTGGACAACTTCGTGCGCGGGCGCCGGGCCAACCTCGCCGACGCCGCCGCTGCCGCGGGGGACCGGCTGCGGGTGGTCGACGGCGACATCAACGACCGCGCGCTGGTCCACGAGCTGACCCGGGGCGTGGACCTGGTCTTCCACCTCGCGGCCATCCGGATCACCCAGTGCGCCGAGGAGCCGAGGCTGGCGCTGGAGTGCCTGGTCGACGGCACGTTCACCGTCATCGAGGCGGCGGCCGAGCACGGGGTCAAGAAGCTGGTGGCGTCCTCGTCGGCGTCGGTCTACGGGCTGGCCGAGGAGTTCCCGACGACCGAGCGGCACCACCCGTACAACAACGACACCTTCTACGGCGCCGCCAAGGCGTTCAACGAGGGCATGCTGCGCAGCTTCAAGGCCATGAAGGACCTGGACTACGTGGCGCTGCGCTACTTCAACGTCTACGGCCCGCGGATGGACGTGCACGGCCTCTACACCGAGGTGCTCATCCGCTGGATGGAGCGCATCGCCGACGGCAAGGCCCCGCTGATCTTCGGCGACGGCGCGCAGACGATGGACTTCGTGCACGTGCACGACATCGCCCGGGCGAACCTGCTGGCCGCCAAGGCCGAGGTCACCGACGCGGTCTACAACATCGCCTCCGCCGAGGAGACCAGCCTGCTGGGGCTGGCGCAGGCGCTGCTGGCGGCGATGGACTCCGACCTCGGCGTCGAGCACGGCCCGGAGCGCAAGGTCAACGGCGTGACCCGCAGGCTGGCCGACATCTCCGCAGCCGACCGCGACCTGGGCTGGCGCCCGGAGATCAAGATGGCCGACGGGCTGCGCGACCTGGTGGCCTGGTGGCGCGCGGAGAAGCAGGCCGCGGACGGCGGTGCCCGCTGATGGCGATCCCGGTGATGAAGCCGCTGCTCGGCGAGGCCGAGGCGGCGGCGGTCGCCGAGGCCGTGCGGTCGGGCTGGGTGGCGCAGGGGCCGCGGGTGGCCGCCTTCGAGAAGGCGTTCGCCGAGCGGGTCGGCGCGGGCCACGGCGTGGCCGTGTCCAGCTGCACGACCGGGCTGCACCTGTGCCTGCACCTGCTGGGCGTCGGCCCGGGCGACGACGTGGTGGTGCCGTCGCTGTCGTTCATCGCTACGGCCAACGCGGTCCGCTACTGCGGGGCGAACCCGGTGTTCGCCGACGTCGACCCGCTTACCGGCAACCTGACGGCCGACACCGTGCGCGCGGCGCTGACCGAGCGCACCAAGGCCGTCGTGGTCGTGCACCAGGGCGGCGTGCCCGCCGACATCCCGGCCATCCGGGCCGTGACCGGCGCGGTGCCGCTGGTGGAGGACGCCGCGTGCGCCGCCGGGTCGACCCTGCACGGGCGCCCGGTGGGCGCGGGCGCGCTGCTGTCGGCGTGGTCGTTCCACCCGCGCAAGCTGATCACCACCGGCGAGGGCGGGATGGTGACCACCGACGACGCCGAGTGGGCCGCGCGGCTGCGCAGGCTGCGCGAGCACGGCATGAGCGTCTCCGCCGCCGACCGGCACGCCGCTGGCGGCGCGGTGGTCGAGTCCTATGTGGAGACCGCGTTCAACTACCGGATGACCGACGTGCAGGCCGCGATGGGCCTGGTGCAGCTGGACCGGCTGGACGCCATCGTCAAGCAGCGCCGCGAGCTGGCGGCGCGCTACCACGACCTGCTCGGCGGCCTCCCCGGCTGCCGGGCCGTGGCCGACCCGGCGCACGGCACGACGAACTACCAGTCGTTCTGGGTGATGCTGCCCGACAGCGCGCCCGCCCTGCCCGAGGTGCTGGCCGCGCTGGCCGCCCGGGGCGTCTCGGCGCGGCGCGGGATCATGGCCGCGCACCTGGAGCCCGCCTACGAGGACCACCCGCACGGCGCGCTGCCCGCCACCGAGCGGATCGCGCTGCGGTCGGTCATCCTGCCGCTGCACCACGAGCTGACCGACGCCGACCAGCGGCTGGTCGTCTCGGCGCTGGCCGAGGCGGTGGGCCGGTGAGGCCCGTCGCGGTCGTCATCGTGACCTACAACAGCGCCGAGGTCATCGGCGACTGCCTCGCCGCGCTGCCCGCGGCGCTGGCGGGGGTGGACGCGCGGGTCGTCGTGGTGGACAACGCCTCCACCGACGGCACCGCCGAGCGCGCCGCGGCCGCCGACCCGGCGGCCAAGGTCGTGCACCGGGCGGGCAACGACGGCTTCGGCGCGGGGGTCAACGCGGGCATCCGCCACGCCGAGGGCTGCGACGTTCTGGTGCTCAACGCCGACGTGCGGCTGTCGCCCGGCTCGGTCGCGGTGCTCCAGCGGGCGCTGCGCCCGGCGGGCATCGCCGTCCCCAAGCTGATCGATGAGGACGGCCGGGTGCACCACTCGCTGCGGCGCGCCCCCACCAGCCTGCGGACCCTCGGCGAGGCCGTCCTGGGCGGCGCCCGGGCGGGCCGCTGGCGCCACCTCGGCGAGACCATCACCCACCCCAAGGCGTACGAGCGCGCGGGCGAGCACGACTGGGCGACCGGCGCGGTGTGGCTGATCTCCCGGGAGTGCCTGGACGCGGTCGGCGTGCTGGAGGAGCGGTTCCTGCTCTACTCCGAGGAGACCGACTTCATGCTCCGCGCGGGCCGGGCGGGCTTCGCCACCCGCTACGAGCCCGCCGCCACCGCCGTGCACCTGGGCGGGGAGTCGACGACCTCGGCGCGGCTGTGGTCGCTGGTGGTGACCAACAAGGTCCGCCTGCACCGCGAGCGCTTCGGCCGGGCCGCCGCGGCCCGCATGTGGCTGGCGGCGATGGCCGACAGCCTGATCCGCGCGGCCCGCGGGTCGGCCCGGCACCGCCAGGCGGCGCGGTCGCTGCTGGCCATGCGCCGCTGGCCCGCCCCGCTCGACGGCGAGGGCCCGCCCTACATCTGCTTCTCCGCGCAGGACTGGTGGTACCACAACCAGGCGCACTCGGACTTCCAGCTGCTCACCCGCATCGCCGAGCACCGCAAGGTGCTGCTGGTCAACAGCATCGGCCTGCGCATGCCCACCCCCGGCAAGAGCACCCAGGTGCTGCGCCGGATCGGCCGCAAGGCCGCGAGCGTGGCCAAGCTGGTGCGGCGGCCGCTGCCGGAGGTGCCCGGCTACCACGTGATGACGCCGCTGCCGCTGCCCTTCTACGGCAGCCCGGCGCTGCGGCGGCTCAACGCGGTGCTGGTGCGGGCCCAGGTGCGCGCGGTGTCGCTGGCCCTGGGCATCCGCAACCCGGTGATCGTGGCGACCATCCCCACCGCGTGGGACGTGGTCGCGCCGATGAAGCGGCGGTCGCTGGTGTTCAACCGCTCCGACCGGCACTCGGCGTTCCCCGAGGCCGACCAGCAGGCGATCGCCGCGCTGGAGGACAAGCTGCTCGCCGGGGCCGACCACGTGCTCTACGTCAGCCGGTCGCTGCAGGCCGAGGACGCCGCCGTCACCGGCGAGCGCGCGCACTTCCTCGACCACGGCGTCGACCTCAAGCACTTCCGCCGCCGCGTCGAGCTGCCCGCCGACCTGGCCGCCATCCCCGGCCCGCGGATCGGCTTCTTCGGCGGCCTGGACGACTACCTGGTCGACTTCGACCTGCTGGAGCGGCTGGCCGAGGACATCCCGGAGGCGTCGCTGGTGCTGGTCGGGGACACCTCGATCTCGATGGCCCGGTTCGAGCGCCACCCCAACATCCACTGGCTGGGCTTCAAGCCCTACGCCGAGATCCCGGCCTACGGCTCGGGGTTCGACGTGGCGATCATGCCGTGGCTGGACAACGAGTGGATCGCCCACGCCAACCCGATCAAGCTCAAGGAGTACCTGGCGCTCGGGCTGGCCACGGTGAGCACCGACTTCCCCGAGGTCCGCCACTACGCCGACCGGATCACCATCGCCCGCGGGCACGACGCCTTCGTCAAGGCGGTGCGGGAGGTGCTGGCGGGCGGCGGGCTGTCCACCCCGGAGGCCCGCCGGGCGTCGGTGCTGTCGGCGTCGTGGGACTCCCGCGCGCGCCAGCTGATGGACCTGGCGGAGGGGTAGCCATGTGCGGCATCGCCGGATACCGGCGCAGGGACGGCGCCCCGGCCGACCCCGGGGTGCTGGCCGAGATGGCCAAGGTCCTGCACCACCGCGGGCCCGACGACGCGGGCACCTGGGCGTCCGGGCCGGTCGGGTTCGCCCACACCCGGCTGTCCATCATCGACCTGGGCGCCTCCCGGCAGCCGATGTCGGCCGGGGACGTGCACCTGGCGTTCAACGGGGAGATCCTCAACTACCGCGAGCTGCGGTCCGGGTTGGACTATCCCTTCCAGACCTCGGGCGACACCGAGACGCTGCTCGCGGTGTACCTGCGCGACGGCGTGGACGGGGTGCGCCACCTGCGCGGCCAGTTCGCCTACGCGGTGTTCGACGGGCGCACGCAGGAGTTGCACCTGGTGCGCGACCGGCTGGGCATCCTGCCGCTCTACTACTACGCCGACGACGAGGTGTTCGCGTTCGCCTCGGAGATCAAGGCGCTGTTCCCGGTGATCGGGCGGCCGCGGGTGGACCGGGCCAGCCTGCACGACTACCTGGCCCACCGGTCCGTCCCCGCGCCGCACACGCTGCTCGAAGGCGTGCGGAAGGTGCCGCAGGGGCACCGGCTGACGCTGGGCCGCGACGGCCAGGTGCGGCTGCGGGCGTACTGGGAGCTGCCTGCTGCCGGAACCCGCGCGGTGCAGCCCGCGGAGGCCGTCGAGCTGGTCGCCGACGCGCTGGACGCCTCGATCGCCGACGCGCTGGTCGCCGACGTGCCGGTGGGGGCGTACCTGTCCGGTGGGATCGACTCCAGCCTGATCACCGCGCTGGTCGCCAAGGCCCGCGGCGGCGAGGGCCTGCACACCTTCAGCGCCGGGTTCGGCGACGAGCGGGTGGACGAGGTCGGGTGGGCGCGCAAGGTCGCCGGGATCGTCGGCAGCACCCACCACGAGGTGACCGTCACCGCCGAGGACTTCCGCGATGCGTGGGCCAAGCTGAGCTGGCACCGCGACGCGCCGCTGTCCGAGCCCGCCGACGTGGCCGTCTTCCGGCTGGCCGAGCTGGCCCGCCAGCAGGTCAAGGTGGTGCTCTCCGGCGAGGGCAGCGACGAGCTGTTCGGCGGCTACCCCAAGTACCGCTACGCCGGGGTGACCCGCTGGGCGGGCCTGGCCCCCGGCCGCGGCCTGCTGCTGCCCCGCGTCGAACGCGCCCTGCCCGCCGCCAAGGCCCGCCTCGGCGTCGCCCTGCGCGCCCTGGCCGAACCCACCGCCGCCGAGCGCATGCGCGGCTGGTTCGCCCCCTTCACCACCGCCGAGCGCACCACCCTGCTCGGCGGCCCAGCCCCCCGCCCCACCCCGTCCTGCTACCACCACGGCCGCGGCGACGCCCTGAACCGCATGCTCCACGCCGACGCCCACGCCTGGCTGGCCGACAACCTCCTGGAGCGCGGCGACCGCATGTCGATGGCCGCCTCCCTGGAGCTGCGTCCCCCGTTCCTCGACCACCGCCTGGTCGAACTGGCCTTCAGCCTGCCGTCGGCGGTCAAGGTCCGGCGCGGGGTGACCAAGTGGGTGGTCAAGGAGGTCGCCCGCCGCCACCTCCCCGACGACGTCGTGGACCGCCCGAAGTCCGGCTTCAAGGTCCCCCTCGACGCCTGGTTCCGCGGCGGCCTCCGCGACATGGCCACCGACCTCCTCACCGGCCCCTCCTCCTTCGTCGCCGACACCCTTGACAAGAAGGCCGTCCACACCCTCCTCACCGCCCACACCACCGGCGACCGCAACGAGCAGCCAAGACTCTGGACCCTCCTCTCCCTAGAGGTCTGGCACCGAGAACTCACCCGATGACCCCCACCCCGCTTTGTCCACACCCTGTGGACAACTCATCCCACCCCCTCCCCACCCCGGATATCCTGGCCAAGGGCCGTCCCCCCGGTGGTGTGGTGGGGGCTGTTGATTTGGGTTCTGGGGATCTCCGGGTTGGGGCTTTGGCCCGGGGTGGAACTCCCGCTTGGGATGGAACCTCGGTTTGGGGTGGAGCCTTGGCTTCGGGTGGGGCTTCGGCCTTGGGTGGAGCCTCGGTTTGGGGTGGAGCCTTGGCTTCGGGTGGGGCTTCGGCCTTGGGTGGAGCCTCGGCTTGGGATGGAGCCTCGGCTTCGGGTGGGGCTTCGGCTTGGGGTGGAGCCTCGGCTTCGGGTGGGGCTTCGGCTTGGGGTGGAGCCTCGGCTTGGGGTAAGCCCTTGGGCCGGGTGATGGTGCCGGTCTTGCCCTCCTGCTTCAGCTTCGGCGGGCTGCTCGGTGCCAGCGGGGCGGTGCTGGCCGGGTGGTGCCTGGGCGTCGGGCCGTTCGAGCACCTGCTGGTTGTCAGCGCCGTTGTCGGAGCCTTGGCTTGGGGTGGGTTCCTGGTCCGGGGTGGAGTCTCGACGTGGCCTGGGGGCGTGGTCCGGGGTGCGGCTTGGGTTGGGGCCGTCGTTCGGGGCGCGGGCTCGGCCTGGGGTGGCGCCTTAGTCCGGGGGGAGGCCTCGGCTCGGGTGGGAACCTCGGCTTGGGCGGGGGCCTTCGCTCGGGTGGGGGCCTCGGCTTGGGCGGGGGCCTTCGCTCGGGTGGGAACCTCGGCTTGGGCGGGAGCCTTCGCTCGGGTAGGGGCCTCCGCTTGGGTGGGGACCTTGGCGCGGATGGGTGCCTTGGCTTGGGCCGGGTCCTGGGCTGCGGGTGGAGTCCTGACCCGGGGTAGAGCCTTGGCCCGGGTTGGAGCCCTGATCCTGGTTGGAGCCTCGGCCTGCGTTGGGGGCCCGGCTCGCGTTGGGGTCCTGGTCGGGCGTGGGGTGGGGCGGGCTCGGGTGGCTGGGGTGCTCGGGGGCGCGGTGTGCTGGGGGGTGGGGCGATGAGGCCGTTGTTGCTCGTGGGGGCTGGGGGGCTCGCGCGGGAGGTGTTGGCTGCGGCGCGGGCGTGCAGGTGGCCTGTGGTGGGGATGCTGGATGATGATCCCGACCGTCACGGCACCACTGTGGACGGTGTTCCCGTGCTGGGTGGGCTGGATCTGGTGCATGAGCGGACCGAAACGGGTGTGCTTGTGTGTGTGGCCAATCCGGCGCGGCCTGGGGGGCGGGCGGCGGTGGTGCGGAGGTTGGGGTTGGCTGACGAGCGCTATGCCACCCTCGTGCACCCCGCGGCCTCGGTGGCCGAAGGGGTGGAGCTCGGGGTCGGGACGATCCTGCTGGCGCAGGTGGTCGTGACCGCGCCGCAGCGGGTGGGGAGGCATGTGCTGGCGATGCCGCACGTGCTGCTCACCCATGACGACAGCGTTGCCGACTGCGCGACCCTGGCGGGGCGGGTCACCCTCGCGGGTGGGGTCGTCGTCGGGGAGTCGGCTTATCTGGGCGCGGGCGCGATGGTGCGCCAGGGCGTCCACATCGGAAGCGAGGCGGTGGTCGGGATGGGCGCGGTCGTGCTCGCCGACGTGCCAGCAGGCCAGACCTGGGCGGGTGTCCCGGCCCGGCGACTGAAGGAGAAGCCATGACCATCCCCCTTGTCGACCTGGCCGCCCAGCACGCGGCCGTCGCCGACGAGGTCGCCGAGGGCTGGGCCGCGGTGCTGGCCAGGACGGCGTTCGTCGGCGGGCCGCAGGTGGCCGAGTTCGAGGCGGCCTACGCCGCGTACGCGGGCGTCGACCACTGCGTCGGCGTCGGCAACGGCACCGACGCCATCGAGCTGGCCCTGCGCGCCCTGGGCGTCGGGCCCGGCGACGAGTGCGTGCTGCCCGCCAACACCTTCATCGCCACCGCCGAGGCCGTCGCTCGCACCGGCGCGACGCCCGTGCTGGTCGACTGCGACCTCGACACCGCGCTCATCGACGTCGAGGCCGCGGCCGCCGCCGTCACCACCCGCACGCGCGCGGTCCTGCCCGTCGACCTCTACGGCCAGGCCGCGCCGATCGAGAAGCTGCGGGCGCTGCTGCCCGCCAACGTGGCCGTGGTCGAGGACGCCGCGCAGTCGCAGGGCGCCACCCGGCACGGCTCGGTCTGCGGCTCGCTCGGCGACATCGCCGCCACCAGCTTCTACCCCGGCAAGAACCTCGGCGCCTACGGCGACGCGGGCGCGGTCACCACCTTCCGCGCCGACCTCGCCGAGCGGGTGCGGCTGCTGGGCGCGCACGGCTCGCCGCGCAAGTACGAGCACCCCGTGCTGGGCTTCAACAGCAGGCTCGACACGCTGCAGGCCGTCGTGCTGTCGGCCAAGCTGCGCAGGCTCGACGGCTGGAACGCCGCGCGCCGGGTGGCCGCCGACCGCTACACCGCGCTGCTGGCCGACGTGCCCGGGGTCATCACCCCGGTCGTGGCCGAGGGCAACGTCCCGGTGTGGCACCTCTACGTCGTGCGCGTCGACGACCGCGACACCGTGCTGGGCAAGCTGCACGCGGCAGGCATCGGCGCTGGCATCCACTACCCGACCCCGGTGCACCTCACCGGCGCGTTCGCGGACCTGGGCCACCGGGAGGGGGCGTTCCCGGTGAGCGAGCTGCTCGCCGGGGAGATCCTGTCGCTGCCGCTGTTCCCGGAGATCACGCCCGAGCAGCAGGAGCGGGTTGTCGCCGAACTCGCCGACGCGGTGCGGGCATGACCACCCGCCGGACCGCCGGGTTGGTCACCAACCGGGCGTCCGGTTAGGACAGATGGACAGATCCGCAGGTCAACGGCACATTGGCTACTATCGGTCACCGTGTCGAAACGCTGATCGCTCGATGGCCGCGACACTTGCGACGTTCGGCTCCGGTGCCCGATTTCGTTTCCCCCAATGGGCGTAACGCGATGGCGGGCGCCAGCGATGTGTAGTCGAGGCGCGGTGGCGGCCGGTTGGCGCTGCCCACCTCTAGTGACAGAGGGTAACTAGCCGTGGAGGCCGCCATGCGCCGGGCGACTGGTCGGGCACGGACGATCCGGATCGTCCTCTCGGGTGTGCTGGTGGCCGTCGGCCTGCCGCTCCTGGTCGCCACGCCGGCGTCCGCCGGGCCGTGCGACGCGCCGACCAACCCCGTCGTCTGCGAGAACTCGAAGCCGGGCACGCCGCGGGACGACTGGTTCCTCGAATCCCCGTACGGCGACATCGAGGGCTTCGCGACCGCGCCCAGCGTGCAGCCGGGCGAGCGGCTCGACTTCAAGATCAAGACGCCGAGCACCGACTACGTGGTCGACATCGTGCGGCTGGGCTGGTACCAGGGCACCGGTGGTCGCCGGGTCGCCACGCTCAACCCGACGGTGCCGCTGCCGCAGCGCCAGCCGCAGTGCGCCTACGACGGGGCGACGGGCCTGGTCGACTGCGGGAACTGGGGTGTGTCGGCTAGCTGGTTCGTGCCGTCGACGGCGGTGTCGGGCTTCTACGTCGCCAACTTCATCCGCAACGACGAGGCGGGCGCGAGCCAGTTCCCGTTCGTGGTGCGCAACGACTCCTCGACCTCCGACATCGTGGTGCAGACCTCCGACCAGACCTGGCAGGCGTACAACAAGTACGGCGACCGGCCTGGGATCAACGAGTTCAACCTCTACGAGGGCGGGTTCTCGGGCTCCCCGGACGGCCGCGCGTTCAAGGTCAGCTACAACCGGCCGTACCGCAACGCGGGCACGTCCAACTTCCTGAACGCCGAGTACCCGATGGTGCGGTTCCTGGAGCGCAACGGCTACGACGTCAGCTACATGTCCGGTGTGGACGTCACACGCAGGCCGAACCTGCTGAAGAACCACAAGATCTACCTCTCCAGCGGGCACGACGAGTACGCCAACAACGCCCAGTGGGCGGGCGTGGAGGCCGCGCGCGACGCGGGCGTGCACCTGTTCTGGGCGACGGGCAACACCTGGTTCTGGAAGACCCGCTTCGAGAACTCCATCGACGGCTCCAACACCCCGTACCGCACGATGGTCTCCTACAAGGAGACCAAGGCCCCCGGTGGCGCGAAGATCGATCCGCACCCGGAGTGGACGGGCACGTGGCGGGACCCGCGCTCCTCCCCGCCCAGCGACGGCGGCCGCCCGGAGAACCAGCTCATCGGCGCGTTGTTCATGGTCAACGGCTACCGGGCCGACGCGATCGAGGTGCCCAAGTCCTACGGCCGCAACCGGCTGTGGCGGAACACGTCGGTGGCGACGGCGACCGGGACGACGAAGTTCCCCGCGGGCACGCTCGGCTACGAGTGGGACACCGACCCGGACAACGGCTTCCGACCCGCGGGCTCGATCCGCCTGTCGCACACGACGGTGAACGTCGATTTCGGGATGCTGTTGCTGGACCACGGCAACACCTACGGCGCGGGTCCTGCGGACCACAACATCACGTTGTACCGCGATCCGGAGAGCAAGGCGCTGGTGTTCAACACCGCGACGGTGCAGTGGGCGTGGGGTCTCGATGACGACCACACGTTCCCGTACGGGGCGCCGCCGACCGCCCCGACGAGCCAGGCGATGCAGCAGGCGACGGTCAACATGCTGGCCGACATGGGTGCGCAGCCGCGCACGCTGATGCCCGGTCTGGTCGCGGCGACCAAGAGCACCGATGTGACCGGCCCGAACGTCACGATCAACGGCCTGAGCAACGGGCAGACGATCCCCGCAGGCACGACCGTGAACCTCACGGGCACCGCTGTCGACGTGGGCGGCGGGAAGGTCGCGGGCGTCGAGGTGTCGGTCGATGGCGGCGCGTCGTGGCGGCGTGCGAACGGGCTGGACTCGTGGAGCTACCAGTGGACGCCTTCGACGCTCGGCCCGGCCAGTGTGAAGGTCCGCGCTTCCGATGATCTGGCCACGATGGGCAATACGTTGACGGTCAATGTCACCGTCGGGGCGCAGCAGTGCCCGTGCTCCATCTTCGGCAACGCCACCCCGGCCACCGTCGACAGCGGTGACAACGCCTCGATCGAGGTCGGCACCAAGTTCACGACCTCGGTCAACGCCACCGTGACCGGCATGCGCTTCTACAAGGCCGCCGCCAACACCGGCACCCACACCGGCTCCCTGTGGTCGCCGGGCGGCCAACGCCTGGCCACCGGCACCTTCCAGAACGAAACCGCCTCGGGCTGGCAGACGCTGGTGTTCGACAAGCCGGTGCAGATCCGCTCCGGCACGCCGTACGTCGTCTCCTACCACGCCCCGGCAGGCCGCTACTCGGTCGACGCGGGCTACTTCAACGACAAAGGCGCAGGCATCGTCCCGGTGACCGCACCCAAGTCCAGCTCCGTGGCGGGCGGGAACGGCGTGTTCCGGTACGGGCAGGGCTTCCCGGACACCTCGTTCAACGGCGGCAACTACTGGGTCGACGTCATCGTCACCACCGACACCGCGGACAACACCCGCCCGGTGGTCAACTCCGTCAAACCCGCGGCGGGCTCCGGCGGGGCCTACATCGACTCCTCGATCTCGGCCACGTTCAACGAGGACGTGGACCCGGGCAGCGTGCAGTTCACCGTGCAGGCGGGCGGCAACCCCATCGCGGGCACCGTGACCGCGGACGGGCCGGTGGTGACCTTCACCCCGACCGACCTGCTGCCCGCCAACGCCCAGCACTCGGTGACGCTCAACGCCACCGACGGCTTCGGCAACCCGCTGGCCGCGCCCAAGTCGTGGACCTTCACCACCGGGACCAACCTCGCGCCCTGCCCGTGCAACCTGTTCGGGCAGCGCACCCCGGCGACGCTGGACGCCAGCGACGGCGGCGACGTGGAGCTGGGCGTGAAGTTCACCGTCGCGGCCAACGCGACCGTGACCGGCGTGCGGTTCTACAAGGCGGTCAACAACACCGGCACGCACACGGGCTCGGTGTGGACCTCGAACGGGCAGCGGATCGCGCACGGCACGTTCGTCAACGAGACGGCCTCGGGGTGGCAGACGCTGCTCTTCGACCAGCCGGTGCAGATCCAGGCCGGGCAGACCTACGTCGCCTCCTACCGCGCGCCCCACGGCCGGTACTCGGTCGACCCGGGCTACTTCGCCGACAAGGGCGCGGGCCGGGGCGTGCTCACCGCGCCGTCCTCGCCGGCGGCGGGCGGCCAGGGCGTCTACGTCTACGGCGGCGGGTTCCCGACCAGCTCGTTCAACCACAACAACTACTGGGTCGACGTCATCGTCGACACCGAGGGCGCGGACACGACCCCGCCCGCGGTGACCAGCACCTCGCCCGCGAACGGCGCGACCGGCGTCCCGACCGACACGGGCGTCACGGTGCACTTCTCCGAGGCGGTCAACCCGGCGAACCTCCAGTTCACCGTCAGCCAGGGCGCCAGCAGCGTGCCCGGCGCGGTGCGCATGGGCGCCGACAACAAGAGCGCCACGTTCGTCTCGACCGACCCGCTGCCCGGCAGCGCGGCGCTGACGGCAGCGGTGCGGGCCAGCGACCCGATGGGCAACCCCATGCCCGCCCCGCACACCTGGACGTTCACCACCGCTGCCAGCGGGGCCTGCCCGTGCAGCCTGTTCCGGCCGACGGAGGGGCCCGCGCAGTTCGCCGTCGACTCCCCGGTCGAGCTGGGCATGCGGATCATCCCGGCCACCGACGGCGTGATCACCGGCGTGCGGTTCTACAAGGCCGCGGGCGACCCGGGCACCCACACCGGCACGCTGTGGTCGCCGTCCGGGACGGTCATGGCCACCGCCCCGTCCACCGGCGAGTCGGCCAGCGGATGGCAGACGGTGACCTTCGCGGCGCCGGTCCCGGTGACCGCGGGGGAGACCTACGTGGTGTCGTTCTGGTCCTCGGCGGGCCGGTACGGGTTCACCCGGGACTACTTCACCGACGACAAGGTGAACGGGCCGCTGACCTCGCCCGCCACCGGGGCGCAGCCGAACGGGCTGTTCCAGTACGGCGGCGGCGGGGTGTTCCCGGCCGGACCCGGTAACGGATCGAACTACTGGGTCGACGCTGTGTTTGACAACTAGTCCTTCGGAGGGCGGACCGTGGCCAGCGTCGACGTGGTGATCCCGTGCTACCGGTACGGGGCGGTGCTGCCGGTCGCCGTGCGCAGCGTGCTCGACCAGCCCGGGGTGGATGTCCGGGTGCTGGTCATCGACGATGCGTCCGGTGACGGCAGCGCGGACGTGGCCAGGGCGCTGGCCGCGGCGGACAGCCGGGTGACGGTGTGGGAGCACGAGCGCAACCGCGGCCACATCGCCACCTACAACGAGGGCCTGCTGGAGTGGGCCAAGGCCGACTACTGCGCGCTGCTGTCGGCCGACGACGCCCTGACCCCGGGTGCGCTGGGCCGCGCCGCGCGGTTGCTGGACGCGCACCCGGAGGTCGGCTTCGCCTACGGCCGCCCGCTGCACTGGGACGGCAGCGACCCGCTGCCGCCCGCGCGCACCGCCGACCGCGGCTGGACCGTCTACAACGGATTCGACTGGCTGCGCAGGCGGTTCGCCCTCGGCGAGGGCTGCATCACCTCCCCCGAGGTGGTCGTGCGCACGGAGTTGCAGCACAAGCTGGGCGGCTACGACCCGGAGCTGAAGCACACCGGCGACATCGAGATGTGGATGCGCTTCGCCCTGCACGCCGACGTGGGCTACCTCAAGGGCGTCGACCAGGCGTACTACCGGGTCCACGGGGCGAACATGTCCAAGGCGTACTACGAGACCCAGGTCGGCGACCTGCGCCAGCGCCTGGCCGCCTTCGAGTCCACGGTCCGCCGCGCCGAGGGCATCCTGCCCGACCGCGACGAGCTGAACCGCCGCGTCCGCCGCGCCCTCGCCGCCGACGCCCTGCGCCGCGCGGGCCGCGCCTACGACAAGGGCCGCGCCGACACCGACCCGATCGAGGAGCTGGTGGAGTTCGCCCGCTCGGCGTACCCGGCCGCGGAGCTGCTGCCCCAGTGGAAGTCCCTGCGCCTGCGCCAGCGCCTCGGCCCGCGCCGCGCCCGCGCCCTGTCCCCGCTGGTCCTGACCGCGCCCGCCCGGCGCGTGCGCCAGCTCTACCGCGAGGCCCGCTGGGCTAGGACCGGCGTGTGACATGCGGCTGTGGGCGGTCTCCCGCGCGGGTGACCGCCGCGCAGTCGACATCGAGCTGCACACCTCGCCCGACATCCACCTGAGGGCGTCGGTGGGCGGCGAGGCGGTCGAGTTCCGCGCGGGCAACTGGTTCAGCTGCCTGCGCAAGCTCCGCGCCGCCCTGGAGGCCGACGGCTACCTCCTCTGCTGCCAGGGCGCCCGCCCGGACGTGCACCCCAGCGCCGAGCAGCTCCGGTCCGACCGCGGCAGGCTGGCCTACCGCCTGGCCCCCGGCCAGCCCCGCACCGACGTGGTGGACGTCTTCGCCGAGGCCGACCCGACCGAGGTCGGGACCGTCGAGGACCAGCGCCGGGCGGTGTTCGCGTACTACGGGATCTGACGGGTCGGCCGGTCCCAGTCGGTGTAGTAGCTCTCGGGGTTGATCAGGTACCGCACGGTCGGCTCCGGCACGTGCCGGACCACGCGGGTGCGGGCGGCGCGGTGGACGAACTCCCAGTCCTCCTTGGGGATGGTCGTCTTCGTCCGCGGCAGGCGGCTGTAGAGCACGGTGGGGTGGCGGCGCAGGACCAGGCCGTTGGTGTCGACGTACGGGTCGCCGTCGGCCAGGGTGCGGCGGTCGAACGGCGCGCTCAGGACGTCGACCACCGTGCCGTCGGCGCGGTGGCGCTCGACCGCCGAGTACGTCAGGTCCGCGCCCGCGCGCAGCGCGGACAGGGCGTGCGCCAGGTGGTCCGGGCGCCACGTGTTGTCGTCGTCCAGGAAGGCCAGGTACGGCGACTGGGTCAGCCGGATGCCGACGTTGCGCACCACGCCCACCACCCCGGTGTTGCGGGACAAGGCCACCGCCACCAGGCGTTCGTCCGACGGCAGCTCGGGCAGCCCGCCGCCGTCGTCGACCACCACGACGAGGTGGTCGGCGACCGTCTGCGCCAGGGCCGACTCCACCGCGGCCACCAGCATCGCCGGGCGGCGGTAGGTCGGGATCACCGTCACCACCATCGGCACCGGCAGCGGCCTGCGCAGCCGGGCGACCTCGGCGTCCTCGAAGCGGCGCAGGGCCGCGGCGTGGCGGCCGAGCAGCAGCTTGGTCTTCACCTCGTGCATGGGCCAGATCCCGAACCGGTCGCGCAGCGCCCGGCGCACCCCGGCCGACAGCCCAGCACGGTCCTTCAGCGGCGCGCTCACGCGGTCGCTCCTTCCCCGGCCCGCCCCGGCAGCAGGGCGCGCATCGGATACACCACCGGCAGGTACACCACCGCCGCGACGACGCCGCCCACCAGCAGCGTCGGCAGCGGGTCGTCGAAGAGGGCGTGGACGCCCACGGCCGAGGCCGCGATCAGCGCCCCGCCGAGCACCGGGCGCGCGCACGCCGCCACCGCGGGCCGCAGGTCCAGACCGCGCCGCCGGATCACCCACGCGAACGCCGGGAGCACGACCAGCGCGGCCACCGCCACCTGCGCCAGCGCCGCGCCCCGGATGCCGTCGACCCGGGCGCCCACGACCAGCGCGGGCAGCAGCGCGCCCAGCCACAGCGCCTGCAGCCACACCAGCGAGCGGTTGCCGTCCAGCGCGACCAGCAGGTCGTAGCCGATGAACAGCAGGATCCGCAGCAGCCCCAGCCCCGCGAGCACCTGGAGCACGACCGCGGCGGGCGTCCACTGCGCGCCGTAGACCACGTGCAGCATCGGGTAGGCGTAGCAGGCCAGCAGCGTGCACACCGGCAGCGCCGCGGCCACCAGCAGCCCGGTCCCGCGGGCCAGCGACTGCTCCAGCCGCGGCCGGTCGTCCACCAGCCGCGCGAAGCCCGCGAGCGACACCCGGCGCGCCGCCTCGGAGAACACCTGCAGCGGCAGACTGGACTGGTTGAAGGCCATCAGGTAGAGCCCGAGGGCGATCTCGTCGGTGTAGGCCCCGATGACGATCTTGTCCACATTGGTCACCGACAGCACCAGCAGGCTCGCGGCGGCCAGCGGCAGCCCGAAGCGCACCAGCTCCCTGGCCGTCGCCGGGTCCCACCCCGGCCGCACCCGCACCGGGCACAGCGCCAGGTAGCAGACGACCGACACCACGTTGCCCGAGACCTGCCCGATGGCGAAGCTCATCGGGCCCGCGCCGGAGAGCGCCAGCGTGATCGTCAGCGAGGTCACCACGACGAACGCCGCGCCGTCGCAGAAGAACCGCGTGCGCTGCAGGAACTCCCGGTTCAGGATCGTCGCCGGGACGACCGCGATCCCGTCGAGCACCACCGCCAGGCACAGCACCCGCAGCACGCCCACCGCGTCGGGGCTGCCCATCAGCTCGCAGTAGACCGGCGCGCTGAAGTACACCACCGCGTACAGCACGGCGCTGCACGACACCGCGATCGTCAGCGCCGTCGGCGCGAACTCGCGGACGTCGCGCTCCCAGCGCACCAGCGCCAGCGTCACGCCCAGCTCGTTGAACGCCTGCAGCAGCGTCAGGGCGACCAGGGCCACGGCGAAGACGCCGTAGTCGGCCGGGGTGAGGATGCGCGCGAGCGCGATCCCCGCCACCAGCGTGCCGAACCGCAGCACGACGGTGTTGAGCAGGCTCCACACCGCCCCCCGGCCGACCTTCCCGCCGACGTCCACGCTCACCGCGCCCCCTCGGTTCTCGGCGCCGCCGCTGCGGCCGCCTCTTCTTGGACGTGCCGCCAGAGCGCCCCCGCGAGCCCGACGAGCAGGAAGGTGAACCCGGTGGCGACGGCGAAGCCGAGCAGGTCGAACGTCGCCGACGAGATGCCGGGCACCGCGATGCACGCCGCCACGGTCACCGCGAGGTCCTTGATCCGCGGGTCCTTGGTGGCCATGCGGGCCCGGAAGCAGCAGTACCAGCCCGCCGCGTACAGGCCGATCAGGGCGAGGATGCCGAGCACCCCGTTCTGCACCAGCGTGCCCAGGTACTGGTTGTCCAGCCAGCCGTACTTCTCCGGCAGGTAGGTGCCCATGCCGCGGCCGAAGACCAGGTGGTCGGCGATCTCCGCGCCCGCCCGCTCGATGGCCCGCCGCCTGCTCTCGGCGCTGGGGTCCTCGTCGATGGAGGTGAACAGGCTGTAGAGCGTGCCGACCAGGCCGGGCACCATCACCCGCATCGCGCCGAGGAACAGCACGATCCCGAACAGCGCGCGCACCCGCCGCTTGGGCGGCATCGCCGGGATGATGAACATCGCCGCGATCGCCAGCGCCAGCACGGCCGAGCGCGACAGCGACTGCATCGACGCCATCGCCAGGATCCCCAGGCAGAGCCACCAGCGCTTGTCCGGGCCGCCGAAGTCGCGGGCGCGCATCGCGTAGTGCAGGGCGATCGGCACCGCCATCGCGCACACCACGCCGAACTCGATCGGGTGCCCCGCCGTGCCTGCGGGCCTGCGGAAGTTCGACCGCTCCAGCACGAACGACACCTCGCCGTTGGCCTTGAGGATCGGCGGCGTCAGGTACTGGGTGAGGTCGATGGCGAAGGAGAACTGGAGGATGCCGACGAAGGCCATGAACGTCGCGCCCACGACCATCGTCTTGAGCACGCGGTCGATCCGGTCGAGCCCGCGCACCCCGTCGACCACCGCGAGGCCGACGGCGAACACCGCGGTCAGCGTGATCAGGGTCCGGTCGGCGGCGGCGAGCTCGTCCGGCGGGAGGTAGCCGTAGGTGGCCACGCCGTAGGTGGCCAGCTGGGAGAGGGCGAAGAGGAACAGCGCGGTCCGCGCGGCGTTGCGGCCCTTGGCGACGCCGAGGGTGGTCACCAGCTGGGCGCAGAACCACAGCACGCCCATCACGAAGCCGACCACCATGCCCGGCGTGACCGCCATCGGCACGCCCTTGAGCACCATGCTGGCCGGGATGAACGTCATCACCAGCGCGTAGACGCAGGCCAGGGTGGCGCCGTCGGCGCGGGCCTTGGGCGGTTTCGCCGGGGCGCCGGGCGCGCGTGCGCCGTCGGCGCCCGCCTTGGGCGAGGGGGGCGCGCTCATCGCCTCAGCCGTCGGGGTCGGACTGCTTGGTCGCGGGGCGCATCATCCGGGTCGGCGGCTCGCGCAGCTCGTCGGCAGGCCAGGCCGCCGCCTGGTTCGCACCGGGCTTGGGCTGCGGCCTGGGGTGCGCCGGGGCCTTGGCGGGCACGGGCTTGCCGTTGGCGGGCGCCTGCACGGGCCGGATGCGCTGCGTGCGCTCCACCGAGATCCGGGGAGCCGGGCGCGCGGGCTCGACCGGGGCCGGGACGGGCTCCTCCGCCTCGGGCTCGTCCTTGCGGCGCTTGCGGCTCTGGTAGCTCTCCAGGCCGAAGACCGCGCCCAGGCAGGCCGAGAAGCCCAGCACCATCGCCACGCCCGCCGCGCGCAGCTTGCCGCCGGTCAGCGCCTCCGGCTCGGTCGGCGCGACGATCTCGTTGACCCCGATGAAGGTGCTCGGCGCGGCCCCGAGGTCCTGCTGGCGCTTGGTCAGCTCGGCGCGCACCCGCTCCAGCACCTGCACGGCCAGCTCCTGCGCCCCCGGCTCGGACTCGCTCTCGGTGACCACGCTGATGAACGGGCCGCCCTCGTTGCCGCCCGACAGCTCGAAGGTGTGCTCCGGCTTGTCGGCCCCGAGCTCCTTCACCACCACCGGGGTGTTGATCGTCTGGATCACGATGGAGGCGGAGATGGCCAGGCTGGAGTCGAAGGCCAGCAGCGGGTTGGTCTGCCCGGTCTCCTTGTCCTCGATGCTCGTCGGCCCGCTGGAGGGGGAGGTCAGGACCAGCAGGCCCGTGGACTGGTAGACCATGGGCGTGGTCAGGTAGACCCCGCCCGCGGCGCCGACGGTGATCACGAACACCGGGAGCGCCACGTACCAGCGCTTGAGCAGTACTAGAAGTGTCTTCCAGAAGTCCATTCGTGCCCCAACCCACGACGCAGCGCCTGCTTAACCATCGCGGCCACCGGGGCGACCGTTACTCCAAGTAGTGCAATCCGGGCGGCCGTTGGGCCGTTCGGCGGCATCATCCCGGCTGTTCCGCGCGGTACAGCCACACGCGGTAGGACGTGCCGTCACTCAACGGGGTTGTCATCACCAGATCACGGTCACACACCACGAGGGTGAACTTGGTCCCGCCGCCCTGCTGCGGCTCGGTGAACCGCGAACACCCGGGCCGCCCGGGCTCCGGCTCGCCCGGGTCGCCGTCGCCGCGGGCGTAGAGGGCGACCCCGCGCTGGGCGAGGAAGCCCGGGACCGCGCCCGCGCGCAGCGCGTCGAGGTAGGCCGCGGAGTTCACCAGCCCCTCCAGGTGGACCAGCGGCCGGTCCAGGTGGTAGCCGAGGCTGCCCGCCCGGTCGCCCATCGCGATCGGCGCGCCCAGCGGCAGCAGCGCGTCGACCTGCCGGGCCACGGCGGGCCCCGCCTCGATGAACGCCGAGCGCTCCACCCCGCCGCGGGCGGCCCTGGCGGCGGTCAGCGCGGTCGCCGCGACCGTGAGCACGGCCAGGACCAGCGTCGCCAGCCCGCGCAGCGGCAGCCGCTCGGTGCGGCCCGCGGCCAGCGCGGGGCCTGCCAGGGCGATCGCCAACGGGGCCGCGGAGAAGTACCAGGGCCACAGCTGCCACGACGAGGTGAGCGCGTAGTACCCAACCGTCAGCACGCCGCCCGCCAGCACGACACCGCCGAACTGCGCCGAGAGCCCGAGCAGCCCCGGCTGCCTGCGCAGCAGCGCGGCGGTGACGACGACGAGCGCCGCCGCGCCGAGCAGCGTCGGGATGCCGAAGACGACCGGGGAGACCAGGAACTGCCCGACGACCGCCGGGTTGAGCCCGCCGCCGAGCGCCTTGGCCTGCCCGGACACCGGCAGCGCCGTGTCGAACAGCGCCAGGTTGACCAGCAGGTACGCCGCCAGCACCGCGGCCGGGACGGCGGCCAGCGCAGCGCCCAGCCGCACCCAGGGCAAGCCCTTGCGCCGCCAGACCAGCAGCGCCAGCCCGCCCAGCAGCGCCATCGGGAACACCGCGTCGAGGCGGGCCAGCACGGTCAGCGCCATCGCGGTGCCGGTGGCCAGCGCCGCGCCGACGCCGAACCAGCGCGCGGTGAAGCCGTCGGCGGCCAGCCAGGTCGCCGCCAGCCAGAGCAGGCCGAGCAGCAGCAGGCCGGTCTCCATGCCGGAGAAGAAGAACGACGGCCCCGCCGTCCCGGTCACCAGCAGCGGCGTCGCCCAGGCCAGCGTGAGCACGGGACGGGCCGTCAGCGCGCCGATCCGGTCGATCTGCCGGGCGGCGGCGATGAAGACCGCGAAGGAGAGCAAGGTCACAGCGACCAGCGCGGTGTGACTGTCCGCGATCGAGAACACGGGGACGAGAGCGAGCAGCCACAGCGGGTGGTAGCCGTTGGTCGGGTCGATCCCGTTGAACGTCGACCCGTCGCCCTCGGCGATGTGCCGGGCGACGCCGAAGTAGTAGAAGGCGTCGTCGTCGAAGAGCCCGACCGCCTGCGGGTAGGGCGCGCCAGCCACCACCGCGAGCCGGATCGCGCCGAGGACGCAGGCCAGCGCCGTCGCCGTCCGCCACCACGGGACGGTGGCGCGCGGCGCGGGACCGCGCAGTTCCACGCGGGTGGCAGCGGGCATCGGCGGCGTCCTGTCCTCGGATGGGTTCCCGCAGGGGCATCGCTTCCCCGGATGAATCGTTACCCGGGCCCCGGGGTGACTGTGCGTGACCGGACCGCGTGGGCCGCCGTGATCTCGTTGTGATCGGCCCAGCGGGTGCATACAGTGCGACTCGGCTCGGGGGCGCCGACCGGAGGGAAGCCATGTCCGCGGACAGATCCGCCCGCCTGCTCGCCGCGGTGGGGGCGGTGCTCCTCGCCGCAGGCTGCGGCGGCGTGGCCGGGCAGGCCGCGCCCGAGCCCCCCACGGCCCCGGTCGTCGTCCAGCCGACCACGACCTCGGCCCCGCCGACGACGAGCCTGCTGCCGCCGACCTCCGTCGCCGCCCCCACCACGACGCCGAAGCCGACCACCGCCAAGCCGACGGCCCCACCGGGCGCGCTCGCCCCCGGCGTGGTCCCCGCGCCCGGGCAGGTCGGCTTCCGCGGCGACCGGTCGGCGCTGAAGGTGATCGACGGGCCGGGCTCGGCCCCGCCCGGCACCGAGTGGAACGCGGGCGCGCTGCGCTTCGGCGGCGGGGACGTCACGCTCTCCCGCGTGTGGGTGAAGGGCGGCGTGGAGTACAGCGGCAGCGGCACGCTGGTGATCCGCGACTCGGTGATCGAGGGCAACCGGCACAGCTGGTCGCCGCTGATGGCCATCAGCGGGCACGTGGACGTGCGGGACTCCACGATCACCTACAAGGACTCGCAGATCCCCGGCCCGCAGTGGGGCAACGGCGTGGTCCACGGCGACGCGCGGATGACCTTGATCCGCAACGACATCTCCGGCGCGCCCGACGGCATCCAGAACGGCCGCGGCAACAGCGTGATCGAGCAGAACCACATCCACGGCATGCGCGTCTTCGGCTCCCCGCCGAACAACACCCACAACGACGGCATCCAGGCCTACGGCGGCCCCAACCTCAAGATCCGCTACAACCGCATCGACATCAGCGCAGGCGGCCTCGCCTACGACGGCGCCCACCAGAACGGCGCGATCTTCCTCATGCCCAGCGCGGAGAACCCGGCCAAGAACCTTGAGGTGGTCGGCAACTACCTCGCGGGCGGCGGCTACATCCTGCGGCTGGGCGCCCCGCTGAGCGGCGCCGTCGTCACCGGGAACCGCTTCGGCACCACCAAGGGCGGGTTCGGCGAGGTCCTGGTGGACGGCGGCGGGATCGCCCGGTGGTCGGGCAACACCGACGCGGCGGGCAAGCCCGTCCGCCAGCCGTGAGCTAGAGCCCGAGCCGCTTGAGCCGGTCGGCCTCGGCCTGGTCGCGCCGCTGCGCGAAGGAGCCCAGCAGCGCCGCGATTCTCTCCAGCTCGTCGCGGGTCACCACGATCCCGTGCTCCTTCACCGCGGCGATGGCGTCCCGGTAGGCGTTGTTGGCCAGCATCCTGGCGAACGTGCAGTCGGCGCGGGCCTCCGTCACCTCGCGCTTGAGGTGCGCGACCTCCCGTTCGAGCGCGGCGATCCGGGCGTCGACCGGCGAGGGGTTCTCGGCGATGTCCACGCCGTCGAGCCTAACCGCGGGAAAGCACCCCCTGCCTGGTCAGACCGCTGCGGTCGGGAAGTTCCCGCCGATCGAGCGTCACGCTCTCGGCGACGGCGAGGACGCCGCCGCCACCAGCTCCCGGGGGGCGCCGGAGCCGTCGGCGGCCGAGGCGTAGATCGTCGGGACGCCGCCGCGGGGCACCTTGGCGTAGGCGACCGTGCCGCCGTCGAGCCACGCCGCCTGGTCGTCCACGCCGTCGGAGCCGGGCAGCTCGGTTTCCACGCCCGCGGCGAGGTCCAGGACGAACAGCCGCCAGCCGCCGAGGCGGCCAGCGCGCTTCTTGTAGGCGATCCGGGTCTCGTCGGGGGACAGCGACGGGCACTCGGCGTCCGAGCGCATCGAGGTGATCGTGCGGGCGCGCAGGTCGCCCTTGACCAGCCAGGTGTGGTTGCCGGAGCCGAGGGTGGCGTAGAAGGCGTTGTCGTCGGCGGTGAAGGTCACGCCCCAGTAGTTCTCGTCCAGGCGCTTGTCCGGCTTCCCGTCGATCACCACGGTGGGGAAGTCCTCCAGCGATTCCACCAGGGCGCCGGTGCGCAGGTCCAGGATGCCGGTGCGCGTGGAGAAACCGCCCGGGGCGAGGTAGGAGTCGCCGGTGACGAACACCGTCCACGACACGATCTGCCCCGATGCCGACACCCGCGCCCGGCTCGGCGTCCCCGGCAGCGGGACCGTGCGGACCAGCTCGCCCCGCACGTACACCGCGGCCTCGTAAGCCCCCGGCAGCCCCATCCGCAGGCACACCGTCGTCCCCTGCGCGGTGTAGACCCGCAGGCACGACAGCTCCGTCGCCGTCCGCGTCCCCGCGGGGTCCAGCTCGGACACCAGGTTGCGGCCGCTCCCGTTGTCCACGAACCGCAACCCCGTCGGCACCGCCCCGCCCGGCGCGGTCGCCGACGCGCGCTCGGACCGGACCACCGTCACCACGTACACCAGCACCGCGGCGACCACGATCACCATCGATGCCACGCCGACGGCGATGCGGTGCCGCCCCAACCAGTCGATCATGCGGGCACCCCCGGCCGGATCATCCACAGCACGACTCCCAGGACCACGGCCAGCGCGCCGGTCGCCACCCACACCGCCGCCGCGAACGGCAGCGCGGTCAGCAGCACCCCGAAGCCCACCGACGAGGCGAAGCGGGCCAGCGCCTGGCCGGTCTGCACGATCGACAGCCCGCTGGCCCGCAGTCGCGCAGGCACCAGCGTCGCACCGTGGGCCATCAGCACGCCGTCGGTGGCGGCGTAGAACACCCCGTGCAGCGCCACGGTCACCAGCACCAGCGCCAGCCCGTCGAACGGCCCCAGCAGCAGCAGGTACACGACCAGCAGCACCACGTGCCCGGCGAAGAACACCCGCCACCGCCCGACGCGGTCCGACAGCTTCCCCAGCGGCGTGGCCAGCAGCAGGAACGTCAGCGCGGTCCCGACCGGCATCAGCGCCAGCCAGGTCGGCGAGACCCCGGAGACCTGCTGCAGCACGACGAACACGAACGCATCCGAGATCGTCGCCAGGCCCAGCAGCCCGGCCGCGGCGGTCGTGCGGCGCAGCCCGCGGTGGCGCAGCAGCCCCAGCGCGTCGCGGAAGACCACCGCCGCGCGCGGGCCGGTCGGCCGGTGCTCGCGGACGAAGAACAGCAGCACGATCACGCCCAGCAGGCCGAAGCAGAAGCTGATCATGAAAATCGGCCCGGGGCTGGTGGTCACCCAGGTCAGCAGCGCGAAGGTGGCCAGCGGGCCGATCAGCGCGCCGATGGTGTCCATCATCCGGTGCACGCCGAAGGCCGCGCCGAGCTGGTCGGCCGGGGTGGACAGCGAGATCAGCGCGTCCCGCGGCGCGGTGCGCAGGCCCTTGCCCGCCCGGTCGAGGGCCAGCACGCCGCCGAGGCCGCCCGCGGACGCGCCGACCAGCGGGAAGGCCAGCTTCGTCGCCGCGGAGAGCCCGTAGCCGGTGACCGCGACCGCCTTCGGGCGGCGGATGCGGTCGGACACGTGCCCGCCCACCAGCCGCAGCACGGCCGTCGCGCCGGTGTAGATCCCGTCGAGCAGGCCCAGCTGCAGGTACGACATCTGCAGGTTGAAGATCACGTAGACCGGGAGGAAGGCGGTCACCATCTCCGCGGAGACGTCTGTGAGCAGGCTCACGGTCCCCAGCAGGACGACGGTCGTCGGCACCCGGCTTCCGGCTGATGGCCGCACGGCGTCCCCGCCTCTGGTCGAGGCCACGTACACCCGAACACCTCCACCACCGACGGACCCTCGTCCTGCACATCGCCGCACGGCCACGGTCTGTAACAACAGCCCGGGCGGGACCGACCCTGAGGTGTCGGCCCCGTCGCGAGGAATGAGGTCGGGCTGGATGGCCCCGCATGTGCTGATCATCGTGCAGAACCTGCCGGTCCCCCTGGACCGCCGGGTCTGGCTGGAGTGCCGCGCGCTGCGCGCCGCCGGGTACGAGGTCTCCGTCATCTGCCCGAAGGGCCCCGGTGATCCCGCTTACACCGAGCTGGAGGGCGTGCACCTCTACAAGTACGCCCCGCCCCGCCAAGCCGAGGGCCTCCTCGGTTACGCATGGGAGTTCCTCTACTGCTGGCTGCGCACGGCCGCGCTGACCCTCAAGGTCCGCCGCCGCGCCCGCTTCCACGCCATGCAGGCGTGCAACCCGCCGGACACCTACTGGGCGCTGGCGCTGCCCTGGAAGGCGGCCGGGGTCAAGTTCGTCTTCGACCACCACGACCTCAACCCCGAGGTCTTCCGCTCCCGCTTCGGCGAGCCGACCGGCCGGGCGGGCAAGCTGCAGCTGGCCATCCTCAAGTGGCTGGAGCGGCGCACCTTCCGCACCGCGGACCGGGTGATCTCCACCAACACGTCCTATCAGGACATCGCCGTGCGGCGCGGCGGCGTCAAGCGCGAGCACACCACGGTCGTGCGGTCGGGCCCCGACACCTCGGTGATGCGGCCTGCATATGTGCCCGATCCGCCGCTGCGCGGGGGCAAGCACCTGGTGGCCTACCTGGGGATCATGGGCCCGCAGGACGGCGTGGACGGGGTGCTGGAGGTCGCCGACCGGATCGTGCACTTCCACGGCCGCACCGACGTCCGCTTCGCGCTGCTCGGCTTCGGCGACTGCCTGGAGGACCTCAAGCGCCGGTGCCGCGACCTCGGCCTCGACGACTACGTCGAGTTCACCGGCCGGGTCGGCCCCGACCAGATCACCCGGTACCTGTCCGCGGCCTGCGTCGGCCTGTCGCCGGACCCCAAGAGCCCGCTCAACGACGTCTCGACGATGAACAAGACGATGGAGTACATGGCCTACGCGCTGCCCGTCGTCGCCTACCGGCTCACCGAGACGGTGGTCTCGGCGGGCAACTGCGCGGTCTACGTCGAGCCCGGCGACACCGACGGCCTGGCCGACGCCGTGCTGCACCTGATCGACGACCCGGCCCGCCGCGCCGAGCTGGGCGCCCAGGGCCGCCGCCGGGCCGAGCGGGTGCTGGACTGGCGCCCGCAGGCGCAGGCCTACGTCGGCGTCTACGACGAGCTGCTGGGCTTCGCCTCGGCAGGCCCGTTCCCGGACGGCTGGCCCGCCGCCGAGCGGCGCAGGGGCGGCGGCGCCGCCCCCAAGGACCGCTGGGGCAACCAGCTTGTCGACCTGCGCGACCACGACGCGCTGCGGACCTTCGCCGCGGCCCGGGTCGCCGAGCCACTGCGAGAGGGGTAAGCGGTGTTCGTTCGACGGATCGCCGTGGTCGGGACCGGGTACGTCGGCCTGACCACGGGGGCCTGCCTGGCCTCGCTCGGCCACGACGTGGTCTGCGCCGACGTGGACGCGGCCAAGCTGGCCAGGTTGGCCGCCGGCGAGGTCGACATCCTGGAGCCGGGCCTGGCCGAGCTGGTCGCCGAGGGCATCGCCGCGGGCAGGCTCAGCTTCGTGCTCGGCGCGGCGGGCGCGGTCGAGCACTTCGAGGGCGGCCCCGAGGTCCTGTTCCTGTGCGTGCCGACCCCGATGGGCGTGGGCGGCGTGGCGGACCTGAGCATCGTGGAGTCGGTGGTCGAGGAGGTCAGGGAGCTGCTGCCCGCGGGCTGCGTCGTGGTCAACAAGTCCACCGTCCCGGTCGGCACCGCCGAGCGCACCGAGGAGCTGCTGGGCCGCGACGACGTCGCCGTGGTCTCGAACCCGGAGTTCCTGCGCGAGGGCACCGCGGTCTACGACTTCCTCAACCCCGACCGCATCGTGGTGGGCGGCAGCAAGCAGGACGCCGCCGAGCGCGTCGCCGCCCTGTACTCGCGCCTGGGCGCCCCCACGGTCCTCACCGACGCCCCCAGCGCCGAGCTGGTCAAGTACGCGGCGAACTGCTTTCTGGCGATGAAGCTGTCCTACGTCAACGCCGTCGCCGAGCTGTGCGACCGCCTGGGCGCGAACATCACCGACGTCACCGAGGGCATGGGCTACGACAAGCGCATCGGCCAGGCGTTCCTCATGCCCGGCCCCGGCTGGGGCGGCTCCTGCCTGCCCAAGGACACCGCCGCCCTGCTCCAGCTCGCCGACGCGGCCGACTTCGAGTTCCGCCTGCTGCGCGCCACCATCGACACCAACACCCGCCAGCGCCAGCGCATGGTCGAGAAGGTCCGCCACGCCGTCACCGGCAAGCGCACCGGCTCCCTCTCCCACGTCCGCCTGGCCCTCTTCGGCCTCACCTTCAAAGCGGGCACCGACGACCTGCGCGACTCCCCGGCCCTCGCCGTAGCCGCCCTCCTCCGCCAAGCAGGCGCCACCCTGGTCGGCTACGACCCCGCCCTGACCTCCATCAACCCCCACCCAGACCTCTCCACCATCACCGTCGCCGACGACCCCTACCTGGCCGCAAAGGACGCAGAAGCCATCATCGTCCTAACCGAATGGCCAGAATTCCGCTCCCTCGACTGGCCCCGCCTAGCCGAAACCGTGAGCAAACCAATCGTCGTAGACACCCGAAACCTCCTAGACCCCGCCGTAGCCCGCCGAGCAGGCTTCAACTGGACCGGACTGGGCAAACCTTAGGCATCCACATGGCCTGCGGATGCGTTCGCGCTGGTCAGCGGGGGAGAAGCGCGCCGATGTGGTCGAGCGCGTCACCGAGCGAGGACGGCAGCGGCGGCCGCGCCTGCGGGCGGGCGGTCGTGGTGCGCAAGATCTCCTCGGTGCGCCGGGAGGCCACGTCGCCGATCATCGGCACGATATCTCCGGCTACGGCTTCAGCGTCGGCCCAGGAACCCGCGCGGAGCGACGCGCGGAGCAAATTCGCCCGGTGGATGTACAACGCCCAGCGGAACGCCTCACGGCCCACGGAGCGCTCTACCGCCGTGGCCAGCAGGGGCAGCGCTCGACCATGATCGCCGAGCGCGGCGTACATCATCCCTTCGTGCCCGGCCAGCTCCCGCTCGTCGAACCACCAAGACCACGCCGGGTCGCGGGTCGTGGTTCCGTCCGCGAACGCGGAGCGCGCCCGATCGAGGGCCTTCCGGGCACCGGGAGCATCACCGAGCGCGGCCAGAGCGCGGGCGGCTCGGACATCGAACAGCGCGCGGACGCGACCGGGGAGGTTGCTGCCGCACGTCATGCCATGCGCGATGCGCAACGCCTCCCGGTTGCGCCCGGTGTGGATCGAGGCCAGTGCCTGGTTCGTGAGGATGAACCACTCCATCGGAGCATCACCAGCAATGCGCGCCAGGGTGAGGGCTTCGGCGTTCACCTGCCGCGCTTCAGCCTGCCGCTCAGCGTCGAACAGCACCCATCCCGCGACTTCCCCCAGTTCAGACGTGATCGCCTCTAGATCACGCTCGACGGCAGGCAAGTACCGCCCGTCGGAAAGCACGCGCTGAGCCCGCTGGAACACGCGCAACGCGATCGGGGCAACCTCACCGCCACCGTGCACCCCGTCAAGGGCGACGACGTACCCGATGGTCCGGCGCATCTCCTCAATGAAGTCCGCCCCGACCGGAGAACCGTCATCCGGTGTGGCTTCGGCAAGCGTCTCCTGGATGAAGCCCATCGCACGCCGCTGCTCGGCAAGACGATCCCGCCGGGTGCTCATGATCCCAGTGTCGCATCCGCGTGACGATCCGTGCGAGAAGAGTTACCGCTGGTCAGTGAGGGTGGTACGCGGTTCCGCACGGCAAGTGCCCGCAATATCGCTCTGTACCCAGTTCCGGGTTGGGCGGCAGGGTCGTCGTCGCAAGCTGCGCGAATTGCTTGATCAAGGGGCGTACCGAACGACCGATCGAATGGAGCCGCCGCGATGACCCATTCCCATGTCACCCAACGGGTGCCGATGCCCGTGACGCAAGCCGACGTGTGCCCCAGTGCGCCACGGCCCATGTCTGGTCCGCGCAGATCGACCAGACCGTCAGCGCCGGGGGCTTCTCGTTCGTGATCAGCTCCCATCGATGCGTCTGCACCCTGTGCGACTGCTCCGCCGTCCTGTCGTCGGCCGTGGCGCACCCGGTCACCGTGCCCGCCACGGGGGAAGCGCCGTGACCGCATACCAGCCCATCAGCATCGGCGCGGCCTTGGACGATCTCGCCACCCGGGTCGGCTTGGCCGATGTCCACGCCCGCAGCCTGGTCGAACGGCTCAGCGAGTACGACGGCGCCCGGGCACAAGCGGTCACCAAGATCCTGACCCACGCCCAAGGCGACATCATGCGCGCGCTGCGCACAATCCATCTCGCTCGACAGTCACGCGAAATGCGGGGTCACCCATCGAACCGCCCACGCGAGCCGCGTGGACCCAATTCAATCCGCGATACCCAAAGCCCCAGCATCACTCGGAGAAATTCACCCACACCAGCGCCTGATCATCATGCACCTTCCCCCGAGGCCACCGCACCAGATCAGGATCCCCCTCCTCAGCCCCCCGAACCACATCCAGCACCGAATACAACCCCCCACGCCGAGCCATCTCCAACACACCCCCCCAATCCAGCACCCCATAATCATCCACCCCACAAGAAACCCCATCACTGGCCAACACCACATCAGACACCTCGGAGAGCGCCCACCGCCCCACCACCGCCTCCCGGGCAGCAGCAGGCACCGCCTCAGCCACCCAGAACCCGCCCTCCCGATTCCGCAACTCCCCCACCCGCTCCGGCGCGATCGGCCGCAACCTCCGCAGCCGATCATCCGAGACCACCGTGTGCCGCCCGTCCGGATGGAACACCACCACCGGACTGTCGGCCAGCACCAGAACCTCCACACTGGACGAATCCCACCGGGCGATGGCCACCGTGCTCGACGGGCTGTCCCCGGGCGTGTAGCCGTGGTGCCGGGCCACCGCCCGGATCGCCCCCGCCAGGTGCTCCACGAGCCCCACCTCAGGCGCCGCCACCAGCCGCCCCGCCAGTTGGGCGGCCAGCGCCACCGCGTACGGCCCGCCGGGGTGGGTGGTCGAGGTGGCCCCGTCCAGCAGGATCACCGCCGACGGCAGCACCACGACGACGTCCTCGCTCGGTCGCGCGCGCCCGTCCGCCCCCACCCCGGCCTGCTCGGCGACCTCGACCTGCGGCATGGGCCCGATCATCCACAGCGTCAACCAGGGTTGACAACGCGGGGGTCTGTCAACCAAAGTTGACGCCATGACCGAGGCAACCCGATTGGCCCACGCGGCGGGCGACGCCGATCCCGGGACCGGGCTGCGGGCCGTCGCCGCGCTGCGGCGGCTGCTGGAGCGGCTGGAGGCCGTGCAGGTGCGCAGTGCGCGCGCGCAGGGCTGGTCCTGGCAGGAGATCGCGGCCGAGCTGGGGGTCACCAAGCAGGCCGTGCACAAGAAGTACGGGAGGCAGTGATGTTCGAGCGGTTCACCGCGGCCGTGCGTGAGCTGGTGCGCGATGCCGTCGAGAAGGCGGGGAAGGAGGTGGGGCCCGAGCACCTCATGCTCGCCCTGCTGGAACGCCAGCACACCACCGGCGCTGCGGTCCTGGAGCACTTCGGCGTCGACCGGGAGCGGGTCGCCGCGGGGCAGCTGGCCCGGCTGCGCCGCGGCGGGCTCACCGACGCCGACGCCGAGGCGCTGGCCAAGCTGGGCATCGACCTGGACTCGGTGATCGCCGCCGTCGAGCGCGAGCACGGGGCGGGCGCGCTGGCGCCGAACCGGGGTCGGCGGCGATTTCACCCCTCGTTTACCGCCGAGGCCAAGCGCGTGCTCGAACGGGCCCTGCGCGAAGCGGTGGACTGCCGCGACGGGTTCATCGGCGACGAGCACGTGCTCCTCGCCCTGCTCGCCCTCGGCGGCGAGGACGACCTAGGGCTGCGCTACACCCAGGTGCGCGGCTGGATCACGGCGTCACGGCGAGGAACAGGAAGGCGCTGAAGACCATCAGGTGCACCGCGCCCTGCAGCACGGTGGCCCGGCCGGACACCAGGGTCAGCGTGCCCACCCCGCCGGTCAGCGCCAGCAGCACCAGCTCCTTGCCGCCGAGGCCGAGCACCAGCGGCCCGGTCAGCCAGATCGAGGCGATCGCGATGACCGGGATGGTCAGGCCGATGCTGGCCAGCGCCGAGCCCAGCGCCAGGTTCAGGCTCACCTGCAGCCGGTCGCGCAGCGCGGCGCGCACGGCGGCGACGGTCTCGGGCATCAGCACCAGCATCGCGATCAGCACGCCGACCAGCGACAGCGGCGCGCCCGCGGCGGCCACGGCGGCCTCCAGGGTGGGCGAGACCGTCTTGGCCAGGCCGACCACGGCGATCAGGCAGACCAGCAGCAGCCCGAGGCTGACCAGCGCGGTCCTGGTGCTCGGCGCGTCGGCGTGGTCGTCGGGCGTGCGGTCCACTTTGGGCAGGAAGTAGTCGCGGTGGCGCAGGGTCTGGACGAAGACGAACACCCCGTACATCACCAGCGAGGCCACGCCAGCGAAGGCCAGCTGCGCGCCGGAGAAGGTGGGGCCCTGGCTGCTCGTGGTGAACGTCGGCAGCACCAGGCTCAGCGTGACCAGGGCGAGCACGACGGCGAACGCGCCCCCGGAGGCGTGCGCGCGGAACTCCTGGACCCGGTGGCGCAGCGACCCGACGAGCAGCGCGAGGCCCACGATCCCGTTGCAGGTGATCATTATCGCGGCGAAGACGGTGTCCCTGGCCAGCGTGGCCGCCTTGTCCCCGCCGGAGATCATCAGCGTGACGATCAGCGCCACCTCGATCACGGTGACCGCGATGGCGAGGATCAGCGTGCCGAACGGCTCGCCGACGCGGTGCGCCACGACCTCCGCGTGGTGCACCGCGGCCACGACCGCGCCGCCCAAAGCGAGGCACACCAGCGGAAGCAGGACGGGGCCGAGGTGTTCGCGTCCCCAGCCGACGGCCAGGATCAGCACGCTCAGCGGCGGGACGGCAAGGCTCCAGCGGGGCAAGGGGATGGCGTTCACGCCCCTGACTCTAATGTCCGATCTCGGCCGAAGTGCGCGGCCGCCAGACGACGCGGGGCAGGAAAGCCTGCGCCAGGGGGCCGATGAGCAGGGCGTATGCGGCCGTGCCGAGGCCGACCGTGCCGCCGAGGAGCCATCCGGTGACCAGCACCACGATCTCGATGGCGGTGCGCACGACCCGCAGCGAGAAGCGCGATCGGCGCGCCAGCCCGGTCATCAGCCCGTCGCGCGGGCCGGGGCCGAGCCGGACGCCGATGTAGGCCGCCGTCGCCAGTCCATTGAGGACGATCCCGGCGACGAGCATCCCGGCCCGCACGGCCCAGTGCTGCGGGGTGGGCAGCAGGTACAGGGTCAGGTCGACCGACACCGAGATGACCAGGATGTTGGCCACCGTGCCGACGCCGGGCCGCTGCCGGATCGGGATCCAGCACAGCAGCACCGCGACGCTGACCAGCGCGGTGACCGTGCCGTAGCTCAGGCCGGTCCGCTCGTGCAGCGCCTCGTGCAGCACGTCCCAGGGGGCCAGGCCCAGCGCCGCCTCGATCTGCAGGCCCATGCTCGCCCCGTAGAGGGCCAGGCCGCCGACGAGCTGCGGCAGGCGGCGGCCGGGGCTGACCCGGACGGGGACGGGGCTGACGTCGAGAGCGCTCATGCGCCCATCCTGACCGGCATTGGCCTGGAGTCCGAGGGCCAATCGACATAAATTGGCCTGGTGCATCCCGTAGGCCGGATCTCCGGTGCCCGATTGGCCCGATTGCTCGGCGGCTGGCGCACCGGCGGCAGGCCGGGGTCAGCCGCGCTCGCGAGCGCCCTGCGGCTGCTGGTGCTCGACGGCAGGCTGCCGCCGGGCACCGCGCTGCCCGCCGAGCGCGAGGTGGCCGCCGCGCTCGGGGTCAGCCGGACGCTGGTCGCCGCGGCCTGGGACGCCCTGCGCGCCGAGGGCCTGGTCCGCACCCGCCGCGGCGCGGGCACCTGGACCGCGCTGCCCGCCCCCGGCCGCGCCCCCGACCTGCCCGGCGAGCAGCCGCTGGACCTGGCGCGCGCCGCCCCGCCCGCCCAGCCCGCCGTCGCCCACGCGGTCGACGCCGTGCGCGCGGCCTTCGCCGCCGAGCTGGCGGGCCACGGCTACCACGAGTACGGCCTCGACGTGCTGCGCGCCCGCCTCGCCGACCGCTACACCGCCCGCGGCCTGCCCACCGGGCCCGAGCAGATCCTGGTCACCAACGGCGCCCACCACGCCCTCGCCCTGGTGCTGCGCGCCTTCACCGGCCCCGGCGACCGCGTGCTGGTCGACCAGCCCACCTACCCCAACGCCATCGACGCCATCACCGCGGCGCACGCCATCCCGGTGGCCGTCCCGCTGCTGGAGGACGGCTGGGACCTCGACGGGGTGGCCGCCGCGCTGCGCCAGGCCGGTCCGCGGCTGGGCTACTTCATCGTCGACTTCCACAACCCAACCGGGCACCTGCTGGACGCCGACGGCCGCGAGCGGCTGGTAGCCCTGGCCGCCCGCGCCCGGATGCCGCTGGTGGTCGACGAGACGCTGGCCGAGCTGGACCTGCGCCGCCCGCCCCGGCCGCAGGCCCCGCTGTCCGGGCCGGGCGCGGTGATCGCGATCGGGTCGGCGGGCAAGTCGCACTGGGGCGGGCTGCGGCTGGGCTGGGTGCGCGCCGACGCCGAGGTCGTGCGCAGGCTCGCCGCCGCCCGGCACGCCTTCGACCTGGGCTCGCCGGTGCTGGAGCAGCTCGTGCTCGCCGAGCTGTACGCCGACCCCGAGCCTGCGCTGGTCCAGCGCCGGGCCGAGCTGGCGGCCAAGCGGGACGTGCTGGTCGCCGCGCTGGCCCAGCACTGCCCGGACTGGTCCTTCCGGGTGCCTGACGGCGGCCTGGGCTTGTGGTGCGAGCTGCCCGGCCCGATCGGGTCGCGGCTGGCCGTCGCGGCCCGGGCGGCCGGGGTGCGGGTGGCCCCCGGCTCGCGGTTCAGCGCCCACGGCGGGCTGGAGCGGTGGCTGCGGCTGCCGTTCACGCTGCCGGAGGCCGCGCTGGTGGCGGCCGTGCGCAGACTGTCGCAGGTCGCCGCCGCCGTCACCGGATCGCTTGGTTCCGATGGGACGGACGGGCTCATCCCGGTGGCTTGAGTGGTGGCCGGGCGGCCGCGGCGAGTAAGAACCGTCAAGGCGGTGCGCTGGATGGCGCTGTCGACGCCACCCAGCGCACCGCGTCCCTCGGTCGTGCCCGCCGAGGTCAGCCCCGGCACGGCCCCACGTCGTGCCGGGCGGGCGGGCGGCCGAGGCGCCCCGACCGCCTGCGGGGGCATCGCGGGCGTCGGGGCGGGATGCCGATCCGTCCTGGCGCGGTAGGCGGATCGGCGGGCCTGGGGGTGGGCCCCAACGCCGCGGGGGCATCGCGGCGTTGGGGCGATAGCCCCACTTCTGCCCGGGCGCGGTCGGGCAGAAACGGGAGGTCGAACGTCAAGGATCAGCCCGGAGAAGGGCACACGTGTCCCGCGGGAACGGGGTCAGTCGGGTCGGCAGGTCGGGGAACCGGCGGCCTCGACGGCGGCCCCGGGCACCTGGGGGTACCCGACGGGCCAGCCGCCCGACGGCGTGGCCGCGTGGTCGCGGGTGGCCAGCACGCCCAGCGCCCCGCGGGCCTGGCCGCCGCCGTCGTGCGCCGCCCCGGCCGAGGTGCCGGACGCGGGCGCGCTGGGCGCGGGCGGGGCGGGCGGCTCGGCCGGGCGGTCGGCGGGCGCGGTGGCGGTGTCGCCCTGATCGGGCTCGGTGGCCTCGGGGGCCGGGTGGACCGGCCCGGTCCAGAGCGCGGGGGCGACGACCTGGCGGGGGGCGGGCGGCGCGGGGGCGCGCGCGGGCGGGGGCCGCGGCGCGGCGGCCGCGACCGGTTCGGCGACGACGGGGGCGGTGTCCTCGACGGACTCCACCGGGGTCTCCCACGGCGCGGGGCCGTAGTCCACCCCGCCGAAGGTGATCGTCGGCTCGACCTCGACCCCCGGCGTCGAGCTGGCCGAGCCCTGCGCCGAGCTGGTCGGCTCCGGCGCGACTGGCGCGGCTGGCGCGGTGGGCTCCTGCGGCTGCGGGGCGATCAGTCCGCCCAGGACGGTCGGGCGCTCGGGGGCGGGCGGGGCGGCGGGGGCGCCGGGGCCCACCCGCTCGGCGGCGGAGCCGAGGAGCGCGACGAGCTCCTTGCCCGCCGCGGCCCGCTCGCGCAGCGCGTCGGCGAGGTCGGACCGCCCGGTGTCGGCTCCGGCCGATGTGGAGCCGATGAGCAGCCCGCCGAGCAGGAACCCGGCCACGACCAGCAGCCTGCGCAGCCAGCCCAGGGCGGTCGGGCGGTCCTGCGGGTGCAGCGAGGCGCGGGCGCGTGCGGTGTCCACGGCCTCACCCCACTTCCGTCCCGGCGGTTCCCGATGCCGCTACGACGACCCAGCCACTATCCAGCACCGAGTCGCGTCACCGCACCCTAACCGGGCGGGTTCCACCCGGAAAGACGGATACCTCCGCCTGTACCCGGGGATTCGCCGTCACAGACGGTGGAATTCAGCCGAACGGGTGAAAGAACTCAGTGAAGTTTGTGCAGTCTCGACAAAGCTTCGTCGATGACTTCGTCCTTCTTGCAGAAGGCGAAGCGCACCAGGTGCCGCCAGCGGTCGGGGTTGTCGGTGAACACCTGGACGGGCACGGCGGCGACGCCCGCCCGCTCCGGCAGCTCGCGGCACAGCTGCAGGCCGTCGGCGAACCCCAGCGGGCGCACGTCGGCGCACACGAAGTAGGTGCCCTCCGTGCGCCGCACCGCGAAGCCCGCCTCGGCCAGGCCGGTGGACAGCCGCTCGCGCTTGTCCGACAGGGACGCCCGCAGCGCGGCCACCCATTCGTCCTCATGCGACAGCGCGTGGGCGACCGCGGGCTGGAACGGGGCGCCGCCGACGAAGGTGAGGAACTGCTTGGCCGCGCGGACCGCGCCCACCAGCCGCGCGGGCCCGCACACCCAGCCGATCTTCCACCCGGTGCAGTTGTAGCTCTTGCCCGCGCTGGAGATGGTGAGCGTGCGCTCGGCCATCCCGGGGAAGGTGGCCAGGGGCAGGTGGGCGTGGTCGTCGAAGACCAGGTCCTCGTACACCTCGTCGCAGATGGCGATCAGCTCGCGCTCGGCGCAGACGGCGGCGATGCCTGCCAGCTCGTCGCGGGTGAAGACGGTCCCGGTGGGGTTGTGCGGGCTGTTGACCAGGATCGCGCGGGTGCGCGGGGTGACCGCGGCGCGCAGCGCGTCGACGTCGATGCCGAAGCGGCTGGACTCCTGCTCGGCCAGCGGCACGGTCACCCGGGTCGCGCCCGACATGGCCACCGAGGCGGCGTAGGAGTCGTAGTACGGCTCGATGACGACCACCTCGTCGCCGGGGCCGACCAGCGCCAGCAGCGACGCGGCGATGGCCTCGGTCGCGCCGACGGTGACCAGCACCTCGGCGTCGGGGTCGAACTCCTGGCCGAAGCGGGCGCGGCGGGCGGCGATGGCCGCGCGCAGCTCGGGCGCCCCGGGCCCCGGCGGGTACTGGTTGACGCCCTCGGCGATCGCCCGCTGGGCGCGCTCCAGCATCGACGCGGGGCCGTCGGTGTCCGGGAAGCCCTGGCCGAGGTTCACCGCCCCCGCCCGCACGGCCAGCGCGGTCATCTCCGCGAAGATGGTCGACGTGAACGGCCGCAGCCGCGGCACCAGCGGGGTCTCCGACATGGGGTCACCTTCTCACGGACAATGGCGGCTGTGGACCACCAGAGCGCCCTGGCCCCCGTGCCCGCCGAGCAGGAGAAGCGCCGCGCCCTGCGCCGGATGAAGGCCGTCGCGCTGGCCTTCCTCGGCGGCGCCACGCTGATCTTCCTGGCCACCACCCTGTGGCAGTCGGCAGGGGCGCCGGGGTGGGTGGGCTACGTCAAGGCCGCCGCCGAGGCGGGCATGGTCGGCGCGCTCGCGGACTGGTTCGCCGTGACCGCGCTGTTCCGCCGCCCGCTGGGCCTGCCGATCCCGCACACCGCGATCATCCCGACGAAGAAGGACCAGCTCGGGCAGAGCCTCGGCGACTTCGTGGGGTCGAACTTCCTGGCCGAGTCGGTGGTGCGCGAGCGGCTGCGCCGGGTGGGCGTGGCCGCCAAGCTGGGCGGCTGGCTGGCCCGGCCGGAGAACGCCGACCGGGTGACCGCCGAGCTGGCCACCGCGGCGGGCGGGCTGGTGACCGTGCTGCGCGACGACGACGTGCAGGCGGTGGTCGAGCAGGCCGTGGTCAAGCGGGTGATGGACGCGCCGTGGGGGCCGCCGCTGGGCAAGGTGCTGGAGCGGGTGTTCGCCGACGGCTCGCACCACCGGCTGGTCGACCTGCTCTGCGACCAGGCCTACGACTGGGTGCAGGGCAACCAGGACCAGATCGTCACCGTCGTCTCCGGCCGCTCGCCGTCGTGGTCG
Source organism: Actinokineospora sp. NPDC004072 (assembly GCF_053604195.1). Lineage (NCBI taxonomy): Bacteria > Bacillati > Actinomycetota > Actinomycetes > Pseudonocardiales > Pseudonocardiaceae > Actinokineospora > Actinokineospora sp. NPDC004072. The sequence continues at coordinate 56,540 of NZ_JBSGHB010000004.1, read as the reverse complement.
CCGAAGTTCGTCGACAGCCTGGTCGCCGACAAGGTCTACAACGAGGTGCTGTCCTTCGCCTGGAACGTCAAGACCGACGTCAACCACCCGATGCGGCTGGCGCTGGACAAGTTCCTCGGCGAGTTCGCCGACGACCTGCAGCACGACCCGAGCGTCATAGGCAAGGCGGAGGCGCTCAAGCAGCAGGTCGTCGACCACCCCGAGGTGCAGAAGCTGATCGGCAGCATCTGGGCCACGGCCAAGCGCATGCTGCTCGACGCCGCGGCCGACCCCTCCAGCGAGCTGCGGACCCGGGTCCGTGCCGGGCTGCTCGCCCTGGGCGAGCGGCTGGTGGCCGACGACGCGCTGCGCGCCAAGGCCGACGGCTGGGTCGAGGGCGCGGCGGCCTACGTCGTGCTCAACTACCGCGACGAGATCACGACCCTGATCACGGACACGGTCCGGCGCTGGGACGGCGCGGAGACCGCGCGCAAGGTCGAGCTGCAGGTCGGGCGCGACCTGCAGTTCATCCGCATCAACGGGACCGTGGTCGGCGCGCTGGCCGGGCTGGTGATCTACGCCGTGGCCCAGCTCATCGGCTGAGCCGCGGCTACAGGCCCGCCTTGGCGCGCTCGCGCCAGGCCCGCGCCTTCTCCCGGTTGCCGCAGACGCGCATCGAGCACCAGGTGCGGCTGCGGTTGCGGGAGCGGTCGAAGAACGCCCACTGGCAGTCGTCGGCCGGGCAGATCTTGAACCGCTCCCACTCGTCGAGCACCGCCAGCCTGCTCGCCGCAGCCAGCACCGCGCCGGTGACATCGACTGCGGCGAACCGGGGTATGCCCGCCACGAGCTCGACCCGCACCTCGACCGGCGGGGGCGGGGGCGCGGGCGGTCCGCCGACCGCCGCGCGCAACCCGGCCCGCACGGCCCGCACCCGGGCGGGTGGCCCGCCGACCAGGCCCCGGTCGGCCAGCCACGTCTGCCAGGCCAGCGGGTCGGCCAGGACGTCGGTGCCGCGGTCGAGGTCGATGGTGTTCAGGAAGTCGAGAACCAGCTCCACGTCGTGGTCGGTGGTCACGACACCACTGTAGGCCCGATACCGGTTGCAGCGATCGGAGCTAACCCCCATACTCAAGATCACCGGTTACGAGAGGAGATCGCGATGACCCAGCCCGTCCGCCTCACCGTCGTCCTCGACTGCCCCGACGCCGTCGAGCTCGCCGAGTTCTACCGCCGCGTCCTGCAGTGGCCGGAGGAGCCGGAGGTTCAGGACGGCGGCGACTGGGTGAACCTGGACGGGCCGCTGGGCCGCATCGCCTTCCAGCGCATCCCCGACTACGTGGCGCCGACCTGGCCGGGCGGGGAGCACCCGCAGATGCTGCACCTGGACTTCAAGGTCGACGACCTGGACGCGGCCCACGAGCGCCTCACCGAGCTGGGCGTCGAGCTGCTCGACGAGACCCACGCCAAGTCCTTCCGGGTCTACGCCGATCCGGCGGGCCACCCGTTCTGTCTGACGGTCTGATCAAGTTCGCGCAGGTCACCCGGCTATTCGTAGCGTGTATACCCGTGTTGTAGAGTCCCGGGCATGTCAATCGGACACGCCCTGCTCGGCCTCTTGGAGACCGGGCCCCGGCACGGATACGACCTCAAGCGGGTCTACGACGAGCGCTTCGGCCAGGACCGCCCCCTGGCCTACGGCCAGGTCTACGCCACGCTCTCGCGGCTGCTGAAGAACGGACTGGTGGAGGAGCGCGGCGTCGAGGCTGGCGGCGGGCCCGAGCGCAAGCGCTACGCCATCACCGACGCCGGGGTCACCGACCTCGCCGTGTGGCTGGTCACCCCGGAGAGCCCGCAGATCTACCTGCAGAGCGCCCTCTACACCAAGGTGGTGCTCGCCCTGATGTCCGGGCGCAGCGCCGAGGAGGTGCTCGACGCCCAGCGCGCCGCGCACCTGCAGACCATGCGCGAGCTGACCCTGCGCAAGCAGGGCGGCGACCTGGCCGACCAGCTCATCTGCGACCACGCCCTGTTCCACCTGGAAGCTGACCTGCGCTGGCTGGAGCTCACCACCGCGCGCCTGTCCGAGCTGGCGAAGGCGGTGGCCGAATGAGCCCCATCCTGAGTGCGACCGACCTCCGCAAGTCCTTCGGCAGCACCCCGGCCCTCGACGGCGCCGGGATGTCGGTGGCCCCCGGCGAGGTCGTCGCGGTGATGGGCCCGTCCGGGTCGGGCAAGTCCACGCTGCTGCACTGCCTGGCCGGGATCGTCGCGCCGGACTCCGGCTCGGTGGTCTACGCCGGGCGCGAGCTCTCGGCCATGTCCGACAAGGAGCGCAGCGCGCTGCGCCGCGGGGAGTTCGGCTTCGTCTTCCAGTTCGGCCAGCTCGTCCCCGAGCTGTCCTGCCTGGAGAACGTGGCCCTGCCCATGCGCCTGGGCGGCACCAAGCGCCGGGTGGCCGAGGCCAAGGCGCGGGAGTGGCTGGACCGGCTGGAGGTCGGCGCGGTCGGCCCCAAGCGCCCCGGCGAGGTCTCCGGCGGGCAGGGCCAGCGGGTCGCGGTCGCCCGCGCGCTGGTCACCGCGCCCAAGGTCGTCTTCGCCGACGAGCCGACCGGCGCGCTGGACTCGCTCAACGGCGAGCAGGTGATGCAGCTGCTGGTGCAGACGGCCAAGGAGACGGGCGCGGCGATCGTGCTGGTGACCCACGAGGCGCGGGTGGCCGCCTACTCCGACCGCGAGGTCGTGGTGCGCGACGGCAAGACCCGCTCGCCGGAGCTGGTCCCGTGAGCGGGTGGCGTTCGGACCTGCTGATCGGGGTCCGGCTGGCCGTCGGGGGCGGCCGGACATCGATGGCGCGGTTCGTGCTCAGCTCGATCGGCGTCGGCATCGCCGTGGTGGTGCTGCTGATGGCCGCCTCCGCCGGGACGGTCGCGGCCAACCGCGACGCCCGCGGGTCGCTCTCGGCCACCGACCTCAACCCGGTCGCGGGCGTCGACCCGACCTTGGTCGTGTGGGACGGCACGGCCTTCCGCGGCGAGCGGATCAACGTCAAGCGGGTGCGCGCGGCAGGCCCGAACTCGCCGGTGCCGCCCGGCCTGCCCAGGATGCCCGCCGCCGACGAGATGTACGTCTCCCAGGCGCTGGCCGACCTGCTCGCCGACCCGGACTCGGCGCTGCTGAAGCCGCGGTTCCCGCAGCGGGTGGTCGGCGTGCTGCCCGCCGAGGTCGTCGCCGACCCGTACGACCTGCTGGCCTACACCGGCCTGCGGGCGGACTACGCGGACGAAGGCGTCTCGGAGGTCTACAAGTTCGGGGTGCCCTCCGACCAGTCGATCCCGCCGGAGTTCCTGCTGGTCCTCCTGCTGGGCGTGGTCGCGCTGCTGGTGCCGGTGTTCATCTTCGTCGCCTCCAGCACCCGCATCGCCGGGGCCGAGCGCGACCGCAGGCTGGCCGCGTTGCGCCTGGTCGGCGGGGACAGCCGCCAGGTCAGGCGGATCGCGGCCGCGGAGGCGCTGGTCAGCGCGCTCGCCGGGATGGTGCTGGGCGCGATCGGGTTCGTGCTGCTGCGGCCGGTGGCGGCGAGCGTGCGGCTGATGGGCGTCGGGGTCTACGAGTTCGACGTGGTGCCCAACTGGTGGCTGGTCGGCGTCATCGCGGTCGCGGTGCCGGTGCTGGCCGTGCTCACCGCGCAGACCGCGCTGCGGCGGACGATCATCGAGCCGCTGGGGGTGGTCCGGTTCAGCCGCCCGGTCCGCAGGCGGGTCGCCTGGCGGCTGCTGCTGGTCGCCGCGGGCGCCGTGCTGCTGCTGTGGAACACCGGCGACGAGAACAGCGACCTCTGGGCCGTGCGCATCGCCACCGGGGCCACGCTGATGCTGGTCGGGGTCCCGGTGCTGCTGCCGGTCGTGGTCGAGCGCGTGGTCTCCCGCCTGCGCGGCGGACCGCCGTCGTGGCAGCTCGCGGTGCGCAGGCTCCAGCTCGACAGCGGCACGTCGGCGCGGGTGATCGGCGGCGTCGCCGTGGTGCTCGCGGGCGCCATCGCCCTGCAGGCGCTGCTGGTGTCCCAGGCGTCGGCCGTCGGACTCGACGCGGCCGAGCAGGCCGAGGAGGACTCCTCCATCGCCCGCAGCTGGGTCGACCGCGAGCGCGAGGCCGCCGTCACCGGGCTGATCTCCGGCGTCGAGGGGGTGGAGTGGGTCGCCCGGTTCACCGGGGCCGACATCGCCGCCGACGTGTCCGGCAGCAACACCCTCTCCGTCAGCATCGGGACCTGCGCCGACATCGAGCGGGTCTTCCAGGTGGTGGACTGCACCGACGGCGAGGTGTTCGCCTACCCGGGCACGACCTCCCGGCCCGGGTTCACCCCTGGGCAGTCGGCGATGTCGGTCGACTGGGCAGGGGAGAAGATGGTCTCCCTCGGTACGTGGACGATCCCGCAGCAGGTGCGGGAGCTGGCGACGGGCGACATCAGCTTCGGGGCGGACCTGATCGCCACCCCGAAGGCGGCCCCGCCCCAGCCCGCCGACCGGGGCGTGAGCCTGCGGATCAAGCTCGACCCGGACCAGCCGGACGCGATCGAGCACCTGCGCAACGCCGCCTTCGGCAACCTGTCCACCGACGTCTACCTCGACTCGGAGATGTCCAGCAGGACCGATGAGCAGGAGAACTTCCTGACCATCCAGCGCGGCCTGCTGATCGGCTCGGTGTTCACCCTGATGCTGGCCGGGGTCAGCCTGCTGGTGCTGGCCGTCGAGCAGATCAGGGAGCGCCGCCGCCCCCTGGCCGTGCTGGCCGCCAGCGGTGTGCCGACGGGGGCGATCGCCCGGTCGCTGCTGTGGCAGATCGGCGTGCCGATCGGCCTGGGCGTGCTCGTCGCGCTGGGCACCGGCGTCGGGTTGGCCGCGCTGGTCAACCGCCTGACCAACGACCCGCTGCTGATCGACTGGGCGGGCGTCGGCGTGATGACCGCGGCGGCCGCGGTGCTCGGCCTGCTGGTGTGCCTGGTGACGCTGCCGTTCCTGCGCAGCGCCACCCGGGTGGAGTCCCTGCGCACCGAATGACGTCCGCGAAGGAGGCCACCGCGCCGGGACGCCCGGTGCGGTGGCCGCCTTCGCGGCTCAGCCGCTGAGCCGGTGCACGCGCAGCGCCAGGTGGATCTCCAGGGCGCGCGCGGGCTCCTGCCAGCCGGGGCCGAGCAGCGCCCCGATCCGCTCCAACCGCTGCACCACCGTGTTCACGTGCACGTGCAGGACCTCCTTGGCGCGCGTGAGGTTGGTGCCGCAGGCGAAGTACGCCTCCAGCGTCCGCAGCAGGTCCGTCCCGCGCCGGGCGTCGTAGTCCAGCACCGGGCCGAGGACGCCGCGCACGTACCCGGCCAGGTCCGCGCCCTCGCCCAGCAGCAGCCCGACGAACCCCAGGTCGGCGGCCGACCCGCCGTCGCCGGCCCGCCCCAAGGCGATCAGCGACCGGGCGCACCGGGCCGCCGCCGCGTACGCCTCCGCCACGCCGGTCGGGCCCGCGGCCGGACCGGCGGCCCCGACCGTCACCGGGCCGTCGGTCCCCAGCTCCGCGGCCATCCGGGCGGCCAGCGCCCCCGGCTCGGCGGTGCGGGCCAGCACGACCACCTGCTCGGCGTGCACCCCGGCCAGCACCCCGTACCGGGCGGCCGCCGCCGCCAGCCTGCGGCGGGGGACGTGGTCGGCCGTGGCGACCAGCACCGCGTGCGCCGCGGTCAGGTCCACCCCGATCCGCCTGCCCCGGTCCACCAGCGCGGCCGGGTTGCGGTCCGGCGCGGTGAGCAGGTCGGTCAGCAGCTCGCCGCGCACCTCGTCCTCGGCGGCGGCCACCGTGCGGCGCAGCATGAGCAGCAGCGCGGTCACCACGCCCGCCCGCTCGAACAGCCTGCGGTCGGCGTCGTCCAGCTCGGCCCGGCCGGTCAGCACCAACGCCCCCAGCGGCTCGGGACCGGCCAGCACCGCGCACACCCAGCTGTCCCCTGTGGACACCGCCCGGCCGGTGCGCCGGGAGGCGGCCACCGCGTCGGCGGCCAGCGGCGCGGTCGGCCCGACCGCGGCCAGCACCGCCCCAGCCGCGTCGTGCACCGCGATCCCGCCGCGCAGCACGTCGGCGACGGCGGCGGCGACCGAGGCGAGGTCCCCGCCGCCGAGCACCAGGTCCATCAGCCGGTCGTGGGCGTCCTCAGCGCGGCGCATCGCCGCGTTGTGGGCGCTGATCGTCTCGTGGGCGCGGTTGCGGTCGGCGAGCGCCTGGCGAGTCTCGTCGAGCAGGTGGGCGTTGTCGATGGCGATGGCGGCGTGGTCGGCCAGCGAGCTGAGCAGCGCCACCTCCTCGGCGGCGAACTCGCGCGGGGCTCGGTCGGCGGCGTAGAGCACGCCGATCACCTTCGGCCCCAGCGCAAGCGGCACGCCCAGGATCGCGCGCAGGCCCTCATCGCGCACGGAGGTGTCGATGGGGGCGGTGTGCTTGAACCGGCTGTCGGCGAAGTAGTCGCGGGTGGCGTAGGGGCGGGCGGTCTGCGCGACCAGCCCGCCCAGCCCCTCGCCCATCCCCAGCGTCACCTGCTGGAACAGCGCGGACGCCGAGCCGTCGGTCACCCGCATGTAGGTCATGCCGCTGCGCTCGTCGTTCATGCTCAGGTACGACACGTCGACGCCGAGCAGCATCCGCGCCCGGTGCACGATCGAGCGCAGCACCGCGTCGGTGTCGCGCAGCTGGGCCAGGTCGCTCGCGGTGTCGAACAGCGCGGCCAGCTCGGCCTCGCGGCGCTGGTGCGCGGCGACCGTGGCCCGCACCCGCAGCGCGTGCTCGGTCGCCCGCTCCAGCTCGGCCAGCTCGGCCGGTCCCGCCCCCGCGGCCCGGGCGGCGACGATGACCTGGGCGAGCCGCTGCTCGCCCGCGCCGTCGGCCAGCAGCGCCAGCAGCCCGGCCACCCCATCCGTCACGCCGGTCATCGTCGCACCCGGGCCGCGCACCGTCAGACGGCCGCGCGCTGCCGCTTCCCCGCGGGCGTCTCGTCGTGCAGGGAGCTGCCGCGGGTCTCCCGGGACGACAGCACCGCGACCGCGGTGATCGCCGACATCGCCACGACGTAGAGCGCCACCGGCAGCGTGCTGTCGAAGCGCTGGTAGAGCGCGGTTGCGATCAGCGGGGCCACCGCCCCTGCGGCGATCGAGGAGAGCTGGCCGCCGATCGACAGCCCGGTGTAGCGGTACCGGGTGGGGAACTGCTCGCTGAAGAACGCCGCCTGCGGCCCGTACATCGCCCCGTGCAGCACCAGGCCGACCGTCGCGGCGACGATCGCCAGGGCGGGGGAGCGGGTGTCCAGCAGCGCGAAGAACGCGAACGCCCACACCGCGACGCCCACCGCCCCGACCAGGTACACCGGCCGCCGCCCGATCCGGTCCGACAGCGCGCCCCACGCCGGGATGACCAGGAAGTGCACGGCCGACCCGATCAGCACCGCGTTGAGCCCGACCGTGCGCTCCATGCCGAGGCCGGTGGTCACGTAGACGAGGATGAACGCGGTGATCACGTAGTACGAGACGTTCTCGGCCATCCGCGCGCCGATCGTGATCAGCACCCGCCGCCACCCGTGCCGGAACACCTCCACCACCGGGACGTGCTTGGCCCGCGCGTCCGCCTTGGCCTTCGCCGCCACGAACACCGGCGACTCGGTGACCGCCAGCCGGATCCACAGCCCGATCACCACCAGCACGCCGGAGAGCAGGAACGGCACCCGCCAGCCCCAGGACAGGAACGCCTCGTCGGACTGCGTGCCCGCCAGCACCGCCAGCACCGCGGTGGCCAGCAGGTTCCCGCCCGGCGCCCCGCACTGCGGCCAGGACGCCCAGAACCCGCGCCTGCGGTCGTCGCCGTGCTCGGAGACGATCAGCACCGCGCCGCCCCACTCCCCGCCCAGGGCGAAGCCCTGCACCAGCCGCAGCAGGGTCAGCAGGATCGGGGCGGCCGCGCCGATCGCGGCGTACGTGGGCAGCAGGCCCATGGCGAAGGTCGCCCCGCCCATCAGCAGCAGGCTCAGCACCAGCAGCTTCTTGCGGCCGATCTTGTCGCCGTAGTGGCCGAAGACCAGGCCGCCGACCGGCCGGGCGAGGAAGCCGATGGCGTAGGTGGTGAACGCCAGCAGCGTGCCCGTCAGCGGGTCGGTGGTCGGGAAGAACAGCTTGTTGAACACCAGCGCGGCCGCGGAGGTGTAGAGGAAGAAGTCGTACCACTCGATCGTGGTGCCGATCAGGCTCGCGCCGACGATCCGCACGAACGACGTGGGCCTGGCTGCCGGGGGCGCGGACATGGTGTCACCGTTCTTCCGTTGGGGGTTCGGGGTTCACGATCGGGGGTTCAGGTCGCGGTCCAACCGCCGTCGACCGGGATGGAGGTCCCGGTCAGGTGCGCCGCGTGCGGCCCGCACAGCCACACGACCAGCGCGGCGACGTCGTCGGCGCCGACCAGCCGCTTGATCGGCGCGCGGTCGAGCAGCACGCGCTCCACCACCTCGGCCGGATCGATGCCGTGCGCGCGGGCCTGCGCCGCGATCTGGGCGTCGACCAGCGGCGTGCCGACGTAGCCGGGGCTGACGCACACGCTGGTCACCCCGTGCGGGGCGCCCTCGACGGCGGTCACCTTCGACAGGCCCTCCAGCCCGTGCTTGGCGGCGACGTAGGCGGCCTTGTACGCGCTGGCCCGCAGGCCGTGCACGCTCGAGAGGTTGACCACCCGGCCCCAGCCGCGGGCGTACATGTGCGGCAGCGCGGCGCGGATCAGCAGGAACGGCGCGGTCACCATCACCCGCTGCATCAGCGCGAAGCGCTCGGGCGGGAACTCGTGCAGTGCCGCCACGTGCTGCAACCCGGCGTTGTTCACCAGGATGTCGACCTCGGCGGGCAGGGCGGCGACCGCGTCGGCGTCGGCGAGGTCGGCGACGTGCGCGTCCCCGCCCACCTCGGCGGCCACGGCCAGCGCGCCGGGGCCGTCGCGGTCGACGACGTGCACCCGTGCCCCCGCCGCGGCCAGCGCCCGGGCGCAGGCGCGGCCGATGCCGCCCGCCGCGCCCGTCACCAACGCGGTGCGCCCTTGGAGGGTGTGATCCGGACCACTGGTCATGGCCGGAAACGGTAGGCTGGGCTGATCCGACCAGCCATGTGCCGCAGGCCCACACCTGGCGGTGCGGGAGTGGTGGTCGCACCCATGTCGGGAACCCGGCGCGGGTGCTGCGGCGTTGATCTGCCGAACGAGCTGCCCGACCTAAGATCGGTCGGGTCGGGCCGGGAGTGCCCAGAGACGGAGCGTGTGACCTTGATTTGCCCGAAGTGCCAGAGCACGATGCGCACGGTGGACCGGCAGGGCATCCACATCGACCAGTGCGACAGCTGCAAGGGGATCTTCCTCGACCGCGGTGAGCTGGAGCAGATCCTCACCGCCGAGCAGCGCTACAACGCCGCGCCGCCGCCGCCCTACCAGCCCGCCCCCGGCGGCTACCCGGCCCAGCCCGCCCCGGCCCCGTACCCGCCCGCGCCGCAGCCCGGCTACGGCCAGCCGGTCTACCGCGACTCGCCCCCCGGCTACCGCGACTCGCCGCCCGGGTACGGCCACTACGGGCACGGCGGCCACTACAAGAAGCGCCGCAAGAGCTTCCTCGAGGAGCTGTTCGACTGACGAACCCGATGATCTGCGCGGCCTGCGGTGAGTGGGCCGACGCGCCGACGGTCGACGGGGACGTCCTGGTCTGCGACCGGTGCGGGCACCGGGAGCCCTTCCAGCGGCTCCCGGTGTTCGCGCTGACCGGCCCCAGCGGCACCGGCAAATCCACCGTGTGCAGGCGCCTGGGCGCGCTGCTCGGCGACTCGGTCGTGGTGCTGGAGCAGGACGTGCTGTGGATCGGCGCGCTGCGCGACCCGGCCGACGACTTCGGCGCCTTCCGGCAGACCTGGCTGCGGATGATCGCCATGCTCAACCAGAGCGGGCGCCCGTCGGTGCTCTGCGGCACGGTCGCGCCGCCGCAGTTCGAGACCCGGCCCGAGCGCCCGCTGTTCGCCGACATCCACTACCTGGCGCTGGTCGCCGACGACGACGTGCTGCGCAAGCGCTTGCTCGCGCGCCCGGCCTGGCGCGGCTGGCAGGACGAGGAGCGCATCGCCGACATGCTCAGGTTCAACGCCTGGGTCAAGGCGAACGCGCCGCACACCGACCCGCCGATGGACCTGCTCGACACCACCGACGTGCCCGTCGAGCAGACCGCCCGCGCCGTCGCCGACTGGGTGCGGGCCCGCCTCTAGAGGGACATGCCCGCGTAGGCCGCGGCGAAGCCCAGGCCGAGGTTCGCCGCCAGGTTGAGCCCGGCGAGCCCGATCGCGCGCTGCTCGATGAGCCACAGCGTCTGGTAGCTGAACGACGAGTACGTCGTCAGCGCGCCGCAGAAGCCGACCCCCAGCCCCGTGGTCAGCCCGGTGGCCTCGCGGGTGAGCAGGTAGCCGAGCAGGGCCGAGCCGACGACGTTGACCAGCAGCGTCCCGAAGGGGAACCGGGTGCCGAAGGCCCGGTCGGCCAGGTAGCGCAGGGGCGCGCCGACCGCCGCGCCGAGCGCGACCCACAGCGCGGTCACCGCAGCACCGCCCGCGTCCCCCAGAGCCCGGCCGCCGTCGCCAGCAGCGCGGCCGCGGCCGTGCCGAACAGCAGCAGCGCGGCGGCCGCCGGGTGCCCGTCGCGGATGAGCCCGTGCACGTCGGTCATCGCCGTGGAGAACGTGGTGAACCCGCCGAGCACGCCGACGCCGAGGAACGGCCGCTGCCAGGCGCGCCGCGCGGGCAGGGCCATCAGCGCGCCGATCAGCAGGCATCCCGCGACGTTGATCCCGAAGGTCACCACCGGACCGGGGAACGCCACCGACAGCCCGTAGCGCGCCAGGGTGCCGACCACCCCGCCCGCCGCGACCACCGCGATCACCACGGGTAGACCCTATGTGATCCACCCCGCAAGCACCTGTGCTTGCAACTGCTAGCGGCGCGGCGTACCGTCGGTGGGGTCGCGAGGAGGAGCGCGTGGACGAACCCAAGGGCTTCGACAAGGTCGCCGACCTCGGTCGGGACATCGGCGAGTACATCCGCCAGCAGCGCAGCAACGCCAAGATCTCGGTGCGCCAGCTGGCCAAGCTCGCCGGGGTGTCCAACCCCTACCTCAGCCAGATCGAACGGGGGCTGCGCAAGCCGAGCGCGGAGATCCTGCAGCAGATCGCCAAGGGCTTGCGGATCTCGGCCGAGGCGCTCTACGTGCAGGCGGGGATCCTCGACGTGCCCACCGGCGGCCCGGTCGCCGACGCCGTGCGCGCCGCCCCCGAGCTCACCGAGCGGCAGAAGCAGATCCTGCTGGACATCTACACGTCCTTCCGGCGGGAGAACGAGAAGTCCCCAGTGGGGAAGTCCGCAGTGGACAAGTCCGGTGTGGACCGGGAAGGAGTGGATCGGCAATGAGCAAGGCTGACGACGTCCGCGCGGCAGGCGAGCAGGCCGCCGCCGCGGTCACCACCGCGCTGGAGCAGGTCCGCACGCCGCTGCTGGCGGCGCTCGGCGCGGGCGACCTGGCCGCCAAGGCCGTCGCCGACGCGGTCAACCGGGCCAAGGAGCGCGCCGGGAGCACCCGCGCCGCGGTCACCGAGCTGCCCGCGCGCGTCGACGCCGCCGAGCTGCGCAGGCTCGTCGACGAGTACACCGCGGCCGCGCTGAAGCTCTACCAGAAGCTGGCCGACCACGGCGAGGACGCCCTGGGCAAGCTCAAGGCCCAGCCGCAGGTCAAGCGGGCCGTCGAGCAGTTGGAGGAGGCCGTCGCCGCCGCGCAGGCCCACGCAAGCGAGGTCGCCGGGGACGCCCGGGCCGTGGCCGAGGACGTGCTGGCCAAGGTCACCCGCAAGACCCGGTCGGTCGGCGAGAAGACCGCAGCCACCACCGAGCGGATGGCCACCGAGGTCGCCGAGGCCGTCGTGGAGGCGGGCGGCGACGTGGCCTCCGAGGTGCGCAGCGCCAGCCGCCGGGTGGCGAACAAGACCGCCCCCGCGCGCAAGCCCGCCACCCCGCGCAAGACCGCGGCGAAATCCGACAAGTAAGCAGGCGCGGACCCCGGGCTCCGGCCCGGGGTCCACCTGTATGGTGATCGCGGTTTCGGCCACGTAGTCTGGTGGCGTGCCGATGGCAGCTATCTGGATCCTGGACGTGATCTCCTGGGCGGCGATCCCGGTGGGCGCGTTCGCCTTCATCCACGCCCTGCTGCAGCGCCCGGACGCCTACTCGGCGGCCGACCGCATGTCCAAGCCCGCGTGGCTGGGGATCACCGCGGGCGCGCTCGCCGCCCTGCTGATCTTCCGCTTCTCCGGGACGGGCTGGATCTTCTGGATGGCGGGCCTGGTGGCCGCGCTGGTCTACATCGTCGACGTGCGGCCCAAGCTGATCGAGGTCCAGCGCGGTCAGCGCTGGTAGAGCAGGGCCAGCAGCGCCCCGGCCGCGACGAGCGCGCCGACCAGCAGCACCGAGCACCCCCACACCGCCCGAGCCCCGCGCACGGCGAGCACGACCGCGCCTGCCGCGGCCACCACCACGACCGCGGTGAACACGACCGTCCCGGCGACCGGGCGCCCGCCCAGGGCGGGGCCCAGGAGCAGCACCGCGAAGCCCACCAGCCCGGATGCGGCCAGCAGGGCCGCGGCGGCGATGAGGACCAGCGGTCGGGGCACCCGGCGACCCTAGATCACGGCTCCTCGGGCACGATCACCCAGCACGCCAGGTAGATCAGCGCGCCGGTGCCGAAGCCGAGCAGCGTCGCGCCGACGAGCAGGATGCGGACCAGGGCGGCGTCGACGCCGAACAGGTCGGCGACACCCCCGCACACGCCCGCGACCATCCGGTTGGACCTGCTGCGGTAGAGCTTGCGAACCTTCGTTGTCATGCCTCCAGCATCGCCCCCCGGCGCGCCGCAGGCATCCGGGAACGACCCGGAATCGCAGGTCAGGGTGATCCCGGTCCCGGGTCCGGATACCGTGTCGTGGTGCACAGCCCCGAGGACGTCGCCGCCGCGCTCGACCGCGTGGGCTATCTGCCCGACCCCGGCCTGGCCACCGCGGCCTACCTGGCCATGGCGATGGGCAGGCCGCTGTTCTGCGAGGGCGAGCCGGGCACCGGGAAGACCGCGCTGGCCGCGGCCCTGGCCGAGGCGCTGGGCCGCCCGCTGATCCGGTTGCAGTGCCACGAGGGCATCGACGCCACCCAGGCCCTCTACGACTGGGACTTCCCGCGCCAGCTGCTGCACCTGCGCGCCTTGGAGGCGGCCGGTCCGCTGGACGCAGACGAGGCGGAGAAGTCGTTGTACACCAGGCGTTTCCTGCTCGCCCGACCGCTGCTGCGGGCGCTGGAGGAGGCGCCGTGCGTGCTGCTGGTCGACGAGATCGACCGCGCCGACGACGAGTTCGAGGCGTTCCTGCTCGAAGTGCTCGGCGAGTACGCGGTCACCATCCCGGAGCTGGGCGAGATCCGCGCGGCCGTGCCCCCGCTGGTCGTGCTGACCTCCAACCGCACCCGCGAGGTCCACGACGCGCTCAAGCGCCGCTGCCTCTACCACTGGGTGGACCACCCCGACCTGCCCAGGGAAGTCGCCATCCTGCGCCGCACCCTGCCCGACGCGACCGAGGCCCTGGCCACCCAGGTGGCGGCCGCCGCCCGCCGCCTGCGGACCGCCGACCTGCTCAAACCGCCCGGCGTGGCCGAGACGCTCGACTGGACCCGCGCCATCCTGGCCCTCAACCGCACCACCCTCGACGCCGAGACCGCGGCCGCCACCCTCGGCGCGCTGCTCAAGTACCGCGAGGACACCGCCAGGGTCCTGGCCGACGGCCTGGCCGGGCTCCTGGGCGCCTGACCGCGACCAGCGGAAATTCGCTCGCCATCGAACGCCTGGTCACCCATCATGGGCGTCGGGAGCCGGACGGCCCCGGCGAGTGGCGGCGCCGGTGGAGTCCGGCTCCCCTGCACAATGGCGGCATGGACCCGCTGCCCGGGCTGGTGGGCTTCGCGGCGGCGCTGCGCGCGGCCGGGGTGGCGTGCGGGCCGGACCGGGTCCGGGCCTACCTGGCGGCAGCCGCGCTCCTCGACCTGGGCGGGCTCTACTGGGCGGGCAGGCTGGCCCTCTGCGCCGAGCCCGACGACCTGCCCCGCTACGACGCCGCCTTCCGCGCCTGGTTCGGCGGCGACCTCCCGCAGCCGCCCCGCCGCCCACCCGACCCGCGGCCGCGCCGCTCGACCATCGCCGCCCTGACCGGGGCGCCGGGCGGCGAAGCCGGGGCGGACGCCCTGCCCGGGGCCAGCGACGCCGAAGTCCTGCGGCACCGCGACATCGCCGGGCTCACCGCGGCCGAGCGGGCGCACCTGCGCGAGCTGATCGAGCGGCTGGACCCGCGCCCGCCCACCCGCCGCGCCCTCCGCCGCCGCCCCGCCCGCCGCGGCCCGCTCGACGCCGACCGCGTGCTGCGCGCGATGCGGGCTGCAGGCGAGCCCATCCGCCTGCCTCGGGAGCGCGCGGGCATCCGGCCGCGGCGGGTCGTGCTGCTGATCGACGTCTCCGGCTCCATGCGGCCCTACGCCGACGCCCACCTGCGCTTCGCCCACACCGTCGCCCGCAGGATGCCCACCGAGGTCTTCACCGTCGGCACCCGGCTGACCCGGCTCACCCGCCAGCTGCGCCAGCGCGATCCCGAGGCCGCGCTCACCGCCGCCGCCCGCGCCGTCCCCGACTTCGCGGGCGGCACCCGCCTCGGCGAGACGCTGCGCGCGTTCCTCGACCGGTGGGGGCAGCGCGGGGTTGCCCGCCGCGCGGTCGTCGTGCTGTTCTCCGACGGGTGGGAGCGCGGCGACCCCGCGCTGCTCGGCGCGCAGGCCGCCCGGCTGGCCCGCCTCGCCCACCGGGTGCTGTGGGCGAACCCGCACGCCGGGCGGGCGGGCTACGCGCCGGTGCAGTCCGGCATCGCCGCCGCGCTGCCGCACATCGACCGCCTGGTGGCCGGGCACAGCCTGGCCGCGCTGGACGAGCTGCTGCGAGAGGTGCGCCGTGCGTGACGTCATCGACGAGGTCGTGGCCCGCTGGTCGGCCGGGGAGGCGGTGGCCGTGGGCACCGTCGTGGGCACGTTCTCCTCGGCGCCCCGCGCGCCCGGGGCGGCGATGATGGTCGCCGCGGACGGGACGGTCGCGGGCAGCGTGTCCGGCGGCTGCGTCGAGGGCGCGGTCTACGAGCTGGGCCGGGAGGCGCTGCGCACCGGGCGGCCGGTGCTGCAGCGCTACGGCGTCAGCGACGACGACGCCTTCGCCGTCGGCCTGACCTGCGGCGGGATCATCGACGTCTTCGTCGAGCGGGTGGACCCGGCCGGGTTCCCCGAGCTGGGCGAGCTGGTCGAGGCGGTGCGCGCCGAGGTGCCGGTGGCGGTGGCGACGGTCGTGGCGCACCCCGGCGAGCTGGTCGGCCGCCGGATCGTCGTGTGGCCCGACCGGGTCGCGGGCTCCACCGGCTCGGCCCGGGTCGACGCGGCGATCACCGACGACGCGCGCGGGCTGCTCGCGGGCGGGCGCACCGGGACGCTGTCCTACGGGCCGGACGGGCAGCGGCGCGGCGAGGGCATGCGGGTGTTCGTCAACGCCTACGAGCCGCCGCCGCGGCTGCTGGTCTTCGGCGCGATCGACTTCGCCGCCGCGATGGCGGGCATGGGCGCCTACCTCGGCTACCGGGTGACGGTGTGCGACGCGCGGCCGGTGTTCGCCACGACGGCCCGCTTCCCCGGCGCGCACGAGGTCGTCGTGGACTGGCCGCACCGCTACCTCGCCGCGGAGCTGGCCGCCGGGCGGGTGGACGAGCGCACCGCGGTCTGCGTGCTCACCCACGACCCGAAGTTCGACGTGCCGGTGCTGGAGGTCGCCCTGCGGGCGAAGCTGGGCTACGTCGGGGCGATGGGCTCGCGCCGCACGCACGCCGACCGGCTGCGGCGGCTGCGCGAGGCCGGGCTGACCGAGGCCGAGCTGGCCGCCCTCGCCTCGCCGATCGGGCTGGACCTGGGCGCCCGCACGCCGGAGGAGACCGCGGTCTCGATCGCCGCGGAGATCATCGCGTTGCGGTGGGGCGGAAACGGCGCGCGGCTGGCGCAGGGTACCGAGCGCATCCACAGGTAGTCGGGAGTTGTCCACAGCCGCGGGTTGTCCACAGGCGCGGGTGGGTGGGGTTGCCGGGGCGGTGGTCCGGGGAGCAGAGTCGCGTGTGAGCCCGGTCACCCGACCTACCCAGGAGGCACGATGCGCATCACGGTCAGTGTCGACGGCACGACCTACACCGACGAGGTCGAGCCACGGCTGCTGCTGGTGCACTACCTGCGCGACCGGCTAGGCAAGGTCGGCACGGTCGTCGGCTGCGACACGAGCAACTGCGGCGCGTGCACCGTCCACCTGGACGGCCACAGCGTGAAGTCCTGCTCGGTGCTGGCCGTGCAGGCCGACGGCCGGGAGGTCACCACCGTCGAGGGCCTGGCCAGGGACGGGCAGCTGCACCCGGTCCAGCAGGCGTTCCACGACAACCACGCCCTGCAGTGCGGCTTCTGCACCCCGGGGATGATCATGCAGGCGATCGACCTGCTGGCCGACCACCCCGACCCCGACGACGAGGCGGTGCGCCACGGCATGGAGGGCAACCTCTGCCGCTGCACCGGGTACCAGAACATCGTGCGCGCCGTCCGCGACGCCGCGGGCCGGATGCGGCCGGGGGCCGGGCCCGAGGCCGAGCGGGTCGAGCAGCGCTCGGCGCAGCTGTCGGGGGGCGAGTGATGACCGCGACCGCCGAACCCGAGGTCGGCAAGGCCCGGCTGCGCAAGGAGGACGCGCGGCTGATCACCGGGCGCACCCGGTGGACCGACAACATCACCCTCCCCGGCCTGCTGCACCTGGCCTTCCTGCGCAGCCCGGTGGCCCATGCGCGCATCACCGGGATCGACGTGTCCGCGGCGCGGGCGATGCCCGGCGTGGTCGCGGTGTTCACCGGGCGCGACTTCGCCGACGAGCAGGGCAGCCTGCCGTGCGCGTGGCCGATCACCGAGGACATGAAGGCGCCGAACGCGCCGTCGCTGGCCGTGGACGAGGTCAACTTCGCGGGCGAGGCCGTGGCGGTCGTGGTCGCGCGCGGGCGGTACGAGGCGGCCGACGCGCTCGCGGCGATCGACGTCGACTACGAGGAGCTGCCCGTCGTGCTGGACATGGCGGCCGCGCTCGCCGACGGGGCCGACTTCGTGCACCCGGAGCTGGGGACGAACAAGTCGGCGCTGTGGGTGTTCGACTCGGCGGCCGCGGGCACCGGCGGGGACGTCGAGCAGGCCATCGCCGAGGCCGAGGTGCTGATCGAGCGCACCTACCGCCAGCAGCGGCTGATCCCGGCGTTCATGGAGCCGCGCTCGGTCGTGGTCGACCCGACCGGCGAGCAGTACACGATGTGGTCGGCCACGCAGATCCCGCACATCCTGCGGCTGATGGTGGCGCTGACGACGGGCACGCCCGAGCACAAGGTGCGGGTGATCGCCCCGGACGTCGGCGGCGGGTTCGGCGGCAAGCTCCAGGTCACCCCGGAGGAGGTGATCAGCCTGCTGGTGGCCAAGCGGCTGGGCAAGCCGGTCAAGTGGACCGAGACCCGCTCGGAGTCGCTGCTGTCGGCCCACCACGGGCGCGACCAGGTCCAGAAGCTGACTCTGGCTGCCCGCCGCGACGGCACGGTGACCGGGCTCAAGGTCGAGCTGCTGGCCGACATGGGCGCCTACCTGCGGCTGGTGACGCCGGGGGTGCCGATCCTGGGCGCGTTCATGTTCAACGCGATCTACAAGTTCCCGGCCTACCACTTCGCCTGCACCAACGTCTTCACCAACAAGACGCCCACCGACGCCTACCGCGGCGCGGGCAGGCCCGAGGCGACGTACGCCATCGAGCGGCTGATGGACGAGCTGGCCGTCGAGGTGGGCATGGACCCGCTGGCCGTGCGCGAGCTGAACTGGATCAAGCACGACGAGTTCCCGTTCACCACCGTCGCCGGGCTGGAGTACGACTCGGGCAACTACGAGGCCGCGACCGCCAAGGCCAAGGAGCTCTTCGGCTACGACGAGCTGCGCGCCGAGCAGGCCGAGCGGCGCGCCCGCGGCGACGTGGTGCAGCTGGGCATCGGCATCTCCACCTTCACCGAGATGTGCGGGTTGGCCCCGTCGCGGGTGCTGGGCGCGCTGTCGTACGCGGCGGGCGGCTGGGAGCACGCGGCGGTGCGGATGCTGCCCAGCGGCAAGGTCGAGGTGGTGACCGGGTCCTCGGCGCACGGCCAGGGGCACGAGACGGCGTGGAGCCAGATCGTGGCCGACCAGCTCGGCGTGCCGTTCGAGGACGTCGAGATCCTGCACGGCGACACCCACAGCTCCCCGCGCGGCCTGGACACCTACGGCTCGCGCTCGCTGACGGTGGGCGCGATCGCGGTGGTCAAGGCCGCGGAGAAGGTCGTGGCCAAGGCCCGCCGGATCGCCGCGCACCTGCTGGAGTGCGCCGAGGACGACGTGGACTTCGCCGACGGCCGCTTCACCGTCCGCGGCACGGACAAGGCGATGGGCATGGCCGACCTCGCCTTCGCCGTGTTCTCCGCCCACGACCTGCCCGAGGGCATGGAGCCGTCGCTGGACGCCGAGGCGACCTTCGACCCGGAGAACTTCTCCTTCCCGCACGGCACCCACCTGTGCGCCGCCGAGGTCGACACCGAGACCGGCGCGGTGAAGCTGCGCAAGTACGTGTGCGTCGACGACGTGGGCAAGGTCGTCAACCCGCTGATCGTGGAGGGGCAGGTGCACGGCGGGCTCGCCCAGGGCATCGCCCAGGCGCTGTTCGAGGAGGCGGTGCACGACGAGTCCGGGACGCTGGTCACCGGCTCGTTTGCCGACTACCTGCTGCCCTCGGCGGCGGACCTGCCCGCGTTCATCACCGACCGCACGGAGACGCCGTCCTCGACCAACCCGCTGGGCGTCAAGGGCGTCGGCGAGGCGGGCACGATCGCGTCCACCCCCGCGGTGGTCAACGCGGTCGTCGACGCGGTGCGCCACCTCGGCGTCACCGACATCGCGATGCCGTGCACCCCGATGCGGGTGTGGACGGCCATCACCACCGGCCGCGCCGACGCGGGCGGTCCCAGCTCGACGGAGGCGGGCGGCGGTCTCGGCTCCCTGTCCGGAGGTGCGCAGTGATCCCCGCGGAGTTCGACTACGTAGCGCCGTCCACTGTGGACGACGCGGTCCGCGCCCTGGCCGACGCGGGCGAGGACGCCAAGGTGATCGCGGGCGGGCAGAGCCTGCTGCCGGTCCTGCGGATGCGCCTGGCCACGCCCACCAAGCTGGTCGACCTCGGCCGCATCGCCGAGCTGCGCGGCATCCGCGAGGACGGCGACCACATCGCCATCGGCGCGATGACCACCCACTACGAGGTCCAGCGCGACCCGCTGGTCGACAGCCACCTGGCGTTGCTGCGGCTGGCGACCAACACCGTCGCCGACCCGCAGATCCGCCACCGCGGCACCCTCGGCGGCGCCTTGGCCCACGCCGACCCCGCGGGCGACCTCGCGGCCCCGGCCCTGGCCCTCGACGCCGAGTTCGTCCTCTGCGGCATGGACGGCAGGCGCACCGTCCCCGCCGCCGACTTCTTCCTCGACTACTTCACCACCGCCCTGCGCCCGGACGAGATCATCGTCGAGATCCGCTTCCCCCGCTTCACCGGCTGGCACGCCCACTACGAGAAGTTCAACCGCGTAGCCCAAGCCTGGTCAATCGTCGGCGTCGCCGTCTGCCTGCGGGTAGCGGACTCCACGATCACCGAGGCCCGCGTAGCCCTGACCAACATGGCCCCCGTCCCCCTCCGCGCCACCGCAGTCGAGGAAGCCCTGCTCGGCACCCCCGCCACCCCCGACTCCCTCCGCGCCGCAGCCACCCACGCCGCCACCGCCACCACCCCACCCACCGACAACAACGCCGACCACACCTACCGCCAACACCTAGCCCGAGTCCTCACCACCCGAGCCTTGACCACAGCCGCAGGAGCCTGACGTGTACCCGCAGCACCAACCCCACACCCCGGCCTCGCTCATCGTGAGCGCGGCCGTCCGCACGCGCCGCGAACCCCTGGCTCGGGTTCTGACCGCTCGTGCCTTGACCTCAGCTGGAGGAGCTTGACGTGCGTCTGGAGCACCAGTTCAGCGTCCCCGCCCCGCTCACCGAGGTGTGGCCCGCCCTCCTCGACCCCGAGCGCGTCGCCCCCTGCATGCCCGGCGCCACCCTCACCTCGGTCGACGGCGACACCTTCACCGGCAACGTCAAGGTCAAGCTGGGCCCCGTCTCCCTGACCTACAAGGGAACCGCCCACTACGTCACCCGAGACGAGACCGCCCACCAGGTCGTCATCAAAGCCTCCGGAAAGGACACCCACGGCAACGGCACCGCCGCCGCCACCATCACGGTGACCCTCACCGAATCCCCCGGCACCACCACCGCCCAAGTCCACACGGACCTAGCCATCACCGGCAAACCAGCCCAATTCGGCCGCGGCCTGATCACCGAGGTGGGCAACCGAATCCTCACCACCTTCGCCACCTGCCTAGCCGAAAAGCTAGGCACCCCACCCCAAGCCGGCGACGCCTCACCCACCGAAGGCGCAGCCGCAACGAACCCAGCCGCACAAGGCCCAACCCCCGAAGACCAAAGCACAGGGGGACCACCCCTCGGGGGTTCCGAGGCCAGCGACCTCGCCACCGCAAGCCCGGGTGCCGATGACCCAAGCGGACCCAGCGGGACGAGTGGATCCAGCGGTGCTGACGGAGCCAATGGAGCCGCGAGCCGCGCAGCCACCAACTCCGACCACTCGCCCTCCAACTCCACCGGCACCACGGACACCAACGGCCGCCAACCCCACTCCAGCACCCGACCCACCCTCACCGCGGTCCCGAACACCCCCACGCCACCCGAACCCATCGACCTCATGGAGGTAGCAGGCCGCTCCCTAGCCAAACGAGCCGTGCCCACCGCCCTGGCCCTAGCCCTCATCGGCGCAGTAGTGGCGGTAGTCCTCCGCAAACGCTCCTAACACCCCAAGGCGGCTGGCGCATCCCACCGCGCCCAGCCGCCAACCACCCCCTCCCCCCTCCCGCCACCAACCAAGCCACCCTCCAGCACCCCGGCGACGCCCACCAACCCAGCCCGGACTACGCACCCCTCCGCCCGTGCCCGCCTCCTAGCCGGGGGTGGTCCCGTTCGGGTACCTGCTCAACCAGGACGGGGCGTGTTGGTGGGCTTCGGGGAGTGGGGGAGGGGTGGGCTGGATAGGGTGCGCGGGTGCGTCGGTTTCTGGGGGTTGTGTTCGTCACCGCGGTGGTGGGTGGGTGTGCTGCCCCGACGACTCCGGGGGTGGCTGGGCCGGTGTCGTCGGCCAGCGGTGGGGAAGGCAGCGTCGCGCCGCCGACGACTACGCCGCCCCGAGCCGATGGGTTCACGATTGTCGCTGGTGGGGACGTTCTGATTCATCCGGCGCTCACGGAGCAGGCTGAGGCTGATGGGGGTGGGGGGCGGGACTTCGGGCCGCTCTTCGCGGGGATCGCGCCGGTCGTGGGGGATGCGGATCTGGCGGTCTGCCACCTTGAGGTGCCGCTCGCCGGGGCGGACGGGCCGTTCGCCGGGTATCCGAGGTTCTACGGGCCGCCCGAGGTGGCGGAGGGGTTGGCGGAGACGGGGTACGACGTGTGCACCACCGCCTCCAACCACACGATGGACCGCGGGGCCGAAGGGGCCGTCAGCACGCTCGACGTCCTCGACGCGGCGGGGATCAAGCACACCGGGTCGGCGCGGTCGGCTGAGGAGGCGGGGACGCCGCTGCTGGTGGATGTGCCCGGGGCCAAGGTCGGGTGGCTGTCCTACACCTTCGCCCTCAACAGCGGCACGGAGCGGCCCGCGGGGTCGCCGTGGATGACCAACCTGCTCGACGCAGGCACCGTCATCGAGGACGCCCGCGCGGCGCGGGAGGCGGGGGCGGATGTGGTCGTCGCCAGCCTGCACTGGGGGGTCGAGGGCAAGCACGACCCGACCGCGGAGCAGCGGCGCATCGCCGAGGAGATCCTGGGCGACCCCGCCGTCGACCTGATCATCGGCCACCACGCGCACGTCGTGCAGCCGTTCGAGGCGTTCGACGGCAAGTGGGTGGCCTACGGCCTGGGCAACCAGGTCGCCCGGCACGCCGAGCCCAAGGGCACCACCGAGGAAGGGGCGATGGCCCGCTTCCACTTCACCAAGGGCCCCGACGGCTGGGCCGTCGACACCGCCGAGTGCATCCCCACCCTGGTCGACCTCGGCCCGCCCATCCGCCTGCTCGACCTGACCGGCGCCGACGGCGCGCGGGCGGAGCAGGCCATCGCGCGCACCACGGAGATCGCCTACCGGCTCGGCGCCGACGAAGACGGGCTCACCCGACCTGGCGCGTGACAATTCCCGCGCGTATATTCGAGGGTCCGTGTGCAAAAGAAATGGCCGCAATCAGGTGCGGCCAACAGCGTCATCATAACGTCGTTGGAGGGCGGTTGTCAAACGAGATCGGCGCCGAGCAGGAATACCTCACCATGCTCTATGCGCACCTCGACCACCTTCGGACCGAGACCGACACCCGCCTGGCGACCGCGTTGCGCGAGGTCAGCAGCCTGCCGCAGGCGATGTCGCTGCGCGATGCGACAGTCGCGCAGCTCAGCGCCCAGCGCGCCCAGTACGACGCGGTGGAGAACGGGCTGTGTTTCGGCAGGCTCGATTTCGCCGACGGCGCGACCACCTACATCGGGCGGATCGGGCTATTCGACCGCGATGCCGACTACGAGCCGCTGCAGCTGGATTGGCGCGCCCCCGCGGCCCGGCCGTTCTACCTGGCCACCGCGGCCGCCCCGCAGGGCGTGCGCAGGCGGCGGCACATCCGCACGAGCATGCGCAAGGTGACCGCGGTCGACGACGAGCACCTGGACCTGCGCGACCCCGGCCACAGCGACACCGTGACCGGCGAGACCGCCCTGCTGGCCGCGCTCAACCAGACCCGGCACGGCGTCATGCGCGACATCGTGGAGACGATCCAGGCCGAGCAGGACGAGATCATCCGCGCCGGGCTCAACGGCGTGCTGGTCGTCCAGGGCGGCCCGGGCACCGGCAAGACGGCCGTCGCCCTGCACCGCGCCGCCTACCTGCTCTACACCCACCGCGAGCTGCTGGCCCGCCGCGGCGTGCTGATCGTCGGGCCGAACGCGACCTTCCTCAAGTACATCGGGCAGGTCCTGCCCTCCCTCGGCGAGACGGGCGTGCTGCTGCAGACCGTCGGCGACCTGTTCCCCGGCGTGCGGGCCACCCGCCCGGAGAGCCAGGAGGCCGCCGAGGTCAAGGGCCGCGCCGACATGGTCGAGGTGCTGCGCCGCGCCGTCGCCGACCGCCAGGTCGTGCCGGACGAGCCGGTGGAGCTGGAGGTCGAGCGGGTGGCGATGACGCTGCACCCGCGCGAGATCGAGCAGGCCAGGTCCCGGGCCCGCCGCTCCGGGCGGCTGCACAACCACGCCCGGGAGATCTTCGCCCAGGAGATCGTGGCCGCGCTGACCCGCCAGGAGGCCGACCGGCTCGGCGCGGACTTCCTGGAAGCGGGCGACCTCGCCGACATCCGCCGCGAGCTGGCCGCCGACGACGAGGTCAAGGCCGTCATCGACGACCTGTGGCCCGAGCTGACCCCGCAGCGGCTGCTGGAAGACCTCTACGCCGACGAGGACCGCCTCGCCACCGCCATGCCCGACCACACCCCGGCCGAGCGGGCCCTGCTGCGCCGCGACCCCGGCGGCTGGTCGCCCGCCGACGCCCCGCTGCTGGACGAGGCCGCCGAGCTGCTCGGCGTCGACGACCGGGAGGAGCGCGTCCGCGCGGCCCAGCGCAGGCGCGACGCGGAGAACTACGCCCAGGGCGTGCTCGACATCCTGCAGCTGGAGGACGAGGCCGACCCGGACATCCTGCTGGCCCACGACCTCATCGACGCCCGCAAGCTCGCCGAGCGCCAGGAGGACGCCGACCACCGCACCGCGGCCGAGCGCGCCGCGGCCGACCGCGACTGGACCTTCGGCCACGTGATCGTCGACGAGGCCCAGGAGCTGTCGGCGATGGCCTGGCGGGTGCTGATGCGCCGCTGCCCGTCGCGGTCGATGACGCTGGTCGGCGACGTCGCCCAGACCGGCGCGCTCGCGGGTGCGGACTCGTGGGCCGATGTGCTGGCCCCCTACGTGGCCGACCGCTGGCGGCGCACCGAGCTGACCGTCAACTACCGCACCCCGGCGGAGATCATGGCCGTGGCCGCCGACGTGCTGGCCGAGCTGAAGGCCCCGGTCGAGCCGCCGGAGTCGGTGCGCGAGACGGGCCACGCCCCCTGGGCCCGGCGCACGCCGGACCTGGCCGCGGCCGCCGCGGCGGAGGCGGGTCGGGACGCGCCGGGGTCGCTGGCGATCCTGGTCCCCGAGTCGCGGGTCGCCGAGGTGGGGGAGGCGGTGCTGGCCGCGGTGCCGGACGCGGCCGTCGGCGAGCGGCCGGACCTGGAGAGCCGGGTGGTCGTGCTGACCGTGCGGCAGGCCAAGGGCCTGGAGTTCGACGCGGTGCTGCTGGTCGAGCCCGCCGAGATCGTCGCGGCGTCCCCGCGCGGGCTCAACGACCTCTACGTGGCGCTGACCAGGGCGACCCAGCGCCTGGGCGTGCTGCACGCGGCGGACCTGCCGCCCGCGCTCACAGCACTACCGTCGGCGTGACCACCGTGCGGGGGCGGCCGCCGTTCATCCTGATCAGGATCTGCGTCGTGCCGCGGGGGACCTCGGTCAGGACGAACCGGCCGCCCTCGTCCGCGGTGGTGGAGGAGGTCTCGTGGTCGGCGACGCGGACCTCGACGCCGTGCTCGCCCGCGGGCACCAGCCACCCGTCGATGCGGTGGCACTCCCCGGTGCGGGTCACGTTGACCATGACGGTGAGGTCGCCGACGAAGAAGGTGATCGTGCCGGGGCCGCCGCCGCGGACGCCGACCAGCGAGCGCTGGTCGAGCCACAGCGCCGCCTCCAGCTCGACCTCGGCGTCGATGTCCTCGATGGCCACGGCGAACTGGGCGCGCTCGACCAGCCCGGCGGGCACCGGGTCGAGCTCGTCGACGAGGTAGGCGACCTGGTCGAGCCAATACTGCTGCTCGGTGGGATCCATGTCGTTTCTCACCTGGCACCATCCCCATCCTCGTACAGGCCGCGCAGCGACTTCAGGCACCGACCGCGGGTCGGCCCGATGCTGCCGTGCGGCATCCCCAGTGCGGCCGCGACTTCGCGGTATTCGGCGCGGCCTGCCAGCACGGTGAGCCGCAGCAGCATCTGGCAGCGCTCGGGCAGCTTGCGGAAGGCCGCCCACAGCTTGTCGTCGCGCTCGCCGCGCAGCATGAGCGCCTCCGGGAGGGGGTCGCCGCTGGGCAGCTGCTCGGCGTACTCGGGCAGCAGCTCGGTCTGGGCGGCCATCCGCTGCCGGACCCGGTTGGCCTCGCGGCGGGTGGTCGTGATCAGCCAGCCCGCCAGCGCCCGCGGCTCGCTGAGCCGGTCGAGGTGGCGCAGCAGCGCCAGCCACACCGACTGCACGACGTCCTCGGCGGTGCCGTGGTCCAGCCCCGTCCCGCGCGCCACGTGCCACACCAGCGGGGTCAGCTCGGCGATCAGCACGTTCAGGGCCCGTTTGTCCCCGTCCCGCGCGGCGATCATGCACGCGGCGTACCGCTCCGATCCGGCCAGCCCTTCCCAGGGCGGATTCGTCCCTACCGTGTGGAGCTCGGTCACCGCTCCCACCCCTGCTTCCCTGATCCGGGGCCGTGTCCTCCGGCGACTCCGGCACCACCGCCGGTCGCCCGAGCGGCGCTTGCGCTCCGCGGTGGGCCCACCCGCTGGGATGATGCCGGCGGCCGCCAGTCTCCCCCGCCCGGCACGTGCGTGACGGACACGCGCCCGACGCGGTCGGCTGACCGCGGCTCGGGGGTCGTGGCTCATCGTCGCCTCCACCGTGACGGTACTGTCGCGCTCCGGACAACTCAAAGAGCCGCCACGGGCCGGCTGGATACCTTTGTCCGCGGTCAACTTTGCGTGACCGATGTCAAAGTGGGCGTGGAGGACGTCGTGACCTGGGCAATCGCTGGTTCTCTCACCGTGCTGCCCGCGGCCGGGCACCCGGAGCTGCTGGCCGAGCCGGTGGCCAAGGCGCTGGCCGGGCTGCCCGCCGAGCGGGTGGGCGTGGCCGCCATCGACCCCGAGCTGGCCGACACCGCCGAGTTCTGCGCCGCCTACGGCTCCCCGCTGTCGGCGTCGGCCAACTGCGTGGTCGTGGCGGGCAGGCGCGGCGGCGAGGAGCGCATGGCCGCCTGCCTGGTGCTGGCCACCACCCGCGCCGACGTCAACGGCGTCGTGCGCCGCAGGCTGGACGTGCGCAAGGCGTCGTTCGCGCCGATGGACACCGCCGTGGAGCTGACCGGCATGGCCTACGGCGGCATCACCCCGGTCGGCCTGCCCGCGGGCTGGCCGCTGCTGGTCGACGCCGCCGTGGCCGCGGCGCCGGAGCTGGTCGTGGGCAGCGGCATCCGGGGAAGCAAGCTGCTCATCCCCGGCGACGTGCTCGCCGCCCTGCCCGGGGCCGAGGTGGTCGAGGGGCTGGCCAAGCCCGTCGGGTGATCCGGCGCACTAGGGTCGGACGGGTGGACCACGCCGCGTACCTGGACCAGATCCGCCTGCACCGCGCCGCGCTGCACGCCGCTGCCGAGGAGGCAGGCCCCGACGCGCCCGTCCCCACCTGCCCCGGGTGGACCGTCCGGGACCTGGTGACCCACGTCGCCGGGCTCCAGGCGTGGGTGGAGCTGGCGCTGCCCCTCCCGCCGGACGGCCCCGCCCCCGAGCCGCCGCGCCCGCCCCAGGGGTGGGCGGACCTGCTGGCCTGGTGGGCCGAGCGCGCCGAGGGCGTGACCAGCGGGCTGGCCGGGACCGACCCGGCCACCCGCACCTGGTCCTTCATCCCCGGCTTCAGCCCGACCGCGGGCTGGTTCGCCCGCAGGCAGGCGCACGAGCTGGCGATCCACCGCATCGACGCCGAGCACGCCGCGCACGGGGACGTGCCCACCCTGCTGTTCGACCCCGCGTTCGCCGCCGACGGCATCGCCGAGCTGCTCGACCTGGTGGTGCTGGTGCCGTCCGGCCCGGCGGGCCGGGACGGCACGGTCCTGCTGCACGCCGCCGACGCGGGCCGGGCCTGGCTGGTGGCGCTGTCGGCGACCGAGCCGACCCGGGTGGACCCCAGCCCGGGCGAGCCGGACGCCCTCGACGCCGACGCCAAGGTCGTCGGCACCGCAGACGCGGTCTACCGGGCGGTGTGGGGCAGGCCGGGGCACGCGGTGGTCAGCGGTGACTCCGCGCTGGTCACTACGATCAAGTCGTTCTGACCCCGACGAGCTGGGAGCCCGCCCGTGCCGACCAACGAGCGTCGCTATGTGATCCGGCTGGGCTGCCCCGACCGCACCGGGATCGTCGCCGAGATCGCGGGCTTCCTCAGCGCGGCGGGCGGCTGGATCGTCGAGGCGGACTACCACTCCGACCCCGACACTGGCTGGTTCTTCACCCGCCAGGTCGTGCGGGCGGACTCGCTGCCCTTCGACGTGGTGGAGCTGCGCGGCCGGTTCGTCGAGGTGGTGCGCCGCCTCGGCGGGCGGGTCGAGTGGGACATCACCGACACCGGGCAGCCGCAGCGGGTGGTCATCCTGGTCACCCGGGAGGGCCACTGCCTCTACGACCTGCTCGGCCGGGTGCACAGCGGCGAGCTGGAGGCCGAGGTCAAGGCCGTCATCGGCAACCACCCCGACCTGGCCCAGATCACCCGCGCGCACGGCATCCCGTTCCACCACGTGCCCTTCCCGGTGGACGCCGAGGGCAAGGCCGCGGCCTTCGCCCAGCTGCGCCAGCTCGTCGACGCCGCGCACCCCGACGCCATCGTGCTGGCCCGGTTCATGCAGGTGCTGCCCGCGGAGCTGTGCGCGGAGTGGTCGGGCCGCGCGCTCAACATCCACCACAGCTTCCTGCCCTCCTTCATCGGCGCGCGGCCGTACCACCAGGCGCACAAGCGCGGGGTGAAGCTGATCGGCGCGACCTGCCACTACGTGACCGCCGAGCTGGACGCGGGCCCGATCGTGGAGCAGGACGTCATCCGGGTGGACCACACCGACTCGGTGGCCGACATGGTGCGCAAGGGCCGCGACATCGAGAAGGTCGTGCTCGCCCGCGGCCTGCGCTGGCACCTGGAGCGCCGCGTCCTCGTGCACGGCAACAAGACCGTGGTCTTCTAATTCGATTGCCCGGCAATAGCAATACCGGGCATCCTCGGCGGCGTGAGAAACACCGAACCCCGCATCTGGACAAGGAAAGCCACGGTATCCCTCCACCCGGCGTCCGACGACCGCGAGTGGTCCTACGCGCTGGTCAGCCAGGTCTGCGCGGGGTGAGCCGCGCGCAGGCGCCCGCTGCGGCAGCCTGAATGGCGGACGGCTCCACGACTTTTCCAACCACCGATCCCGGTTATTCCGGGTCTGCCCGGCTGGTCCGGTCGTCGCATTGGCGGCGGCCGGATCGGCCATTTCCGCATTTGCCCACCGGAACTATCCGGGTGAAGTGTGGTCGCCATCACCCCCGCAGATCGCGGGCTGTGGCAAGGTCGACACGACGTGTGAATGACGGTGGGAGGAGTTCACGCGATGGAGGCGACCCCCGAGCGCGCCGAGCTGGTCGGCCGCGCCGCCGAGCTGGTGCCGCTGCTGAGAGCCAACGCCCCGCGGGCCGCCCGCGAGCGGCGGCTGCCGCGGGAGAACCTGGAGGCGCTGCACGAGGCGGGCCTGCTGCACCTGCTGCGGCCCGCCCGCTACGGCGGCCACGAGACCGACATGCGCACCAAGGACGCCGTCGTCGCCGAGATCGCCAAGGGCTGCGGCTCGACGGCGTGGGTCGCGCTGATCTACAACGACGCCGACTTCCTGCTCGCCCGCTTCCCCGACGAGCTGCAGGAGCTGGTCTTCGCCGACCTGGCCACCCGGGCGACGGCGACGCTGATCCCCAAGGGCTCGGCCGAGCGCAGCGGCGGCGGCTACGTCGTCAGCGGCAGCTGGCCGTTCAACACCGGCTGCCTCGACGCCGAGTGGGTCATGCAGCCCACCATCTGCGACGGCGAGCCCGTCCAGGTCCTCATGCCGTACTCCGACGTGGTCATCGAGGACGACTGGGACGTCAGCGGGATGAGCGGGACGGCGAGCAACACCGTGCGCGCCGAGGGGGTGTTCGTCCCCGCCGAGCGGGTCGTGCGCCAGGTCGACGTGGTGGGCGAGACCCACCTGAGCGAGCGCAACGCGGGCATCGGGCTCTACCGCATCCCGCTGATCATGGAGCTGCTGACCGGCGGCCCGGCCCCGTTCACCGGCATGGCGGCCACCGCGTTCGAGCTGACCAGGGAGCAGCTGGCCGCGGGCAAGCCGATCGCCTACACCGGCTACGCGGCCCGCCGCGACGCCGCGATCACCCACCACCAGATGGCCGAGGCCGCCCTGCTCATCGAGTCGGCGGGCAACCACGCGGCGACCGCGGCCGAGCTGGTCGACGCCCGGGTCGCCGACGGCGCGCCGTTCAGCGCCGAGGACAAGCCGCGGGTGTGGGGGCTGGTGTCGTACGCGACCAAGCTCTACGCCCAGGCCGCCGAGATCCTGCGCGCGGCGTCGGGGGCGGGCGGCATCCGGGCGGACTCGCCGCTGAACCTGGTGCTGCGCGACATCCAGGCGCTGGCCGCGCACGCGGCGATGATGCCCGCGACCGGCATCGAGCACTACGGGCGGTCGCTGTGCGGGCTGCCGCCGACCACGCCGCTGCTGGCCTGAGCCAGCCCGTCGAGCAGGCCGACCAGCACCAGCCGCAGCCGCGGCGGCGCGGTGATCCGCTGCACCAGCCCGAGCGGCCCGTTGGCGCCGTCGCGGGCCAGCGAGAGCCGCACGCTGGTGGTCTCGCCTGCGCCGTCGACGGTCCAGGTGAACACCAGGCTGGAGGTGCGGTCGGCCTCGACGACGGTGTCCGGCCGCGGGGTGCTCACCTCGAACGCGCACGGCTTGCCCTGGAAGACGCACTCGACCACCGGCCCCGGCAGGACGCGGTAGTCGGTGAAGTCGGGGGTGAGGATGCGCGCCCGCACGCCCGGGTAGTCGGTGACGGCCGCCCGCACCCGCGCGACCGGCAGCGGGATCAGGCGTTCGGCAAAGGCGTGTAGCTGGTTCATGGGCGGGCCTAGGCTACCCGGCGTGCGTGTCGAGTATGCCGATGTCGAATCCCTGCGCGCCGACCGCGAGCGCGGCCGCGACCTGCGCCAGGCGGTGCTGATCGGGCTGGACCTGACCGCCCCGGACGACGACCGCCTGCTGCGCACGGCGCTGGACGGGGCGCTGCTGCTGGGGTGCGCGCTGACCCCGGAGACCGCCCGCAGGGCGCAGGCGGGCGGGGCGCTGCTCTTCCCCGCCGTGCCCCACCTGCCGTACGAGGTCTACCGCGCCCGGCTCTACACCCCCGCCGAGCTGTTCGCCGGGTTCGACCCGGCCCGCCCGGAGTCCTATGCGGACACCCCGGACGCGCGGATCTACCGGCACACCAGGGAGCAGCAGCTCGACCCGCTGCACGCGCTGGCCGAGCGCCTGCACGACCACAGCATCTCCACGGCGCTGGCCGACGTGCTCACCGGCCACCCGGTCGCGGTCATGGGCGGGCACGCGCTGGTCCGCGACAGCCCCGGGTACCGGGACGCGGTCGAGCTGGGCCGGGCGCTGGGCCGCGCCGGGTTCACCGTGCTGACCGGCGGCGGCCCGGGCGCGATGGAGGCGGTGCCGCTGGGCGTGCGGCTGGCCGAGGCCGACCCGGAGCCCGCGCTGGCCGCGCTGTCCGCGGCGCCCCGGTTCACCGCGGGTCTGGACGCGACCGTCGAGATCGGACTGTGGCTGGCCGCGGGCCTGGCCGCCGCCGAGGCCGCCGGGCCGGCCGACGCGGGACCGCCGCGCACCATCGGCATCCCCACCTGGTTCTACGGGCACGAGCCGCCGAACCCGTTCTGCCAGCTGCACGCCAAGTACTTCGCCAACTCCGTGCGCGAGGACGGCCTGCTCACCGTGGCCACCGGGGGCATCGTCTACACCCCGGGCAGCGCGGGGACGGTGCAGGAGGTCTTCCAGGACTACACGCAGAACCACTACGGCCTGCCCGCCCCGATGGTCTTCCTCGGCACGCGGTTCTGGACGCGGGAGGTGCCCGCCGCGCCGCTGGTGCGCGGGCTGGCCAGGGGGCGGGCGGCCGAGCGGTGGATCACCGTCACCGACGACGTGGACGAGGTCGTCGCGGTGCTGGGCGACTACGCCGACTCGCTGGCCGAGCGGCCCGCGTGAGGGCGGGCTAGTCCAGCAGCCCGGCCCGCTGGGCCAGCACGGCCGCGGTGACCCGGTTGGCGCAGCCGGTGGCGGCCAGGATCTCCGAGACGTACCCGCGCACGGTGGACTCCGACAGCCGCAGGTCCTCGGCGATCTCGGCGTTGCTGCGGCCCGCGCCGATCAGGCGCAGCACGTCGCGCAGCCGGTTGGACAGCCGGGCGACCTCGGCCGCCGCGCCCATCCGGTCGAGGTGGTGGGTGGCCAGGTGGCCCATCAGCTCCCTGGTCAGCGACGGGTCCAGCACCGAGCCGCCGCGCGCGGCCACGCGCACCGCGCGGACCAGCTCGTCCGGGTCGGTGTGCTTGAGCAGGAAGCCGGTCGCGCCGAGGTTGAGGGCGGTGGCCACGGCCTCGTCGGCGTGGAAGGTGGTCAGCACGACCACGGCGGGCGGGTTGGGCGCGCGGCGCAGCTCGCGCAGGGTGTCGATGCCGTCCATGCCGGGCATGCGCAGGTCGAGCAGCAGCACGTTGGGCGACTGCGTGCGGACCAGCTCCAGGGCCCCGGCCCCGTCCGCGGCTTCGGCGACGACTTCCAGGTCGGGTGCGGTGGCGAGGATGCGGGAGACGAACGCCCTGGCCATCGGCTCGTCGTCGACGACACCGACCCGAACCGCGGCCAGGGGGGACGCCGGGCCGTCGTCGGCGGGCTCCACGTCGGTCTGGGTGCTCACGCGCCCATCCGACCGGACCGGGCAGCCCGGGACAACCCTCCGAACGTAGGGCGGTCAGACCTCCCAACGTCCCACCTATTCCGGGGCGACCGAGTCCCACGGCACGGTCAGCTCGCCC
This sequence comes from Actinokineospora sp. NPDC004072, assembly GCF_053604195.1. Taxonomy (NCBI): domain Bacteria; kingdom Bacillati; phylum Actinomycetota; class Actinomycetes; order Pseudonocardiales; family Pseudonocardiaceae; genus Actinokineospora; species Actinokineospora sp. NPDC004072. Next base: position 24,123 of record NZ_JBSGHB010000004.1, on the reverse strand, counting down.
AGCCGCCAACGCCTGCGGCCGTTGAGCACCGGCCAGGACCGCGCGAACTGCGCCACCGCCTCGACCCACCGCGCCCGCGGGCCGAACGGCGCGAACGGCGCGGCGGCGTCCCAGCAGGAGTCCAAAGTGGTCAGCATGGCGTGCACGCGCTCGCCCGGGACGTTGCGGTGGATGAGCGCCTTGGGCAGCCGCTCGGCGAGGTCGGACGGGCGGGCGAGGTCGGCGGGCAGGCAGGACAGGGTGAACGTCTGGGGGCCGTCGGCGGTCAAGGTCACCCAGCAGCAGCGGCGGCCGATCTCGTCGCACGTCCCCTCGACCAGCAGGCCGCCGGGGGCCAGCCGGGCGGTGATCGTCCGCCAGGCGTCGAGCGCCTCGGCCTCGGTGTACTGGCGCAGCACGTTGAACGCGCGCACGACGTCCGGGCGCAGCCCGGCCAGCTCGAAGCCGCCCCGCCGGAAGACCAGCCGCGGCGGGTCGGCGGCGGGCTCGGCCGCGGCCACCCGCTCCGGGTCGATCTCCAGGCCGACCACCCGCGCCCACGGCAGCCGGTGGGCCAGTTCGACCGTGGTGACCGGGGTGGCGCCGTAGCCGAGGTCCACGACGAGCGCGCCCGGGCGCAGCGGCAGCGTCGCCAGCCAGCGGTCGACGCGGCGCAGCCGGTTGGGGTTGGTGGTGCCGCGGGTCGGGCAGCCCAGCGCGCGGGCCCGGCCCGCGGCCAGCCGGGGGGTGCGGGCCATCGCTAGCGCGCGGCCAGCCAGCCGGCGGTGAACGCGGCCTCGGCGGCCAGCAGCCTGCCCACCTGCTCGGCGATCACGCCCTCCACCTTCCCGCCGATCAGCGGGATGCGGACCTGCACGCGGCCGACGGTGCGCCAGGTGCAACCGGTGTCGGTGTCGGTCAGCGTGTAGGTGGCGGTGATCTCCCCGGGCACGCCCGCGACCCGCGCGCTGGTCGTGCCGGTGGTCGCCTCCCACGTCTCGGCGCGCTCGACGACGAGATCACCGCGGAAGACCGACTTGGTGAACGAGGGCAGCTTCGCCGCGGGCACCGTCTGGCGCAGGCGGTAGGACACCGCCGCGCCCGTGGCGGTGTGCTCGACCAGCGCCGCGCCCGGCCCGCCGAGCTCGGCGAGGCGGTCGCGCAGGTACTCGGTGCTCACCAGCGCCGCGCGCACCTGCGCCGCCGGGGCGGCGAGGTCGGCGTGGTGCTCGATGCGGCTGGCCATGTGCGGGAGGTTACCGTTGATGCCCGTGACCAGCCTTCCCCTCCGGCCCGAGCCGCGCACCGGTGTGCCGCTGCGCGGCTACACCACCCTCCGGCTCGGCGGCCCGGCCGCCGCCTTCGTGGCCGCGGCCACGGCGGCGGAGGTGGTCGACGCCGTCCGCGCCGTCGACGCGGCCGGAGGGCCGCTGCTGGTCCTCGGCGGCGGCTCCAACGTCGTCATCGGCGACCTCGGCTTCGACGGCACGGTCGTGCACCTGGAGCACCGCGGCAGCAAGATCGACACCGCCGGGCCGGGCCGGGTCCGGCTGACCGTCGAGGCGGGCGAGGACTGGGACGCGGTGGTCGCCGGGACCGTCGAGGCGGGCCTCGGCGGGCTGGAGTGCCTCTCCGGCATCCCCGGCCTGGTCGGCGCGACCCCGGTGCAGAACGTCGGCGCGTACGGCGTCGAGGTGTCCCAGGTCTTGGAGTCCGTGGACGTCTACGACCGCGCCGCGGGCGAGGTCCGCACCTACGGCGTGGACGAGCTGGGCCTGGGCTACCGCACCAGCGTGCTCAAGGGCAGCGACCGCGGCATCGTCCTGCGCGCCCGGTTCCTGCTCACCGACGACGGCCTGTCCGCCCCGATCCGCTACACCGAGCTGGCCAGGGCGCTGGGCGTGCGCCAGGACCAGCGGGTGCCGGTGGCCGCCGCCCGCGAGGCGGTGCTCGGCCTGCGCCGGGGCAAGGGCATGGTCCTGGACCCGGCCGACCACGACACCTGGTCGGCGGGCTCGTTCTTCACCAACCCCGTCGTCCCGTCCGCCGAGATCGACGCGGTGCTGGCCCGCATCGCCGCCCGGGTCGGCACGGACGTGAGCGTGCCGTGCTACCCGGCGGGGCCGGACGCGGCCAAGCTGTCGGCGGCGTGGCTGATCGAGCGCGCAGGCTTCACCCGCGGCTACCCGGGCCCGGGCAACCGGGTCGGCCTCTCGACCAAGCACACCCTCGCGCTGACCAACCGCGGCGAGGCCACGACGGCGGACCTGCTGGCGCTGGCCGCGGAGGTCAGGGCGGGGGTGGTCGAGGCGTTCGGCGTCGAGCTGCACGCCGAGCCGGTGCTGGTGAACTGCGCGATCTAGACCTGGTGCGATCTAGACCTGGTGCGATCTAGACCTGGTGCGATCTAGACCTGGTGCGATCTAGACCGGGTGCGATCTAGACCCGGTGCGGTCTAGACCCGGTGCGCGCGCGTGGCCGACGCCTGCGCGCGCGGCTTCATCACGATCTGGTCCAGGTTCACGTGCGCGGGCCGGGTGACGGCGAAGGCGATGACCTCGGCCACGTCGTCGGCGGTCAGCGGCTCGATCCCCTGGTACACCGCGGCGGCGCGGTCGGCGTCGCCGTCGAAGCGGTTGACCGAGAAGTCCGTCTCCACCATGCCCGGCAGCACCTCGGTGAACCGCACCGGCTGGCCGAGGTGCTCCCCGCGCAGCGTCCGGTGCAGGGCCGACTGGGCGTGCTTGGCCGCGGTGTAGCCAGCGCCGCCGTCGTAGAGGTCATAGGCCGCGATCGAGGTGACGGTCACCACGTGGCCGTCGCCGGAGGCGATCAGCTTGGGCAGCAACGCCTTCGTCATCCGCAGCGTGCCCAGCACGTTCGCCTCGTACATCCACCGCCAGCGCGCCTCGTCGGCGTCCTCGACGCGGTCGAGGCCGCGGGCGCCTCCGGCGTTGTTCACCAGGACGTGGCACTCTGGGATCTGGTCGGCGAACGCCTCGACCGAGGCGGGGTCGGTGACGTCCAGGACGATCGCCCGACCGCCGATCGCGGCGGCCACCTCGGCCAGCGGCTCGGCTCGGCGGGCTCCGAGGACTACGGTGAAACCGGCTGCGGCGAGGTGGCGGGCGGTGGCCGCCCCGATGCCCGCGCTCGCCCCGGTCACGACGGCAGTGCGCATGTTCACAGCCGTGATCTTGCCGCAACGCCGGGCGCGCCCACACGTCATGCGAAGAGGGACACAGTTCGAGGAGGACCGGTGCCACGAAACACCCTGCTGGGAGCCCTGCTGCTCGCGCTGGCGCTGTTATCGGCCTGCACCTCCCAGACCCCGGGTGGCGCCGTGGCGCCGCAGGCCGAGCTGCCGCCGGTGGCCAAGCTCACCGCCTCCGCGGCCGACGCGGCCACGGGCGTGCCGGTCACCGAGCCGGTCAAGATCGCCGTCACCGACGGCGCGATCGACAGCGTCGAGCTGACCAACCCCGAAGGCGAGGCCGTCGAGGGCGAGCTGGCCGCGGACAAGGCCAGCTGGGCCACGTCCGAGCCGCTGGGCTACGGGAAGAAGTACACCTACACCGCCGCCGCGACCGGGACCGACGGCAAGAAGGTCGAGCTGACCGGCTCGTTCACCACGCTGGCCCCCAAGAGCACCCCGCGCGCCACGATCAACCCCGTCGACGACGCCGTGGTCGGCGTGGGCATGCCGATCAGCATCAAGTTCCCCGAGGGGCCGGTCAAGGACAAGGCCGCCGTCGAGCGGGCGCTGAAGGTCGAGACGTCGAAGCCGGTCGAGGGGTCGTGGGCGTGGCTGCACGACCAGCAGGTCGACTGGCGGCCCAAGGAGTACTGGCCAGCCAAGACCGAGGTGAAGGTCACCGCCAAGCTCTACGGCGTGGCCTACGGCGGCGGCGCCTACGGCAAGTCCGACCTGAGCACGGCGTTCACCATCGGGCGCAACCAGGTCGTCAAGATCCACACCCCGGACCACCGGATGGACGTCTACCGCGACGGCGAGCTGTTCGCCAGCTACCCGGCCAGCAACGGCAAGGACGCCGACCCGAACCTCAACACGCCCAACGGCACCATGATCGTCATGGCCAAGGAGCCGGTCGGCAACTTCTCCAACCCGCGCTACGGCTACACCGACGTGGAGAAGAAGTGGGCGGTGCGCTTCTCCAACCACGGCGAGTTCATCCACGAGAACGAGGAGAACCACGCCAACATCGGCAAGGCCAACACCTCCCACGGCTGCGTCAACCTCTTCGAGGCCGACGCCAAGGACTACTTCGACAGCGCGATCATCGGCGACCCGGTCGAGGTCACCGGCTCCAAGGCGAAGATGCCCACCACCTCCGACGTCAACGACTGGCTGTTCTCCTGGGCCCAGTGGCAGTCGATGTCGGCGCTGCGGTGAGCCGCCCCCGCCGACGCGGGTCAGACCACGAGCGGGGAGGAGCGGCATGACCACACCAGGACCAGGACCGCAACCAGGCGGACCGGGCGGACCAGGCGGACTGGGACCGGGCGGGCTGGGGCCGGGCGGACACCAGCTCGGCGGACCCGGCATACCACCGGGCATGGGCCCGGGCGGACCCGGCATGACCCCGGGCGGGCCGGGCATGGCCCCGGGCGGGCCGGGCATGGCCCCGGGCGCGCCTGGCATGCCTGCCGGGCCGGGCTTCGGCGGGCCGCCCCAGTTCGGGCCGCAGGTCGGGCAGGCGGGGCCGTACCCGTACGGGCCGCCCGGTGGGGCCGCCCCACCCCCGAAGGGGTCGGGCAAGGGGTGGAAGGTCGCAGGTATCGTGGTCGGGGTGCTGGTGGTCGCCGGGCTCGGCGGGTACCTGCTGTTCGGCGAGCGGCCCTCGCCCACCACACCGCCGCCGCCCGCGCCGACCGACGGGCCGCGCCAGCCGACGGTGCCCAGGACCAGCGCCACACCGCTCGGCCCGGAGCAGGTGGCGGCCGCGCGCGAGCACGCCGCGCAGTACGTCGCCGCGATCAACGCCAAGGACGAGGCCGCGGCCACCGCGCTGACCTGCGACAAGGACCTCCCCGGCGGGATCTACCTCACCGGCGTGGCGAGCACCCCGGTCACCCTCGCCGACGAGCCGAAGCTGGTCGACGTCGACCGGGCGGTGTTCGAGGTCCTGATCGACGGCAAGCCCTTCCCGGTCGAGATCGCCGGGCCGGACGCCTGGTGCGTCTTCATCTGAGTGTGATGAAGGGCACTAGGACCCGGGCAACCGGGAATTCCCCGCCGTGCGCGCTGTTGCACCCGGCGAGCGGCCGCGACCGCGCGGCGGGGCCGGAAGGGGTGAACCAGGGGTGACTCCCAGGCGCATGCCGCGACGGGTCGCGGTGCTGTCCGTGCACACCTCCCCGCTGGAGCAGCCGGGGACCGGCGACGCGGGCGGCATGAACGTCTACATCGCCGAGACCGCCGCCCGGATGGCCGCGCGCGGCACCGCGGTGGAGGTGTTCACCCGGGCGACCTCCTCCGACCTGCCCCCGGTGGCCGAGCTGGCCCCCGGCGTGCTGGTCCGCCACGTCGCCGCCGGGCCGTTCGAGCCGATGGAGCGCGCCGAGCTGCCCGGGCAGCTGTGCGCGTTCACCGCGGGCGTGCTGCGCGCCGAGGCCCGCCACGAGCCCGGCCACTACGACGTCGTGCACTCCCACTACTGGCTCTCCGGGCAGGTCGGCTGGCTGGCCAGGGACCGCTGGGGCGTGCCGCTGGTGCACACCGCGCACACCCTGGCCAAGGTCAAGAACGCCGCGCTGGCCGACGGCGACACCCCGGAGCCGCGCGGGCGGGTGATCGGCGAGCAGCAGGTGGTCGACGAGGCCGACCGGCTCATCGCCAACACCGGCGTCGAGGCCCGCCAGCTCATCGACCTCTACGGCGCCGACCCGGGCAAGGTCGACACCGTCGCCCCCGGCGTCGACCTCGACCGCTTCCGCCCCGGCGACCGCGCCGCCGACCGCGCCGCCCTCGGCATCGACCCGGGCGCGCTGGTGCTGGCCTTCGTCGGGCGCATCCAGCCGCTCAAGGCCCCCGACGTGCTGCTGCGCGCCGCCGCCGAGCTCATCGCCCTGGGCGCGGTGGCCCGGGAGCGGCTGGTCGTCCTCGTCGTCGGCGGGCCGTCGGGCACCGGGCTGGAGCAGCCGACCGCGCTGCGCGAGCTGGCCGCCGCCCTCGGCATCGCCGACGTGGTGCGGTTCCTGCCGCCGAAGGGCGGCGCCGAGCTGGCCCGGGTCTACCGGGCCGCCGACGTGGTGGCCGTGCCCAGCCACAGCGAGAGCTTCGGCCTGGTGGCCGTGGAGGCCCAGGCGTGCGGCACGCCGGTCGTGGCCGCCGCGGTCGGCGGGCTGCCCGTCGCGGTCGCGCACGGGGTCTCCGGGCTGCTGGTCGACGGCCACCGCACCGCGGACTGGGCCGCGGCGCTGTCCGGCCTGGTCGCCCCGCGGGCCCGCGCGGCGCTGGCCGAGGGCGCGGTGCGCCACGCCCGCCAGTTCTCCTGGGACCGCACCACCGAGGCCCTGCTGCACGCCTACGCCTCGGCCGACCAGGCGCTGCGGCACTCCCTGGCCCGTGCTGAAGTTGCGGTGTGACCGATCTCGACGCCCTGATCCGCAGCACCCTCGACGAGCGCGAGCTCGCCTACGACAGCCCCGAGCCGGGCCGGTACCTGGTGACCCTGCCGGGCACCCGCAAGCAGCAGACGAACTGTTGGCTGATCGTCACCCAGCACGCGCTGCTGGTCGAGGCGTTCGTCTGCCGCAACCCCGATGAGGCGCACGAAGACGTCTACCGCTTCCTGCTGCGGCGCAACGCGCGCCTCTACGGCGTCGCCTACACCGTCGACAAGGCGGGCGACATCCACCTCGTCGGCCGCACCGCGCTGGAGTCGGTGACCGCCGACGAGCTCGACCGGCTGCTCGGCCAGGTCCTGGAGGCCGCCGACGGCGACTTCAACACGCTGCTGGAGATCGGCTTCGCCACCGCGATCCGCCGCGAGTACGACTGGCGCGTCTCGCGCGGGGAGTCGCTGGCCAACCTCCGCGCCTTCGAGCACCTGCTGAAGCCGACCGAGTCCGAGTCGTAACCGGCAACTGGCAACGCGGCCTCCCCGGGCGTCCGTCTGCATGGGGACACCACGGGAGGGGACGCCACATGATCAGGAATCGGTTGCTGGCCGCGCTGCTGCTGGCCGCGGTGGGGGTGGCGGGCTGCAGCGCGTCGGACTCCGGTTCGGCCGCCTACGCGCCCGCCGCGCCCACCAAGGCCGAGAGCGGCGGGGGATCGGCGCGGGAGGGGGCGTCGGACTCCGCTGGCGAGGCCGAGCCGGCCCCCAGCGGGGAGGTCGCGCGGATCGAGCAGCCGGGCGTGGAGCGCAAGCTGATCCGCTCGGCGTCGATCAGCCTGAGCGTGCCCGTGCTCAGCGACGCGGTGGCCCAGGCCCGCCAGATCGTCACCGGGGTCGGCGGCTACACCGGCGACCAGGAGCACAGCGGCGGCTACGCCACGATGACCCTGCACGTGCCGTCCGACCAGCTCGACCGGGTCATGGCCGAGGTGGCGAAGCTCGGCACGGTCACGCGCAGCGCGCAGACCGCGACCGACGTGACCGAGCAGCTGGTGGACGTGGAGAGCCGCATCGCCACGCAGCGGGCCAGCGTCGACCGGGTGCGCGCACTGCTCGCCAAGGCCACCTCGATCGACGAGGTCGTGCGCATCGAGGCCGAGGTGACCCGGCGCGAGGCGGACCTGGAGTCGCTGCTCAAGCGGCGCGAGACCCTGTCGGGCCAGGTCGCGGTCTCCACGGTCGCGCTGAGCCTGCGCGAGGCGGGCCCGGTGACCGTGCGCGACCACGAGGAGGAGGGGCTGGGCGACGCCTTCGCCGACGGGTGGGACGAGTTCACCGACCTGCTGACCTACCTCGGCCACGGGATCGCCCGGCTGCTGCCGTTCCTGGTGCTGGTCGGCGCGACGCTGGCGGGGGTCTGGCTGCGGTGGGTGCGGCCGCGGCGGCGGCGCAGGACCGCGGCCTGAAGCGGCGACGGCGCGGGGCGGTTCGGCGAGGGGGAGTCGCGGCGGTGAACCGCCCCGCGGCCTTCCCGGCCGGCCTGCCAGGCGGGGGGCACCCTGCAGACCGGGCGGGGCGTGCGGTCCGGCAGGGGGCGCGGGCCGCACTGTGCCGCCTGCCGGGCCAGGGAGTGCGTGGGAGCCGGCCCGGTCGGCTGCGGCCCAACTTGTCAGACCCGGGTCACCAGCACAAGGCCGGCGATTACCCCGAAAGGGAATATAGCTCTCCGTAGGTAACTTTTTGATCTCGATAAGCCGGGCTCCCGCAACTTTCGGTCGCTGCGCTCGTTCGGGCAGACACCGTTAGCCACTCGAACGAGTGAGTCCGAGTGGTGGCGAGCCTGCCGTTCTGGGCCGTTCGGCCCAACGCGGACGGGTGAACGGGCCGCGCGGACGGTGGTGTTACCGATGAGTGGTGTTCGCCACTTTCGCGGCCGATCGCTCTCGGTCGGCATCTGGCAGGCTTGCCACCCATGGGAATCGGAACCCTGGTGCTGCTCCGCCACGGCGAGAGCACGTGGAACGCGAAGAACCTGTTCACCGGCTGGGTGGACGTCCCGCTGTCGGAGAAGGGCGTCGCCGAGGCCATCCGCGGCGGCGAGTTGCTCAAAGAGACCGGGGTGCTGCCCGACATCGTCCACACCTCGCTGCAGCGGCGGGCCATCTCCACGGCCTACTACGCCCTCGACGCGGCCGACCGGCACTGGATCCCGGTCAAGCGGGACTGGCGGCTCAACGAGCGCCACTACGGCGCGCTGCAGGGCAAGAACAAGAAGCAGACGCTGGAGGAGTTCGGCGAGGAGCAGTTCATGCTCTGGCGCCGCTCCTACGACACCCCGCCGCCACCGATCGAGCCCGGCAGCGAGTTCGCCCAGGACGGCGACCCGCGCTACGCCCACCTCGGCGACGCGCTGCCCAGGACCGAGTGCCTGAAGGACGTCGTGGCCCGGCTGATCCCGTACTGGGAGGCCGAGATTGCGCCCGACCTGCGCGCGGGCCGCACCGTCCTGCTCGCCGCCCACGGCAACTCCCTGCGCGCCCTGGTCAAGCACCTCGACGGCATCTCCGACGAGGCGATCAGCAAGCTCAACATCCCCACCGGCATCCCGCTGCGCTACGACCTCGACGAGGACCTGACCCCGAAGACCCCCGGCGGCCAGTACCTCGACCCGGCCGCCGCCGAAGCCGCCGCGGCCGCCGTCGCCAACCAGGGCCGCTGACCCCGCGCGGGGACGGCCCACCGCCGTCCCCGCCGCCCAGCCCGGGCACACCGGTCAATCAGGACAGCCCTGCCGTCCCGACCAATTCGGACGACCGCCGTCCAATCGCGCACTACGGGCCAATCGGTACCCCATGGCAGGGGCCAGAAGGCAGACCCCGCCCGGCCCGGGGGCTAGCCCCCACAAGAGAACGCTATCGAACAGGCGTTCGGGCTGTCCAGTGAATTTCTTGCCCCCACCTGGGACACGATCAGGTGAACTGGAATCAACTGATCGGGGAACAAGTGGCTGGGAGATGTCAGCACAGTCACTGAACGCCCAATCAGACTGGTCCAACCCCCGCATCTCCTGCTTACGATCCCCCCGTGACCGCACCGGTCTGCCTCGCACTGTCGATCGGCGCCCTGCTGATCGGCCTGTTCGCCGGTTTCTCGATCGCCCGCACCCGGGCCCGCAACCCCCGGAGACCGCCCGGCCCCACCGTCGCCGAACTGCTCGGCCGCATCGTGGCGGCCAGCCGGACCGGGGTGGTCGTGCTCAACCACTTCGGCGATGTCGTCATCCACAACCCGCGCGCCGAGGAACTCGGCGTCGTGCGGTCCAACCAGGCCGACCCGCGGGCGCGCAAGGCCGCCGAGCTGGTGCGCGAGACCGGTGAGCCGGTCGAGGTCGACCTCGCCCCGCTGGAGTCGCGGGGGCGGCGGGGGCCCGAGGCGGTGCTGGGCGAGGTCCGCCCGCTCGGCGACGGGTTCACCGTGGTCGAGACCGACGACCAGTCCGAGGCCGTGCGGCTGGAGGCCACCCGGCGCGACTTCGTGGCCAACGTCAGCCACGAGCTCAAGACCCCGGTCGGGGCGATGGCGCTGCTGGCCGAGGCGGTGCTCGACGCCGCCGACGACCCGGTCGAGGTCCGCCGGTTCACCACCAAGGTCCTGCACGAGGCCAACCGGCTCGGCAAGCTGGTCACCGAGCTGATCGCGCTGTCGCGCCTGCAAGGGGCCGAGCGGCTGCCCGAGATGCACGCCGTCGAGGTCGACGCCGTGGTCCGCGAGGCGCTGGGCCGGGCCCGGCTGGCGATGGACTCCACCGGCATCGACATCGCCACCGACGCCGACTCCGGCTTCCTGGTCGACGGCGACCGCACCCTGCTGGTCACCGCGCTGTCCAACCTGCTCGACAACGCCCTGGCCTACTCGCCGCCGGGCAGCCCGGTGTCGGTGAGCCGCAAGCAGGAGGGCGGCTTCGTCGAGATCGCGGTGACCGACCGCGGCATCGGCATCGCTGAGGACGAGCAGCAGCGCGTCTTCGAGCGGTTCTACCGGGTCGACAAGGCCCGCTCCCGGGCCACCGGCGGCACCGGCCTCGGCCTGGCCATCGTCAAGCACGTCGCGGCCAACCACGGCGGCGAGGTGACCCTGTGGAGCAAGCCCGGCCTCGGGTCGACCTTCACCCTGCGCATCCCCGCGCACCTCGACCCGCCCGAGGCCGAGCCCGTCCGGGCCGGGGCGCCGCCCCCGGCCGCAGTCCCGTCGACGGCGGTCCCGCCCCCCGCGGATGGCCACGGCACCGATCCTGGAGGAACGGCATGACCAGAGTGCTCATCGTCGAGGACGAGGAGTCCTTCGCCGACCCCCTGGCCTTCCTGCTGCGCAAGGAGGGCTTCACCGCGGCCGTCGCCGCCACCGGCCAGCAGGCGCTGGAGGAGTTCGACCGCAACGGCGCCGACATCGTGCTGCTGGACCTCATGCTGCCCGGCATGAGCGGCACCGACGTCTGCAAGGCCCTGCGCCAGCGCTCCACCGTGCCGGTGATCATGGTGACCGCCCGGGACAGCGAGATCGACAAGGTGGTCGGCCTGGAGCTGGGCGCCGACGACTACGTGACCAAGCCCTACTCCGCCCGCGAGCTGATCGCCCGCGTGCGCGCGGTGCTGCGCCGCGGCGGGGAGGCCGCGGGCGACGAGCTGCTGCCCCAGGTGCTCGCGGCGGGCCCGGTGCGCATGGACGTCGAGCGGCACGTGGTGACCGTCGACGGGACCGAGGTGGCGCTGCCGCTGAAGGAGTTCGACCTGCTGGAGTACCTGCTGCGCAACGTCGGCCGGGTGCTCACCCGCGGCCAGCTCATCGACCGGGTGTGGGGCGCGGACTACGTCGGCGACACCAAGACCCTCGACGTGCACGTCAAGCGGCTGCGCTCGAAGATCGAGCCGGACCCCGCATCGCCCCGGCACCTGGTGACCGTGCGCGGGCTCGGCTACAAGTTCGAGTCCTGATGCGCCTGGGCGTGCTCGACGTCGGCTCCAACACCGTCCACCTGCTCGTGGTGGACGCCCACCGCGGGGCGCACCCCACGCCCACCCGCTCGGAGAAGACCGTGCTGCGGCTGGCCGAGCGGATCACCCGCTCCGGGGAGCTGGCCAAGTCCGGCGCCGACGACCTGGTGGCCGCGGTCGCCGCGGCGAAGGCGTCGGCCAAGCGGCTGGGCTGCGAGGAGCTGATGGCCTTCGCCACCTCGGCGGTGCGCGAGGCGTCCAACGCCCCCGCGGTGCTGGCCAGGGTGGCCGCCGAGACCGGGGTCGAGCTGCGGGTGCTCTCCGGGGAGGACGAGGCCAGGCTGACGTTCCTGGCCGCCCGCCGCTGGTACGGCTGGTCGGCGGGCAACCTGCTGGTCCTCGACATCGGCGGCGGCTCGCTGGAGCTGGCCATGGGGGTCGACGAGGACCCGGACACGGCCCTGTCGGTGCCGATCGGCGCCGGGCGGGTGACCCGCACCCGGTTCACCGCCGACCCGCCGCCGCGCGCGGAGATCGACGCCACCGTCGACTGGCTCGCCGAGCAGCTGGACCCGGTGGCCAGGAAGCTGGCCAAGCACGGCAGGCCGGACCGGGCCGTGGCCACGTCCAAGACGTTCCGGACGCTGGCGCGGCTGACCGGGGCGGCGCCGTCGTCGGCCGGGCCGCGGGTGCGGCGGGTGCTCACCGAGGCCGGACTGCGCCAGCTGCTGGCGTTCGTCTCCCGGATGTCGGCGGCCGACCTCGCCGAGCTGGAGGGGGTGGGCGCGGCCCGGGCGCACCAGCTCGTCGCGGGCGCGCTTGTGGCGCAGGCCACGATGCGAGCGTTGTCACTCCCCGAGTTGGAGATCGGGCCGTGGGCCCTGCGCGAAGGCGTCATCCTGAGGCGGCTGGACCAGACGAACGGCGGATAGCAGACTATCCGAACGGCATGGGCGGTGAAGTGGAGATCGCCGCTGCCCGCGCGTGGCCGTCCGTTGGCCGTGCGCGCACTGGACGGATGGGGCCCACACGGGGCACGGTGGAGTGGATGAGTCACGAAGGCGGGTCGGAGCGCACGCAGCAGCGCACCGTGGCCGAGCTGCTGGCCAAGTACGGCGGCAGCTCGGAAGGCGGCGCGCCCAGGAGGCGGCGACGCAGGCCGGACGACGTCTCGGACACCGCGCCCCAGGCGATCATCGAGCGGGTCATGTCCGACAGCGGCGAGCTGCCGGTCGTGCGCGACGACCAGGAGCCGCCGACGCGCACCTCGCACCGGCAGGCCAGGCCCGGCCGCCGGGCCGCGCCGCCGCAGCAGGCCGAGCAGCAGCCGCCGCCGCGCCGCGCCCCCCGGCCGGACGCGCCGGAGCCGATGACCGAGCAGCTGCCCAGGGTGCCGCCCTCGGCGCGCAGGCGCAGGCAGCCCGACGAGCCCGCCGCCGAGGCGCCGCCGCGCGCGCTGCCCCCGGAGCGGCGGCCCGAGCCGCCCGCGGCCCCGCCGCGCCGCGTCGCCGCGGCCCTGGAGGGCACCCAGCGCGGCATCCCCGCCCTCGACGACCCCGACGACGACCCGCCGCCGAACGGGCGCGGCACGGGCGCGCTGCCCCGCCGCGCGCCGGGCGGCTCGCGGATGCCGCAGCGGGCCCCCAAGCCGATCCCGCCGCCGCCCGCGCCGCCCGCGGGCGGCCCCAAGCAGCCGTCCGGGCCGCTGCCCAAGCCGCAGCCGTCGCAGCCGCTGCCGGTCCAGCAGGTCGCCCACCCGGCGCAGCAGACCGCGCAGCAGCTCCCGGTCGCCCCGCCGTCCCAGCAGCTGCCCGCCCCGCTGCCGCCGCAGCCCTCCCAGCAGCTGCCCAAGCCGTTCCCGCAGCCGTCCCAGCAGCTGGCCAAGCCGCCGCTGCCGCCGTCGGGCCCGGCGACGGAGGTCAGCAGGCCGGTGCGGCCCGGGGACTTCCCCGGCGACTCGGCGCAGACCGAGATCGACCCGCAGGCCCCGCCGCCGGAGTTCCTGGAGGAGCACGAGGGCTTCGACGACAAGGCCGCGCGCCGCTTCGACGGCTACACCGCCCACGACGACCTGGAGTCCCCGCCCGCCGACGACGAGCTCGACGGCTTCGCCGACCTCGACGAGCTGACCGAGGACGACGAGCCGGACGAGGAGGAGGTCTCGCCTGCCAAGGCGTGGCTGACCATGATCGCCCAGCTCGCGCTCGGCGTGGTCGGCGGAGCCGCGGTCTGGCTGGGCTTCAACTGGCTGTGGGGCTTCCAGCCGGTGGCCGCGCTGGTCGCCGCGGTGCTGGTGATCGCCGGGCTGGTGTTCATCGTCCGCAAGATCCGCCGGGCCGAGGACCTCAACACCACGATCCTGGCCGTGCTGGTGGGGCTGGTCGTCACCGTGTCCCCGGCGGCGCTGCTGATCATCGGGCATTGACGGTCCCGGTCGGCCTGTCCACGGCGTCGGTGTGGCCGCGCACCGCGGCCACGGCCTTCACCACCGCCGCCGAGCTGGGCTACGACGGCGTGGAGGTCATGGTCTGGGCCGACCCGCTGAGCCAGGACGTGGCCGGGCTGCGCAGGCAGGTGCGCGGCACCGGGGTGCCCGTGCTGGCCGTGCACGCGCCGTGCCTGCTGATCACCCAGCGGGTGTGGTCGCCGGACCCGGAGACCCGGCTGCGCAAGGCGGTGGACGCCGCCCGCGAGCTGGGCGCGCCGACGGTCGTGGTGCACCCGCCGTTCCGCTGGCAGCGCCGCTACGCCGACGCCTTCCCGGACCTGGTCGCGGAGCTGGAGGACACCGGCGAGGTCGCCGTCGCGGTGGAGAACATGTTCCCGGTCCGCCGCGGGCGCGCGGTCGTCTCGGCGTTCCGCCCGTCGACCGACCCCACGGTCGTCGGCCACCGCCACTACACCCTCGACCTGTCGCACACGGCGGCGTCCGGGGTGGACGCGATGGGGCTCGTCCGCAGGATGGGCACCGGCTTGACACACCTGCACCTGGCTGACGGGACGACGCTGGGCAAGGACGAGCACCTGGTGCCCGGCCGCGGCTCCCAGCCCTGCGCCCAGGTGCTCGACACCCTCGTGACCTCGGGTTTCGCCGGTCAGGTCGTGCTGGAGGTGAACACAAGGCGGGCCCGCACGGCCGCCGATCGGCGCACGGCCCTAGCCGAGTCGCTGCGCTTCGCCCGAGCCCATCTGGGCCATAAACGTAGGATGAACCCATAGTGGATCGGCAACCGGGAACGGGGTGGTCGTACCCTTCGGACGTGAACCCGATGCGCTCGATCATCCTGGCCGCCGCCAAGAACGGGGCCATCCGCAAGGCGGTCGCCACCGCGCCCGTCAGCCGGGACGTGGTCCGCCGCTTCGTCGCGGGCGAGACCACCGCGGACGCCGTCGCCGTGACCCGGCGGCTGGTGGCCGACGGACTCGCCGTGACCCTGGACTACCTCGGCGAGGACACCACCGACGCCGCGCTGGCCGAGTACACCGTGCGCGCGTACGAGGACCTGCTCTCCCAGCTGCATGCCGAGGGCCTCAGCGACCGCGCCGAGGTCAGCGTCAAGCTCTCGGCGGTGGGCCAGCTCCTCGACGAGGAGATGGCCCTGACCAACGCCCAGCGCATCTGCCGGGCCGCCGAGGCCGCGGGCACCACGGTGACCCTGGACATGGAGGACCACACCACCACCGACTCCACCCTGCGCATCCTGGGCGAGCTGCGCGGGACGTGGCCGTGGGTGGGCGCGGTGCTCCAGTCGTACCTGCGCCGCACCCTCGACGACGCCACCGCGCTGGCGTCCTCGGGTTCGCGCGTGCGGCTGTGCAAGGGCGCCTACGCCGAGCCGGAGTCGGTCGCCTACGCCCCGGGCGCGGAGACCGACCTGAGCTACGTCCGCTGCGTCAACGCGCTGCTGTCCGGCGACGGCTACCCGATGTTCGCCACCCACGACCCGCGCATGGTCCGGATCATCTCCGAGCGTGCCGAGTCCTACGGCCGCAAGCCGGGCTCCTTCGAGTTCCAGATGCTCTACGGCATCCGCCCGGAGGAGCAGCTCCGTCTGGCTCAGCTCGGCCACACCGTGCGGGTGTACGTGCCCTACGGCGGCGAGTGGTACGGCTACCTCATGCGGCGCATGGCCGAGCGCCCGGCGAACACGATGTTCTTCCTGCGTGCGCTCGCCAGTCGGAACTGAGGTCGCTTTCCGGCCCTGCAAGGCCAAACCCGCCCACCCGGCGTGGCAGGCTGTGGCTCATGAGTAGTGCTGCTGGACCCGGCGACGTGCGGGTGGGCGGGCAGGCGCCTGCCGGAGGAGCGTTCGCCGCGGCGACCAGGGTGCGGGCGCTCGGGGACGGCACGTTCACCGCCGACCTGCCCGCGTCCTGGACGGTTGGGGGGCGTCCGCACGGGGGTTTCCTGCTGGCCCTGATGGCCAGGGCCGCGGTGGCCGCGCACAGCGCGGGCACCCCGCTGGTCGACCCGCTCGCGGTGAGCGCGCAGTTCCTGCGCCCGCCCGGCGTCGGCCCGGTCCTGCTGCGCACCGACGTGCGCAAGGCGGGCCGCCGCACCACGGTCGTGTCCGTCCACTTGGAACAGAGCGGCGGGCCGTGCGTCGAGGCGATGGTGACCACCGGCAGGCTCCCGCGCGAGCGGGCGGCCTGGAGCGACCTGCCCAACCAGCCCGCCGAGCCGCCCGGCAACGCCGTGGACCTGGCCACCCTGCCCGCGGCGGCGGTGTTCAAGCTGACCGCGGGCTGCGACGTGCGGCTGGACCCCAACGGCGCGGGGTTCCTGCACGGGCACGTCGGCGACCCGCTGCGGCTGCGGCTGTGGGCCCGCCCGCGCGGCGAGCACCCCGACCCGCTGTTCGCGCTGGTGGCAGGCGACATCTCGATGCCGGTCACGTTCAACCTGGGCAGGCTCGGCTGGTCGCCGACGGTGCAGCTGACCGCCCACCTGCGCTCCCGGCCCGCGCCCGGCTGGCTGCGCATCCAGGTCGAGTCCCGGGCCGTGCACGGCATGTGGTTCGACTCCGACGCCACCGTGGTCGACGCGACCGGGCGGCTGGTGTGCCAGGCCAGGCAGCTGGCCCTCTCGGCGATGGCGTGACCCGATCGGGGGGCTCCCCGGCACGGCCCGGCGACGGGCCGTGCCACTAGCCTTTGCGCCATGACGACTGTGGCGGTGCTGGGCGCGGGAAAGATCGGCGAGGCCCTGCTCTCGGGCCTGCTGCACGCCGGGCGCAGCGCCGACGACCTGCTGTTCACCGAGCGCCACGGCGACCGCGCGGCGCAGCTGACGGCCACCTACGGCATCCGCGCCGCGGACGTGGCCACCGCGGCCAAGACCGCCGACGTGCTGGTGGTGGCCGTCAAGCCGCAGGACATCGAGCCGCTGCTGGACGAGCTGGCCGGGGTGGTCGGCAGGCAGACGCTGGTGGTGTCGCTGTGCGCGGGCCTGCCGACGGCCCTGTTCGAGCGCAGGCTCCCCGAGGGCGTGCCGGTGGTGCGGGTCATGCCGAACACCCCGATGCTCGTCGGCGAGGCGATGAGCGCCATCTCCCCGGGCAGGCACGCAGGCCCCGAGCACCTGGCGGTCGTGGAGGAGCTGCTGAGCGCGGTCGGCAAGGTCGCGCGGGTGCCCGAGTCCCAGCAGGACGCGGTGACCGCGCTGTCGGGGTCCGGTCCGGCGTACTTCTTCTACCTGGTCGAGGCCATGATCGACGCGGGCATCCTGCTCGGCCTGCCGCGCGCGGTCGCCGAGAAGCTGATCGTGCAGTCGGCGGTGGGCGCGGCGGCGATGCTGGCCGAGACCGGCGAGCACCCGGTCACCCTGCGCGAGGCGGTGACCTCCCCGGCCGGGACGACGATCATGGCCATCCGCGAGCTGGAGCGCCACGGCGTGCGCGCCGCCCTGCTGGCGGCCATCGAGGCCGCCCGGGACCGCTCCCAGGAGCTGGGCCGCGCCCAGGAGCGGGACTGACCCAACCGGCTGCACCTTGCCGCATTCCCGGCCCGCGCCGTCGCACTGGTCACAGGTGTCCCGCTACCCTCGGGAGAGCACGTGCGCGTCGAATCCGCCGGTGGGGAAGCCGGCGGCGCGACGCGCGGTTAAGGACGCGGTGAACCATGATGTCTGCGAACAAGCGAGATCCGGCCATCGCGCCGGTGCAGTTCCTGACGGTGGCCGAGGTCGCCACGATGATGCGGGTCTCGAAGATGACGGTGTACCGGCTGGTCCACGGCGGTGAGCTGCCCGCGGTGCGGGTCGGCAAGTCGTTCCGGGTGCCCGAGAAGGCGGTTCACGACTACCTGGAGAAGGCGTACTTCGACGCCGGATGACGCCGCCGCGGCCCAACCGGGTACCCTGGACGTCCGTTGTGCCTGGTGTTTTGGCGCGCGTCGGTGACGTGCCCGCACCTTCAGCGCCCGGCACCCGTTCCACCCACGACGACAGCTAAGGACGCCAATGGGCTCGGTCATCAAGAAGCGCCGCAAGCGCATGTCCAAGAAGAAGCACCGCAAGCTGCTGCGCAAGACGCGAGTCCAGCGTCGCAAGCTGAAGAAGTAGGTCGGCGAGACGCATCGCGGCGCCCGTCCCCGGACCGGGGGCGGGCGCCGCGGCGTCAGGTCAGCAGGTGCAGGGCCGTCAGGCCGCGGATCACCGTGGTCGGCCGCCAGGACGGCCGCGCCGCGACCCGCAGGGCGGGCAGCCGGGCCGCGAGCGCCCGGATGGCCACGTCGGCCTCCAGCCGCGCCAGCGGGGCGCCGAGGCAGTAGTGGATGCCGCTGGAGAAGGCCAGGTGGTCCTTCTCCCGGGGGCGGTCGGGGTCGAAGGCGTCGGGGTCGGCGAAGGCCGCGGGGTCGCGGCCCGCCGACGCGGTGAGCACCACGACGGAGGTGTCCTTGCGGACGCGGTGCCCGGCCAGCTCCACGTCCTCGTGCGGCACCCGCACGGTCATCTGCACCGGCGGCTCGTACCGCAGGACCTCCTCGACGACGGCCGGGGTCAGCTCCGGCTCCGCCCGCAGCCGCTCCCACAGCGCCGGGCGCCGGGAGAGGGTCCAGACCGCGTTCGCGATGAGGTTCGTGGTCGTCTCGAATCCGGCGATCAGCAGCAGCTCGCAGGTGGCGACCAGGGCGTCGGCGGAGATGTCGGCCTGCGCCAGGGTGCTGATGACGTCCTCGCCCGGCGTCTGGCGCCTGCGGTCGACCAGCCCGGTGAACAGCTCCCGCAGCGCGCCGGTCGCCGCGCGCAGGGCGCGGGCGTGCCGCAGCGTCCGCACGCCGTCGAGCGCCCCGCCCAGCACCCGGCCGTAGTGGGCGAACCGGGCCGCGTCCACGTCCGGGACGCCCATCAGGTCGCTGATCACCGCGATCGGCAGCGGGGCGGCGAAGTCGGCGACGAGGTCGAAGCGCGGCCGGGCCAGCGCGGCGTCCAGCAGGCGGTCGGTCGTCTTCTGCACGCCCGCGCGGTAGCCCTCGATGCGGCCCGGGGCGAACGCGGGCCGGGCCAGCGCCCGCAGCCGGGTGTGCTCGGGCGGGTCCAGCTCCAGGAAGGTCGGCGTCGCGGGGTGGTCGGCGGGCAGCGGCGTCGCGGTGAACGGCTCCGGCTGCGACCCGTCCGCGGTGCGCACGCCGAAGCGGCGGTCGCGCAGCACCTGGTGGCACAGCTCGTGCGAGGACACCGCCGCCATGCCCACCCGGCTGCGGTAGACCGCGGGCCCCGAGCGCAGGTCGGCGTACGTGCGGTACGGGTCGGCCCGCCACGGGGCCGCCGACAGCCGGGCCACGCGGTCCCCGCCTGCGGCCAGCCCCCAGGTGGCGGCGCGGGAGAAGGCCAAGCGGGCCGCCAGCGCCACCGGGTTCATCAGGCCGTCCGGCGCCGGTAGGCCAATCCCGCGGCCACCGCGCCCGCCACCGCGCCCGCGCCCAGGACCGACGGGACGCCGATCTTGGCGGCCTTGCGGCCGGTGCGGAAGTCGCGGATCTCCCAGCCCCGCTTGCGCGCGGCGTCGCGCAGGGCGCCGTCGGGGTTCACCGCGACCGCGGTGCCGACCACCGACAGCATCGGCACGTCGTTGGCCGAGTCGGAGTAGGCGGTGCAGCGGCGCAGGTCCAGGCCCTCCCGGGCGGCCAGCGAGCGCACCGCGTGCGCCTTGGCCGGGCCGTGCAGCATCTCCCCGACCAGCTTGCCGGTGAAGATGCCGTCCACGCTCTCGGCCACCGTGCCCAACGCGCCGGTCAGGCCGAGGCGGCGGGCGATGATGGTGGCCAGCTCGACCGGCGTCGCGGTCACCAGCCACACCCGCTGGCCCGCGTCCAGGTGCATCTGGGCCAGCGCCCGGGTGCCCGGCCAGATCCGGTCGGCCATCACCTCGTCGTAGATCTCCTCGCCCAGCTCGACCAGCTCGGCGACCGAGTGTCCGGCCACAAAGGACAGCGCCTGCTCGCGGTGGTTGCGGATGCCCTCGACGCTCTCCTTGCCGCCCACCCGGAACATCATCTGCTGCCAGGCGAAGCGGGCGAGGTCGGCGTTGGTGAAGAACTTGCGCGCCGCCAGGCCGCGGGCGAAGTGGAAGATCGACGCGCCCATCATCATCGTGTTGTCGACGTCGAAGAACGCGGCCGCGGTCAGGTCGACGGGCGCGTCGACGGTGTCCACCCGCTCCAGCGCGACGGCCGCCTCGGCGCTGGCCTGGCCCGCCTCCTCGGCCAGCCGCGCCAGCTCCCGGCGTTGCTCCCCCCGCCTCAGCGACGACACCGCGGCCTCCCTGCTCATGGCGATCTCACAGCACCCGCCAACCTGGACAACAGCGTAGCGATTCGACGCCGCGCCGCGCTGGGAAGCGGACCGGGCTACGGCTGGCCGAGGCCGGGGATGAGCCCGGGGACCCCGATCGTCGGCAGCGGCAGCGGCGGGTTGGGGTCCACCGTCGTCGTGGCCCCCGGGGTCGTGGTCGGCGGCGGCAGCGGCTCGGTCGGGGTGGTCGTCGGCCCGGTCGGCTCCGGCTGACCCGGGGTCGTCGGGTCGTCGAGGGTCTGTCCGGGGTGGTCGGTGGGGGCCGGGGCGCCGGGGGCCGTCGTGGGCGCGGGCGTCCCCGGGGCGGGGGTGGGCGCGCACGGCGTGGTCGCGGGCAGCGCGCCCACGTCGTCGACGCCGCCGGAGGTGACCTGGGCGCAGGCCAGCCGCGCGGACAGCTCGCCCGCCCGGGCCGCGATGCGCTCCAGCAGGGCGGTCGAGACCGCGCGCGGGGTGAGCGCGTCGACCGGCAGCCGCAGCGCGCCCAGCCGCAGCCGCTGGGCCTGCGCCCACTCGCCCAGCGTGCGCAGCAGCGCGCCGCGGCCCGCGGTGGCCACGGCGATCATCGCCCGCGAGCCCGCGGCGGCGTCGTGGTCGAAGTCGGTCAGCGCCGCCAGGTAGGAGCGGGTCGGCGCGTCGGCCGGGTCGGCGTAGCGGCGGGTCAGCGTCTCCAGCTCGGTGACGCGGTCGGTGGCGAACTCCAGGTGCTTGAAGGCCCGGTCCTCGTCGCCGAAGGTCAGCCCGAGCGATGCGGCCTCGCCGGTGCGCTTGACCCCGTAGAGCGGGTCGCCGGGCAGGGCGTCGCGGGCCAGCAGCAGGCTCATCCCGGCCAGGGAGAACACCAGGGCGAGCACGGCCACCGCGGCCACCGCGAAGCGGCCGCGGGCGCGCAGGCCCGCTCCCGGCTCGTCGGCGGGCCGGGCCGCGGCCCCGGCGCGGCGGCCGCGCGGGGCCCGGCCTGCCCGGGGCGGGCGGGGGCTCGGGGTGCGCGGCGCCGGTGCGGGCTTGTTCAGCCCGGCGAGCACGCGCTCGCGCATGCGGGAGCGCTCGGCGGGGTCGGGTGCGGTCAGCGGCGCCAGCTCGGCGAGCAGGGCGCGGACGGCGTCCTCGGCCGGTTCACCGCCGTCCGCCTCGCGTTGTCCGGGGCCGTCGCTGCGCACATCCCACTCCGACTCGTGTCGTTCCCGCCCAGTGAAAACGAGCTTCGCGCATCCGGGGTTACGGCGTCGACGGTATCGCCTCGCCCGCTACCTGATCTCGTTCGGCAGCAGTTGCGCCAGCCGCCGCACGGCCCGGTGCTGCAGGGCCTTCACCGCGCCCTCGTTGCGGTTCATCACCCTGGCGGTCTCGGCGACCGTCAGGCCCTGCAGGAAGCGCAGCACGATGCACTCGCGCTGGTCGTCGCCGAGCTGGTCGACGCAGGCCAGCAGCGCCTCCCGGGTGACCTTGGACATCACCTGCTGCTCGGGCCCGGCCTCCACGCGCTCGGAGTCGCGGATCTCCGGGGTGGCCACCTCCAGCCGGAACCGGCTGGACTTGACATGGTCGAGCACGAGGTTGCGGGCGATGGTCACGAACCACGCGCCGACGTCGCGGCCCTGGTAGCTGACGCTGGTGATCCGCCGCAGCGCGCGCAGGAAGGTCTCGCTGGTGACGTCCTCGGCCAGCTCCCGGTCGCCGACGCGGAACAGGACGTAGCGGAAGACGATGTCGACGTAGCGGTCGTAGAGCTCGCCGAAGGCCACGGTGTCCCCGCCCTGGGCCGCCCGCACCAGGTCCCAGGCGTCGCCCGGCTCCGGCTCGCGCATGTCAGCGGCCCGGTCCTCGGCGGACCGGGCCATCGGCACGGCGGATGCCTGCGACGGGCGCGTCTGGCGGGTCATCGGGCAGGCGCACTCTCCCTCGACGTGGTCTGCGCAGCTTACGCGCGTTAGTTACTTCTAAGTAGGTGTGACCGGTGTGAGGCCCTCGGGGTGGGGACGCGGCTACCGGTCCCCCGTGACGCGGGTGACCCATGCCACACTGTGATCGTCTTTCGCGATCTCCTTGTGACTCGATGACGTGAGGGAAACGATGGATGGACTGCCCACCGGCAATCTCGCCGACCCGGTCGCGGAGGCGAGCGCGAAAGTACCCCTTCATGCAGCGCTTATCGATGCCTCCTCAGCGGTATCACTCACTTGGCGGCAGGTGGACGACGCGGTCAACGCCTGCGCCTGCAGGCTGCTCGACGCCGGGCTGACCCGCGGCGACCGCGTCGCCCTGCGCCTGCCGACCGGCGCGGCGTTCGCCGTCGCCCTCTACGCCACCCTCCGCGCGGGCGGCGTCGCCGTCCCCGTCGGCATGGACGCGGCCCCGCGCGAGGTCGAGCGCATGCTCGCCCACAGCGGCGCCGCCCTCGGCTTCGGCGACCTCCCCGGCGTCACCCCGGTCGACCCCGCCCTCGACCCCGCCGTCGGGTCTGCCGACCCGGTCGAGCCGGTGGGCGGCGGCGAGGACCTGGCGGTGCTCGCCTACACCTCGGGCACCGGCGGCGAGCCGCGCGGGGTGATGCTGTCGCACCGGGCCCTGCTGGCCAACGCCGCCCAGCTCGGCGAGCTGCGCCCCAGGCCGGTCGCCGCCACCGACCGCGTCCTGCTGACGATCCCGATGTCGCACGCCTACGGCCTGTCCGGGCTGTGGCAGGTGGCGGCGACGGGGGCGACGGCGGTCCTGCTCGACAAGTTCGCGGTGGACCCGGTGCTGGAGCTGTGCTCGCGGTACCGGGTCACGGTGTTCATCGGGGTGCCCGCGATGTACGCGGCGCTCACGGCAGCCGGGGCCGACCGGCTCGGGGAGTCGCTGGCGACGCTGCGGCTGTGCACCTCGGGCGCGGCGCCGCTCGACGCCCGGACGGCGGCGCTGTTCCGCGCGGAGACCGGGCTGCCGGTGTACGAGGGGTACGGGCTGACCGAGACCGGGCCGGTGCTCACCTCGACGCTGGTGGGCGGGGCGGCGAAGCCGGGGTCGGTGGGGCGGGCCATCCCGGGGGTGCGGCTGCGGCTGGTGGACAGCGACGGGCTGCCGGTGGGCGGCTTGCCCGACGACGAGTCCGTCGTCGGGGATTACATCGATGATGCGGATACCGGGCTGGTCGCGGCGTGGGGGCCGAATCTGTTCAGCGGGTATTGGCCGGATGGGGCGCATGGGCCGGATGCCGAGGGGTGGTTCCGGACGGGGGATGTGGGGTATTTCGATGAGGACGGGGATCTGCACCTGGTGGACCGGGTGGGGGATCTGATCATCGTGAACGGGTTCAATGTTTATCCGCATGAGGTGGAGGAGGTGGTGGCTGAATTGCCGGGGGTGGTTGAGGTGGCGGCGGTGGGGGTGCCGGATGAGCGGGCTGGGGAGAGGGTGAAGGTGGTTGTGGTGCGGGGGGCGGAGGGGGTGGATGAGGAGGTTGTGCGGGGGCATTGCGTGGAGCGGTTGGCGCGGTTCAAGGTGCCTTCGGTGATTGAGTTCGTGGATGCTTTGCCGCATACGGTCACTGGGAAGTTGCGGCGGGCTGGGTTGCGGTGAGGGGTGCTCGCGAGTCTGGCTTGACCACGCCGCCTTCACTTGACCACGCCGCCTTCAGTTGCACGTCCGTGCCTTGAGCCGAGGCTTGGGGGGCGCGGGTTGGGTGGCGCGGCTAGGTGGCGCGGCTTGGGTGGGTGGTCCGATGGGGTGAACTCGCATTCGCGGGGACCCCTAAGCGAAACGCCGCTTGGGCGTGAAGGCGGTGAAGGCGGGC